>CAZDZB010000009.1:0-28088 GCA_964509795.1 uncultured Christensenellaceae bacterium | reverse complement strand
CTAAGCTTAACAGGTATCAGCAGAATATCTGTGTGGCTACATCCGATGGAGCAGAACAGATGACAGTATTTTCGCAAGGTGCAAATAGAATGTCAGCGAGGGAATTTTTAAACGAAATAATCAAAAAAGGAACCGAGAGAAGCAGAAAGCAAAATGTCAGCACTTCAACTCAGCTGGGAGCCTATTTAGACGAAGACACAAAAGACAAGCTCAAAGAGCTGCTGGACTTTTAGAAAGGGTTTTTATGAAATGCGGTTGTGAGATGTGCGGAGCTTTTATGGTGCACGTGGAAAAAGGAGAAAAAAGCTATTGTGAATGCCCGGAATGTGGACACAAATGCAATGACTGCCTGGGCGGTAACAACCCCAGATTTAATTTTCTTGACAGAGATACTGTAAAGAGAATGAAGGAAGAAACCGAGCAGAAAAGAAATAAAAACACAGATAAGCAAATTTAATAATAGAATTTAACTTAATAGAGAATATTCAAATGAGCTGTGATTTTAAGCAACGCGGCTTTTTTATGTTTAGTGATATAATTATAAAATAAACGCAATGTGTAGTATAATGTTGATAAGAAGGCAAAAGATGGGGGTGGTGTTTTGCTGACACGTGAAATAATTATAAGAATTTCTTTAGCGATTCTCGTTGGCGGGCTGATAGGCTTTCAAAGGGAACTAAGCAGAAACTCTGCGGGGTTCAGGACACATATTTTGGTTTGCCTGGGTGCGTGTGTCGCCATGCTTACAAATGAGTTTATATATTATCAGTTTCCCGACGCAAACATTGACGTTGCAAGGATGGGGAGCTACGTAATAAGCGGCATAGGTTTTTTGGGCGCAGGCAGCATAATAAAGGACGGATTCAGGGTCCGAGGGCTCACAACGGCAGCCGGCCTTTGGGTGGTTGCTTGCCTGGGAATCGCAATAGGCGCCGGGTTTTATCAGGCGGCGTTGTTTGCCAGTCTTGTAGCGTTTATTGTCCTTACGGTGCTCAAGATGATTGAAAAGAAATTTACAAAAAAGAGAAACAGAACAGAAATTGAACTTAGAATAAAAAATTCTCCCGGCGAGCTGGCGAATGTGCTTTCGCTGATAGGCGGAGCAGGAATATTGATAAAGGATGTTGATATTCAAAACAGTGAAGAAGAATGGCTGGAGGTTACAATATACACAAATGTGCCCAGCAGAATAGCAGTGGAACAACTCAGGGAGAAACTGAATAAAGAGGAAAATATAACGGTAGTATCTTTTGAACTTTTCAAATAAAAGTAAGATGATACAGCCTTAAAAAGAAGAAGGAAGAAGAAGGATGAACATACTAGCAGTAGCGGACATAGAAGACAATTATATATGGGATTATTTTGATAAGGAAAAATTTAAAGATGTTGATTTGATAATATCCTGCGGGGATTTGAAAGCATCATACCTGGAATTTTTGGCCACTATGATTCCTGCGCCGCTTTTGTATGTCCCTGGCAATCACGATGAAAGCTACGAAGCTAATCCTCCGGGAGGCTGCATTAATATTGACGGCAGTATATATGTTGCAAAAAACGGTGCCAGGATATTCGGGCTGGGAGGAAGTATAAAATACAGGCCGAACAGGCTGCACCAATATACAGAAGAGGAAATGAAAAGGCGTATCTCAAAATCCAGCCGTATAATAAAAAAAGCAGGTGGTATAGATATATTTGTATCTCACTCGCCGGCTTTTGGTATAGGTGACGGAAAGGACCTGGCTCATACAGGATTTAAATGTTTTGTTGGTTTAATGGATAAATATTCTCCTAAATATTTTCTTCACGGACACCAGCACAGGAGTTATGACAGAAAAATACCCAGGAAACATATTTATAAAAACACGGAAATAATAAATACAGGGCCGTACTATTTGTTTAAATACGGCGAATAATAAGGCTGAAAGGAAGGTATAGCATATGGAATTTTTTGATACCGGAATTCAGGATAGATACGTAAGTGCCAGAAGAAGAGGCACGGAAGAAGTTGAAAGGCTGGAAAAGCAGGACAGATATCCATACCTCAGGGATCTGGACACAATAATTAAAGGCTCAAAAATTGTTAATCAAATATCTATTGGGTTAATTGATGTTCCTTTGCGCCAGGTTGTCGGGACATATACAAAAATGAGAGGGAACAGTTTCTCAAGGTCTTATATGCCGCTTTTGGCACCAAACACTGAGTTTGCAAATAAGTGGTCTAACGTGTACAGAATACAGCAGGAAGAGGGGCTGCGTGACGCTATAAAAGCGTATGAGTTTTTAAACAGAATATATGTTATTGAGGGAAATAAAAGAGTAAGCGTTCTTAAATACTGTGGGATTTTTTCGTTTCCGGCAACGGTTACACGCCTTATGCCCCAAAGGAATCAAAACAATTTAAAGAGCATGATATATTATGCTAGCCTGGATTTTTATAAACTTGCAGGATACAACGCGGTTTGGTTTTCCAGGCCTGAAAAATATGAAAAACTGGCAAGCCTTATAGAGAAAAATAAAAATCAGTTTGTAGCAGAAAATCCATATAAACATGTTGCTGTTTCGCTTTATGAAAAGTTCAGGGAAGTATATTTAGCCTACGGCGGGCGTGACCTGCCAATAACAACGGCTGACGCTTTCTTGTATTTTGTTACAATTAACGGTTTTGATGATGATACCCATACAGAAAAATACATAAGCACAATAAAAAGATACATAAGCACTTTGGCCTCAGTAGCAAGCGACAATATAGATGAATTTGTTAAGGTGAATGTTCCAATTGGGTCACCCGGAAGGGCGCATAGAAGAAGATTCACCAATCTTAATGTAGCGTTTGTATATCAGGACGACGCAAAGAGCGGCTGGAGCATGTATCACAAGCAGGCACAGGACAAAATGCAGGAAAAATATCAAAACCAGATAAGCACCAAAAGCTATTACAATGTATCATTCAGAAGTGCCAATTACGAGCAGATGAGAAAGATTGTAAAGGCAAATGACGTTGTTTTTGCTACCAGTCCGATTTTTCACAAAAATATTTTGAAAGCATCTCTGCACTACAGCAAAAAGTCACTGTTTTTGTGCTCTTCATTTTCAAAGTTTGAGTATGTTGAAACGTATTATGGCAGATGCTATGAGCAGGCTTTTATCCTTGGGGCTGTCGCGGGTTCGCTAAGCGGCAGGCAGAACTTTGCTTTTTTGTCTTCCAGAATGCTGCCGTCAGCGCTTATGAGCCTTAACGCGTTTGCGCTGGGGCTGAAAATGATTAAAGACGAAGCAAAAGTCAGGCTGATAACAAGAACAAGCACATTGCAGGACGAAAGTGAATATGACCGGATAATAACAGAGGAACTTAAAAACTTAGATTGCGATGTATGCTACAACACTTCTTTTTGCACTGATAAAGCTTGCATGTTTGACGGCATTGGTTTATTTAAGAAAAAAGGCCAGGGGTGGGAGAAAATAGCCACTCCTGTATGGGACTGGAATGAATTCTATGACACGATAATTGAAGACATTTTATCCAACAGGTTCAGTGCGGTACAGTCAATACTGCCCACGAAAACCCAAAGGCTGAATTACTGGTGGGGGCTGGACACAGGCATGCTGGACATCGAAATATCAAGCAATGTTTCGGACGACACAAAACGCCTGGTGAAATTTCTGAAAAACGGAATAATATCAAAGGCAGCATATCCATTTGAAGGGCCGGTTTTTGACAAAACAGGAAAGCTGCGAATACTGGAAGATGAAAACGCTCGGCTTTCTGACATAATTGAGATGGACTGGATAGTCGATGGGATAACGGCCAACATAACAGACGAAAAACTAAAAAGTTATATTGAAATATATAACGGCACGGAGGTGCTGACTAATTAACGCCTGATATAAGAATATTTTGCAGAATGTCTTTATCACATTTTTCTATTGTGCCTTTATCCGGCGACATAACGTATATAATAATTGTGGAATTATAATCCTCAAATGCTTTCACATACATTCTGCCGTACATGGTAATCACGGCAAAATCTTGTTCAGCATTAAAATAAGGCTTTCCGTACTGAATATATGACGTATGGTTTTCCGTGTAGTTATGTGGCATTGCGTTGCTGTTTATGACTGCGTCTATTTGCTTCCACCCTTCTGTGTCAAGATAATTCACATTTTCTTTAACCTGCGAAGATACCACTTCAAAGACAGGATTTTCGCAGCCTAAATCATCAAGTACTAAAAATTTGTAATCGTAGCTGAAAGCCATTATTATTTCATCCATATCAGCACTGTCGTCGTAAAAGCCGAAATACCCTTCATCCTGGTGCAGGGCGTATGCGCCGTAAAACGAACTGTGTTTAGGGCTTTGGGGATTAAATATGTCAGAAGACATTGTACTTAGGCTGAAGTTAGCGAAATTATACATGATGGACATTTGAGCTCCCGTGCCCGACCAGCGGCCGAAATTAACGGGATTGAATGTTATTACAAAAGGGTACCAGCCGCTTGAAGAAGGCACTTTTATCTTAAAATCATTTTCACGCATTACGCTTTTGGAATTCTCAATGGATGAATATATGCTCATGACAAAATAGCTTTTGACAGGCGGCACAAATCGGAATATTAAAATAAGAGCAAGAAGGACTGCAGCTATTATTAGTATTGCTTTTCGTTTCATACGCTTATTATATCAAATTCTTAGAAATAATAATATAAAATACTTGAATAGTTTAAATTGCAGTGATAAAATGTGAATATATGAACAAAACGTTAAATTGTTCAGGAGAAAAATATGAATGATAAAATCAACGAAATATTAAAAGTTTCCGCGGAGGTTTTTTCAGAGTACGGATACAAGAAAACGTCCATGCAGGATATCGGCGACCGCCTGGGAATGACAAAGAGCAACTTATACATCTATTTTAAAAACAAAGAAGATTTATACATAAACAGTGTTTCAAATGAACTTTTGAAGTGGCGTACTGCGGTGGAAGAGGAAATCAAGCCCAAGAAGATGTGTGCGGATAAATTTATGGCAATGTGCAAAAAATCATTTGAGTACATTCATGACAATTCTATCCTTAAAAATCTTGTGGAAAAAGACCACAGCATTTTTGTGACAAATCGGGATAACGACAGATTTATCGAAATAAACGTTAAAGCCCGGCAAATAGTAAAAGACATAATAAACGAAGGAATTGAAAATGGAGAGTTTAGGAATGTGGATACAGACAATATTGCGGAGTACATTTTCTCTGCATATATGATGTACCTTATTAAGCTGTATTCGGAAAAAGATAAATACACGACAGAAAAGTTGGTAGACGATGTAGTGGATTTGCTGCTGCATGGCCTGCTTAAAAAATAAATAAGAAGAAAAGGAGAAATAATATGACGGAGGCAACGAAACAGGCGCTTATAGGAATAAGAGACCTAACGACATTGAAATGGTATGTAATTCCGCTTCTTGCGATAGTATTTTATATCTATACAAAAGAAATCGGAAATGCCAGAAAAAGAAACAACTGGGATGTAATTTTCAGCGGGCTGATAGTATTTGGTTTGGACTTTTTTAATGAAACCTGGAATGGGTGGCTTATGCATTTGTCCGGATATTCTGCGGCATGGACAACGCCCGGAGAGACGGCGTTAAGAGTGACTGTAGGATGGAACATAGAGATAATATTTATGTTCCTTATACTGGGAATAATATACTACAATTCGTTGTCTGAAAATCAGGACAAAAAAATATTCGGCATTAACGAAAAGTGGGTTTGGGCTGGTGCCTATACAATATTCTGCGTATTTATTGAAGTGATTTTAAACAGAGCCGATTTGCTTATATGGGATTATCCCTGGTGGAACTGCTCATTTGCCGGAATATGGCTGATACTTGTAATAGGATATGGGCTGTTCTTCTTCGGCGCGGGGGCAATGCTCAGCCTCAAAACCAACAAGCAGAAAATAATAATGGTATCAATTGTTTATGCTGTGCCTATCATAATGAATATAATCGCGGCAAGCTTGGGATTTTTGTATTGATAAAAACCAAATGTAAAACAAAAAAAGGACGGAAACGTCCTTTTTTTATCATCCGGCAGGAAGGCTGCCGATAACATTTTCAACAAACCACAGCATGTCCAGAATATCTTCATCCGGCAATGATGTGCCTTCCGGCACAATAAGGCCCACATCCCCGTATATTGGGCCAGAAAATATTTCATAGCCGTTTTGTATTTTTTGGTATGCTGAACTGACTGAGGACAAAACATTGCTGCCCGCACTGCCGGCCAGTTCATAGGAAATTGCGCCGATGTCTATTCCGACATAAGCAAATGACGACTCTGTGGCGGAAACGCCGGAATTTATTATGTACGAATAATAATTCTGAAGGCTTACAGCAGGTTTTATCATAAGGTAGCTGGACTCATTGAGCATCTGGTGTGTGGACATGGTCATATAATAAATTTTAGCATTTTCTGCTGCGGATTCAGGCGCGTCATTTAATGTGCAATATGCCAAAACGTCGCAGTTGTTCCCAATAAGGCCCTGGACAGCTTGATTTATATCAGCTTGGGGATAGTCCGGCTCAATCCATGAAACATTTACCGTGGAATTCTCATCAACGGATTTCATGCCGAGGGCAAAAGCGTTGATGCAGCTGACTGTCAGCTCGTCCGGATTGTCAGCAACAAAACCGGCGGACATGGTCTGAGAAACTTCTGCCAGGGCGATTCCTGCCAGGTAATAGTATTCATATAGTTTTATCTGGTAAGAGAATATGCTGCTTAAGCTGTATTTTGAATTTTGGATGAAAATCATATCGGTGGATGTGCTGCCTAAATAACTTTGGGCTTTATCTTTAAGCTGTGTGCTTGTTATAATAACATATTTTATTTCGTCATTTTCAAAACCTGTGAAAACTTCCGATAAATCAGTATCTTCATTAACATAAATATTGGTTACATTATATCCTGCGCTTTCCATCTGCAGATAGGCAAGCTGGTGATATAACGAATTAAATAAAGATTCTTCGTTTTGAAAAAAAACAAAGGCGATTGGATCCTGTGAAATTACATCAGAGGTAACATAAGGTGACGCAGAAGGAGAAAGCATGTTTTCTGCGGGATTTTCGTCAACCTTGACGCATGATGTTAGAGATGCTGCAAAAAAAACAGCAGCTAAAAAGAACAAATATAAATTTCGTTTCACAGTGTACTCCTGTTAAAAAAATTATCAACGGTATTTATAATTATATAATAATATATCTTAAAAATATTAGCAAATAAATATAAAATTCTGAGGTTTTAGGGGAAATAAAATGTGCTGATTAAATAGTCTGTTTATATGCGCAAATGTAGTCTATTTAGTTGAAAAAAACGCAAAAATATAGTATAATATTAGCAGTAATTAATTCATGTCTTTTAGTATCTTTTAATGATATAGATATAATAGATTAAAGTAGGTTTAATAGCAGATTACTATCATTTTAATGAAATTACAAAGTGAGGAAGATGGCTGAAATTCAGTCGCTTTTTTAAGCAGATATTAAATATTTACTGTTTTTTCTTAAATAAAAACTTTGATATAACCTACCCACATATTTTGGCTGCATTTGTAATGCTGCGCAATTGAAAGGAATGGACAATATAATGACAAATCAAGTATATGATGAAAGTCAGATACAGGTATTAGAAGGACTGGAGGCAGTCAGAAAACGCCCCGGAATGTACATCGGCTCCACGGACGCAAGGGGCCTGCACCATCTGGTTTATGAGATTGTAGACAATTCCATTGACGAGGCTATGGCCGGAAGATGCGATACGATAAATGTGACCATAAGAGACGACGGAGCCATATCCGTTGTGGACAATGGTTTCGGCATCCCCACAGGCATACATGAAAAGGAAGGCAAATCTGCAGTTGAGGTCTGCCTTACAGTGCTGCATGCAGGCGGCAAATTCGGCGGCAGTGGATATAAAGTATCCGGCGGGCTGCACGGAGTTGGATTGTCGGTTGTTAACGCCTTGGCAAAATGGCTGGATGTCACCGTGCGCCAGAACGGCAAAATACATTTCCAGCATTATGATTACGGAGTGCCTAAAGAGCCCCTCAAAGTAATAGGGGAGTGTAAGGACTCCGGAACTGAGATAGTGTTTTTCCCCAACGAAGAAATATTTGAAACTACAGAATTTATTTTTGAAACCCTTAAAAAAAGGCTTCGCGAAATGGCTTTTTTAAACAGCGGCGTTACAATCAATTTGAAAGATATGCGCGCAGAAGAAGACAGGGAGGCTAAGTTTTATTATGAAGGCGGGCTCAATCACTTTGTAAAATATTTAAACAGGGCAAAAGAACCACTGGGAGAAAACCCGATTTATATAAAAGAGGAAAAAGGCGAATCCATAGTTGAGGTATCAATGCAGTATACATCAAGCTACAATGAGAGTATATTTGCCTTCACAAACAACATTGCAAACCCAGAAGGCGGAACCCACGTTTCAGGATTCAGAAGCGCCATAACAAGAGTAATCAACGATTACGCAAGAAGATACAAAATAATAAAGGACGCAGATGCCAATCTTTCAGGTGAAGATGTGAGAGAAGGCTTGACTGCGATAGTTTCAGTTAAAATACCCGAACCTCAATTTGAAGGGCAGACCAAAGCAAAGCTTGGCAACAGCTATGTAAGAGGCTTGGTTGATTCAATGGTAAGCAGCGGTTTTACGGATTACCTGGAAGAAAACCCCGCTGACGCCAAGGTGATAATGGACAAGTGCCTGGCTGCGGCCAGAGCTCGTGAAGCGGCCAGAAAAGCAAGGGAGCTGACCAGAAGAAAATCCGCTCTGGAGTCTGCGTCACTTCCGGGCAAACTTTCAGACTGCTCTGAAAAAGACCCTGCGCTGTGCGAAATATTTTTGGTTGAGGGTGATTCTGCCGGCGGTTCAGCCAAGATGGGAAGGGACAGAAGGTTCCAGGCGATACTGCCATTAAGAGGCAAGATATTAAACGTTGAGAAAAACAGGCAGGACAGAGTGCTTGCAAACAAAGAAATAAGAGCCATGATTACAGCATTCGGCGGCGGAATAGGTGAAGAGTTTGACATGGATAGGCTAAGGTATCATCGAATAGTATGCATGACAGACGCAGATGTTGACGGAAGCCATATCAGAATACTGCTGCTTACTTTCTTTTACAGATACATGCGGCCGCTTGTGGAACACGGGCATGTTTACATTGCTCAGCCGCCTTTATACAAGGTAACCAAATCGAAAAAGGAAAACTATTGTTATTCCGATGAACAGCTTGAGAATCTTCTTGATGAAATAGGCCGTGAAGGAATAACCATTCAAAGATACAAAGGCTTAGGCGAAATGAACGCAGACCAGCTGTGGGACACCACAATGAATCCGGAATCAAGGACAATGCTTCAGGTTACGTTGGATGACGCTATAATGGCGGATGAAATGATGTCTGTTTTGATGGGTGAGGCCGTTGAACCGAGGCGTGAGTTTATTGAACAAAATGCCAAACTGGTTACGGACTTAGATATTTAGGAGGATAAACTGACGTGGAATTCAATTTAGATAATCAGATTATAAAACCGATAAATATAGAAGATGAATTGCAGAAGTCATTTATCTCCTATGCAATGGCCACCATCGTTTCAAGAGCATTGCCGGACGTAAGAGACGGACTTAAACCTGTGCACAGAAGGATTTTATATTCTATGCATGAACTGGGGTTAACGCCCGATAAACAATACAGAAAATCAGTGCGCATAGTCGGCGACGTTTTGGGTAAATACCACCCGCACGGCGACGCGGCAGTATATGACGCTATGGTAAGAATGGCACAGGAGTTTTCAACAAGGTATATGCTGGTTGACGGACACGGAAACTTTGGCTCCGTGGACGGCGACGGAGCGGCAGCCATGCGTTATACGGAAGCAAAAATGTCCAAAGTGTCATTGGAGCTTTTGCGTGACATAGACAAAAACACAGTGGAATTCGGCCCCAACTTTGACGAAACACAGACTCAGCCTTTGGTTCTGCCTTCGCGTTACCCGAATTTGCTTGTAAATGGCTCCAGCGGAATTGCTGTGGGAATGGCAACTAACATTCCGCCGCATAATTTAGGCGAAACAATAGCTGCTGCTATAGCAATGATTGAAAATCCGGATATAGAAACAGAAGACCTCATGGAGTTTTTGCCTGGCCCGGATTTTCCGACCGGGGCAAAAATAATGGGCAGAGGCGGCATACTTTCAGCTTATCGCACAGGGCGCGGCAGAGTGATAATGCGCGGAGACGCCGTCATTGAAGAATACGGAAACAATAGGACCAGAATAATAATAACTTCTCTGCCTTACCAGGTAAACAAGGCAAGGCTGGTTGAAAAGATAGCCGAACAGGTTCAGCAAAAGCGTGTAGACGGCATAACAGACATCAGAGACGAATCCGACAGAACAGGAATGCGGGTTGTCATTGAACTGCGCCGTGACGTAAACGCTAACATAGTTCTCAATTACCTGTACAAACATACGCAGCTTCAGGATACCTTTGGCGTTAATATGCTTGCATTGGTGGACGGCGAACCTAAAGTACTCTCACTCAAAGATGTGCTGGGGCATTACATTGAGCACCAAAAAGATGTTGTTACAAGAAGGACACAGTATGAGCTGGACAAAGCAGAAGCCAGGGCGCACATTGTTGAAGGGCTGCTTAAAGCACTGGATGTAATAGATGAAGTAATAGCATTAATAAGGGCATCTGCAAACGACGCAGAAGCCAAGGCCGGGCTGATGGAGAATTTCGATTTGTCAGAACGCCAGGCACAGGCGATTTTGGACATGAGATTAAGGCGCCTGACAGGATTGGAGCGCGAAAGGCTGCAGAACGAACATGACGAACTAATAAGGAAAATGGAGTATCTTCGTTCCATCCTCAACAATGAAGGCCTGCTAATGAAAATAATCAGCGAAGAGATGAAGGAAATAGCTGACAGGTTCAGCGACGAAAGGCGTACAGTCATTGAAGTGGATTATAACGATATAGACGCGGAAGATTTGATTCAGGAAGAGGAAATGGTAATAACCATGACTCACTTAGGATACATCAAACGACTGTCTTCCGACACTTATACAGCCCAAAGAAGAGGCGGAGTGGGCATAAAAGCCCAGAGTGCAAAAGACGAAGATTACGTTGACCATATCCTGGCGACAAGCACGCACGACTGGCTGCTGTTCTTCACGAATTTCGGCAGAGTGCACAGGCTGAAATGCTGGCAGGTGCCAGAGGCTGGAAGAATGGCCAGAGGAACGGCTGTAATAAATCTGCTGATGCTGGACCCGGGCGAAAAAGTAAACACTGTTATTCCTTTGGCTCAGGATATTGAAGAGGAAGGCAAATACCTGGTATTGGCCACCAAATCCGGAACCATTAAAAGAACGCCGCTGGAAGAGTATTCAAACCTGAAAAATGTTGGACTGAGAGCGGTTAACTTAGTTGATGACGATGAATTAATTTCCGCTGTATTAACTGATGGCACAAAAGATATATATATGGCTTCAAATGAAGGCTACGGTATAAGATTTAATGAAAATGACGTAAGGGCAATGCACCGGGTGGCCACAGGTGTGCGCGGAATCAAGCTGCGTGACGGCGACTATGCTGTGGATATGGGACTTGTTGAAGAAGGCAAAGAATTACTTTCAATTACTGAAAACGGATACGGCAAAAGAACTATATTTGATGAATACCGTCAGCAAAACAGAGGCGGCATGGGAATAATAGCCATGAGGCTAAATGAAAAAACCGGCAAGATGGTGGGATTAAAACCGGTGGATGATGAAAACGATGTAATGATAATATCATCGGATGGAACCATAATAAGAATGGAAGCCAGTGGAATAACTACAATAGGAAGAGCCACTCAGGGCGTAAAGGTAATGAGGCTGAGAGACAAAGACAAAGTTGTTGCATTTGAAGTTGTTGAAAGAGAGGATGCCGACGACGAAGAGGAAATAATCGAAGAAGACATTTAATACATGAATAAATATTTAAGCAAAAGAGCTAAAGAATTAGTCCCCTATGTGCCTGGCGAACAGCCCATAGGGGACAATTTGATTAAACTCAATACAAATGAGAACCCCTATTCTCCAAGCCCTGCTGCAATCAGGGCAATGAAGGAAGCCGCAGACAGCAGGCTTAGGAAATATCCGAAACCGGAGTGCGAAAGCCTGCGGCAAGCTATCGTGAAAGTCGAAGGACTGCCTGATATAAGCTATGTCTATGCAGGCAACGGGTCGGATGAAATACTGGCGTTTTGTTTTCAGGCGTTTTTTGACGATAATAAAGAAATATTATTTCCGGATATCACATACTCTTTCTACCCGGTATACTGCGCTCTGTACGGGCTGAAATACCGCGAAATTCCATTGAACGCGCACTTGAAAATTAATATAGATGATTATATAAGTGAATGTGCAGGAATAGTGTTTCCCAACCCAAACGCACCTACGGGAGAATACGTTGAGCTGAGAGCGATTGAAAAGTTACTTTCGGCAAATGCAGATAAGATTGTGATAATTGACGAAGCATATATTGCCTTCGGAGGAGACTCGGCAGTTGGCTTGGTTTCAAAATATCCCAATTTGCTTGTAGTGCGTACATTGTCGAAATCCAATTCTCTTGCGGGGTTAAGACTGGGGTATGCTATGGGGCAGCCCCATTTGATTGACGGAATTATCCGCGTTAAAAATTCATTTAATTCATATACGTGTGACACTATTGCTCAGGAAGGAGCAGAGCAGAGCATCCTTGATACAGACTATAAAAACACAGTGTGTGAAAAGATAATAAGAACCAGAGAAAAATTTTCAGAAGATATAAAATCCCTTGGTTTTTTTGCGACAGAATCAAGAAGCAATTTTTTATTTGTTATGCACCCTCAACTGGATGCCGAGCACATTTTCAATAAACTCAGGGAGAAAAATATACTGGTCAGGCATTTTAAAAAACCGGAAAGAATACAAAAGTACCTGCGGATAAGCATAGGCACTGATGAAGAAATGGCGACAGTCATAAAGGAGTTAAAAAACATAGTTGCGGCAAGGTAGCGCCGACGTGCTGCCTTCTTAATATAAAAAATAAAAGTCAGGGAGGAAAAAATGAGTTATCAGGATACGATTAATTCAACTTTTTTGTATATCCTTGGAGGAATAGTTGCTGCTTTTGTTTTGTTTCAATCAGCAGTTTTTCTTATAAGGGCATACAGGCAGGGTGTAAAAATGGGAATTGACAAGAAAAAGCTGCATGGAGCCATAAAGAGCTCTGCTGTTTTTTCAATAGTTCCATCAATACCCATAGTAATCGGCGTGTTTACGCTGATGAAAGCCATAGGTGTGCCAATGGCATGGATAAGGCTTTCAGTTGTGGGAGCTGTTACATATGAGCTTCCGGCTGCAGAGCAGGCAGCCGCCGCCATGGGAATGTCAGGGCTGGGGGACCCTAATTTTACTATGAGTATTTTTTCCGGCGTTGTGCTTACTATGAGCATCGGAATATTAGCAGGGCTTGTAATGTGCGTCGCAAACGGAGTAAAAATAGTGCAGAAGCGCATGGATAAAATGCAGAATGTAGACAAAAAATGGGGAGAGATGTTTGTCGGTGCGTTGTTTATGGGCTTAGTTGCTGCATTCGGCGGATATATTATTACTCCGCCGCTTGTTGGAATGTTTAAGGGAACAACACCTGTATATGAAGGCGTTACATCAATTCTTGTACTGCTGACATCTGCAATTTTTATGCTGATACTTACAACATTATCTAAAAAGGTAAAAAAGCTAAAATGGGTTGAACAGTTTGCACTGCCTGTTTCAATGGTGCTGGCAATGGTGCTGGCAGTATTCTATTATGTATGGTTAGGAGGAAGCATATAATGACAAGCAAAAAAATGACAGGCTCCTATGAAGAATCAGTACATAGATTAGGCAAGATATTTGCAGCTGCTGCCTTAATAATCATTGTGGGTATTCCATTTGCAATCATGTTAAGGTATCAGGTTATGCCCCCATGGCTTGGATTTGTCGGCGGATTAGCGGGCGTTGCTGCAATATATGTGCCGGTTGGAATTATTGAATTTTTTACCTATGTTCCAATGCTTGGAACGGGCAGTGCATACCTTATGTTTGTAACAGGAAACCTAACAAACTTAAAGGTACCCTGTGCGCTTAACGCACTGGAGGTTGCTGAGATTAAACCGGGAACAAAGGAAGCGGACATAATCGCTACTATTTCAGTTGCAACATCGGCAATTGTAACAGATGTAATTATTATTATTGGCGTTATAGCTGCATCTATGCTGCAGCCATTGCTGGAGTCGCCCACAGCAGCACCGGCATTTTCCAATGTTATACCTGCGCTCTTTGGTGCTCTTGGCGTAGTGTGGCTGAGAAAATACTGGAAGATAGCCGTTATACCATTAATAGTTATGTTGATAGCATTCATATTTGTACCGTTAAGATTGCTAGGAATTATGATACCTGTTGCAGCTATAATAGCAATACTGTGCGCAAGGTATATTTACAAAAAAGGACTATAATCCAAAGGAGGAATGGATGGGATTTGTTATAGCAGGTGGAGCTATTGTATTACTGATATTGATAATGATTATAAATACATTGAGGTTCAAGCCTAAAGACACCGTAAAAGAAGAAGAAACACAAATAGAACTAATAAACAAGGATATTGCAAAACATTTGTCAGGAGCATTGAAAATTAAGACAATCTCCACACCTGACATCGACAAGACAGACTGGAAGCAGTTTGAAAAATACAGAGAGTATCTGGTGAAAACATACCCTAAAATCCATGAAAAACTGGAAAGGGAAGTGATAGCTCAGCACTCATTGCTTTACAAATGGAAAGGAAAACACCCAAACAAAAAGCCTTTAGCGCTGCTTAGCCATATGGATGTTGTTCCCGTAATGCCGGGAACCGAAGGCGACTGGCATCAGGGAGCCTTTTCCGGGCATAATGACGGAGAGTTTGTGTGGGGCAGGGGCGCACAGGACATGAAAGGCCAGATGATTGCGCTTTGCGAAGGTGTGGAACAGCTGATAACCCAGGGATATGAGCCGGATAGGGACATATATTTATGCTTTGGGCACAACGAGGAAGTGGTCGGCTCCGTCGGAGGCGGCGCTCAGGCAATAGCTGCTACCCTGCAAGAGAGAGGTATTGAACTGGGAATGGTAATTGATGAAGGCGGTTCGGTTGTGCCGGGCAGCATGCTAAATATCAAAGAGGACTATCTGGCTGTAATAGGAATTGCTGAAAAAGGGTATGCCGATATAAAAGTAACATGCAAGAAAAAAGGCGGGCACTCGTCCCAGCCTCCCAAGGATAACGGGCTGGTAGACTTGTCCAAAGTGATTATTAGGCTTGACAAAAAGCAGATGAAAAGGCGTTTTACATATACGGTTAAGCATTTGTTTGACAACACCGGAAGATATATGAGTTTTATTATGCGCTTTATGCTTAGCAATTTGTGGATAACTAAGCCTGTAGTATTAAAAGCCCTTGAAAACTCACCCGCTACAAATGCCTTAATCAGAACAACTATAACGCCAACCATGGCAGAAGGCTCACCGGCGGGAAATGTTTTGCCCCAGACAGCAAATATCAACATAAACGCAAGAGTCCTGCATGGTGAAAAAATAAAAGATGTCGAAAAGCATATTAAAAAATGCGCAAAAAAAATTGACGTGGAAGTTGAACTTTTAAGAGGCAAGGAACCATCAAAGGTATCAACAGTAAAAAGCGAAGAGTTTGACATATTGAAAAAAACGGTAAAGCAAATACACGGCAATATTCCTGTAACTCCGTACCTTATGATAGGCGGGACGGATTCTTGTTTTTATGAAAATGTTTGTGAAAACATATTGAGGATAGGGCCTTTTAAAATGTCAATGGAAGCGCTTGGATCCATACACGGAACTAATGAAAAAATTTCAATAGAATCTCTTGAAGGCGGAGTGAGGTTTTTTATTCAGTTGATTTATAATTACTGCGGCAGGCCTTGAGAGACACTTTTACTTGAAAGAAAATAAGCTTGATATTATAATGGTACTGATTAATCAATAAAAATCAGTATCATTATTTTTATTTGATGAATTATATGGGCTTATATACAATTACATAATCACAACCGGAAAAAACATTCCGGCATTTGTATTATGATTTTGGAGACATTAATGAAAAAGTATAAGGTAATAGCATGCAAAGTATTTTCAAAGGAATTATATACTATTGCGGCAAAAAGCAAAAATCTAATAGACATTTTGTGGCTGCAGCAGGCTCTGCATGACACTCCTGATAAACTGCGCCGCCAGATTAATGACGCGGTGATAAGAATAGAAAATGAAGATGAAAAATACGATGCTATACTTTTAGCTTACGGGCTTTGCAGCAAGGGCACGGCAGGAATAAAGGCTGTTAATACGCCCATAGTAATACCGAGGGGCCATGACTGCATTACTATGCTGTTAGGATCAAAGGAAAAGTATAGAGAGCTATTTGACAGGCATGAAGGCGGCATATACTGGTATAGCTGCGGATGGATAGACCATGCGCTCCAGCCCGGCAAGGAAAGATATGAAAAGACATACCAGGATTACCTGGATAAATTCGGGGAAGAAAACGCAAAATACCTGATGGAGATGGAACAGAACTGGATGCAGAAATATAACTGTGCCGCCTACATAAGGTGGCCGGAGTTTGACGACGGGCTCAATGAAGAATATATAGAATATACAAAAGAATGCGCGCAGTACCTGGAATGGGAATACAGAGAAGAGCAGGGCTCGTCTAAGCTGCTTACCGATTTGCTGGAGGGTGAATGGGATGAGGATAGATTTTTATATGTCTCGCCTAATCATAAAATAATAGCGACGAATGACGAAAATATAGTAGGAGTAAAAGAAGATGCGTGACAGGAAGAGGCCTTCCGTATTTAAAATAATATTTAAGCTGCCGTATCTTTTGTTTTTTCCGGCGGCACTTGTGCTGGTTGAGCTGGCAAAAAGCAGCCCTGAAAAAGTAGAAAATATATACAGCACCGCAATATACCCGGTAATATCCCAAGTTATATCTTTTATATTCGGGTTTTTCAAATTTTCGGCTGCTGAAGTTATATTAATAGCGTTAGTTGTTTTGGTTCCGCTGGGGCTGGTTTTCAACTTAGCCAGAAAAAAAGACAGCGGGTACCATGCGGCAAACTATGCGGTGAATGTATTGTGCGCGGCAGCCATAGGATATTTTTTGTTTATTGCAATATGGGGGCTTAATTATTACAGAATGCCTCTGGGGGACATAATGGAGTATGATGTGAGAGATTCTTCCACAGAGGAGCTGGCTGAGCTGTGCGAGGACTTGATAGACAACGCTAACGGACTGCGCGGGCAGCTGGAAGAGGACGTGAACGGAGTCTTGGTGCTGCCCTATGCTGAGGATGAAGTTTTTCAAATGGTGAATCAGGCCTACAGGGCATATGGCGAGGTAAATGAAATATTTGCCGGCAGATACAGCAATCCTAAACCTGTGTTTTTCAGCGATAAGATGAGCTACACTGAAATAACAGGAGTATATATTCCGTTCACAGGCGAGGCTAATGTAAACACTAACGTAATGCCCATGTCTCTTGCCAGCACGGCCGTCCACGAGGCCGCACATCAAAGGGGAATTGCAAGAGAAGACGAGGCCAACTTTATGTCATATCTGGTTTGCCGTGACTACGGGGATGTATATATGCAGTACTCAGGAACAATGTTGGCGCTGATTCATTCCATGAACGCTCTTGCAGCCAGTGATTATGAAGCGTTTGCGGGGCTTGCAGCAACTTACAGCGATGGCGTAAGGCGGGACCTGACGGCCAACAATGAATTCTGGAAACAGTACGAAGGAAAAACAGCAGAAGTTGCCGAAAATGTCAACAACGCGTACCTGGAAAGTAACAACCAGGAAGACGGAGTGAAAAGCTACGGTAGGATGGTAGACCTGCTGCTGGCAGAAAGAAGATAATGCAAGGCGCTTTCATATGAATGATTAAAGCGTGCAGGCAAGAAAAAACTAAGGGGGACAACAAAGTGAAAAAACTGACAATAGGAATAATTGTTTTATTAATAATGATTTTTGCAAACACCGTTTACGCAGATGAGGATTATTTTACAATGGAGCACTATACCGACCCGACGGCTATTGCAAGCGTGGGAGGCGACGTGACGCTGACGGTGAAGATATCCCATGACTACAACAGCGCTTATGTGATGAGTAATGTTGAAATATATAAAGATTCATATTTGATTATTTCTTTCGGAGATATTTACGCAGGGCAGGAGGTCACAAAATCAGGTAATTTGAACGTTTCAGCAGGAGAAACCGACGGAGTAGTATTGACTTTGAAATATTCAGAGAGCGGGCAAAGGCAGGTGGTTAAAGACTTCACTGTAACTTTCAGCGAGATTGAGGAAACAAAACCGGAAATTACGTTCAGCTGCAACCTATCCAAAACAACCGGTGAAAGCGAAGACACAGTAACCTTGACATACAAAGTCGAGAACATAGGCAGCGTGCATATATACGACCTGAAAATTGAAGACACCGCATTCGGAACCATAAAGGAACTGGCGGTTCTGAAAACCGGTCAGAACACCCAGGCTGTATATACATCGAAAATAAATGAAGGATTTATATCAAAGCCTCAGATAACATACACCGTAGGAGATGTTACATACAAAGAAAGCCTGGATTCTGTGGAAGTTACGGCAGGAAACCCTGATCTTGATTTGCTGGTTACCGCCAATAAGTCTGTAATTGCTCCTGGCGATAATGTAACTGTTAGTTTTTCGGTTTCAAACCCGGGAACGTCCGATTTAGACAGCGTCGTTATTTCAGAAGACAAGCTTGGAGAGCTTTTTACAATTGACGGGCTGGTGGCTGGAGAAACACAGACACTAAATTACGACATAGTAGTGGATGAAAACACTACTCTTAATATAACAGCAGTGGGAGACAACGGCAGCGAGAAGGAATGGCTGGTTGAAAAAACCCTGGATTTAGTTGTGGATGAATCACTCGAAGCGCTGGATATCACCATAGAGGCCACTGCGTCTGAAACGGTGCTTGAGTTTCCGGGGATTGTAGTATTTGATATTTTGATTGAAAATACCGGAAGCGAAATATATAAAGACTTAATAGTGACAGACAAGGACAGCCAGGTGGTGAATGAAATCACACAGCTTGTAACCGGAATAAGCCAGTTTCAGGTTAACGTAAATGTAAGTGAAAGCGCAACTTATTATTTCACAGTAAGTATACCAAACGAAGCCGGCAACACCCAGTATGTGTCAACGACTCCCATTGAAGTAACCGTACAGTCATCAGAAGATGCAGGCTCAGAGCAGGCGGATGAACCGGAAAATAGCTTTACTCCTACTGAATTTGACAATGACAGCTCAGAGCCTTTCGCAAACTCCAGGTTATTAGTTTTTGCGATTATAATTCTGGCACTTATTCTATTCTCTGCTATAGCTACATTAATGAGAAGAATCAGGAGATAATTTTGGAAAAAGCAAGCGAAAAATTTACAGGGCTTCACAAAGAAGGCATGGTTTTTCTTGAGGCTTTGGAGATGCAAAACGATCCTTTGTTTTTTAACGCGAACAAGCAGGTGTATACAGAGCATATTAAAAAACCTATGGAAAATTTGAATGCGGCTCTTGAGCCATGCGTCAGCATGATAGACATTGAGTTAGACACCAGGGCAAAAAGAACCATCTGCAGGATAAGGAAAGACGCCAGATACGCCAAGGAAAACCCATACAGAACAAACATGTGGATGTCCTACAAGCCTGTTGACAGAACTAATACGGACTATTTTACGTACTTTTTTTATTATGATACTTCATTTTACGAGACGGGCATAGGTTTTTACGGAGCACACAAGGAGATGATGGATGAGTTCCGCAGGCGCATTGACGCAAACCCCAGCCTTTTTATGAAGGTCATAGAAACAATAGATTTCACCCAATACAAACTGGAAGGGGAAAGCTATAAAAGGCCCATAAAGAAAATAGATTTGTCGAATCCCATTTCTCAATGGTATAATAGGAAAGGTTTTTATGTCTATCAGAGAAAGCCTATAAGCGGTATTGTGTTTTCTGAAAGACTGGTTGAAGAAATAGAGCAGGTGTTTTTTGATTTAGTACCCCTGTATGATTTTGTTCTGGGGAGAAAAGTGAGATTTGAAAAGCTTAAACTTTAGTTTATATATTAATTTGGAGGTAAAAAATGAACAACGTAAAAGAGAAGGTAGTTAATTCTATACGAATACTATCAGCGGAGGGAGTTCAGGCTGCCAATTCAGGGCATCCGGGCCTTCCTATGGGAGCCGCACCGGCGGCTTTTGCACTATGGGCGGAGAATTTGGTTCATAACAGCAGTGACCCAAAATGGGAAAACAGAGACAGGTTTGTTTTATCGGCAGGACATGGTTCCATGCTGCTTTACTCCCTGCTTCACCTGTTTAACTATGGGCTGACAATTGAAGACTTGAAAAACTTCAGGCAGCTGGATTCGAAAACCGCAGGACATCCTGAATACGGACACACTGTAGGTGTGGAAGTGACCACGGGCCCGCTGGGCCAGGGCATCGCAAACGCAGTTGGTTTTGCTATGGCGGAAAAGCATCTTGCAGCAAAGTACAATAAAGACGATTATAAAATCGTGGATCATTACACATACACTTTGCTGGGTGACGGCTGCATGATGGAAGGCATATCAAGCGAGGCAAGCTCTCTGGCAGGAACTCTTGGATTAGGGAAGCTGATTGCGATATATGATGACAATGAGATTTCAATCGAAGGAAACACGGACATTGCGTTTAAAGAAGATGTGCAAATGCGTTACAAAGCATATGGCTGGCAGGTAATAGACATTCCCGATGGTAATGATATTGATGCCATCAGCAGCGCTATTAAAGAAGCCAAGCAAGACACAGAACACCCTTCGCTCATTGTCTGCCACACCAAGATAGGCTATGGTTGTCCCGCAAAGCAGGGAAGTGCCTCTGCACACGGTGAACCCTTGGGCAAGGAGAACTTAATTGAAACAAAGAAAAACCTTGGCTGGCCTGTAGACAAAGAGTTTTATGTGCCGCAGGAAGTTTATGATTTTACAGCCGAGGTTTCAAAAAAAGGGCAGCAGGCTGAAGACAGCTGGAAAAAATCGTTTGCTGAATATGAAAAACAATATCCTGAACTTGCAAAACAGTACAAGGATGATTTTTCCGGAAATTTGCCTGATTTGTGGAATGATAAAGAGATGTTTGAATTTGAAGGTGCTGCTGCCACAAGAGCCTCCTCAGGAACTACATTGAACAGAATCGCAAAAAAAGTGCCTAATATGTTCGGCGGTTCGGCTGATTTGGCACCGTCAAATAAATCATACATGAGCGGCCAGGGCGACTTTTCAAAAGAGACACCCGAAGGCAAAAATATTCACTTTGGAGTAAGAGAGCATGCGATGGCAGCTATCGGCAACGGAATTGCTTTGCACGGGGGGCTGCACCCCTATGTAGCGACGTTTTTCGTTTTCAGTGATTATTTAAAGCCAGCTGTAAGGTTATCTGCATTGATGAATCAAAAACTCATATATATTTTAACACACGATTCAATTGGCGTAGGCGAAGACGGGCCAACCCATCAGCCCATTGAGCAGCTGGCATCATTAAGGTCCATACCGGGAATGACAGTTATGCGTCCTGCTGACTCAAAGGAGACGGCAGCTTCATGGATATATGCAATGGAAGCAGAAGGGCCCACTGCGCTTGTTTTGACACGTCAAAACCTGCCTCTTTATGATTCATCATCACCAAAGGGCGTTGCGAAGGGTGCATATATTTTATCAGACAGCGACAAAGAAGTCCCTGACGTTCTGCTTTTAGGAAGCGGCTCTGAAGTGGAACTTTGTATGAATGCAAAATCGGAGCTGATGTCCCAGGGAATAGACGCACGAGTTGTGTCCATGCCTTCATTTGAAGTGTTTGAAAAGCAAAGCGAAGAATACAAGCAAAGCGTAATGCCCAATGAAGTAAGGGCCCGTGTAGGGGTTGAGGCAGCTTCATCTTTCGGATGGCACAAATACATAGGGCTTGACGGCGAAATGGTGTGCATGGCAGGCTATGGCGCGTCAGGGCCTGCAAAGCTGGTTTTTGAGAAATTCGGCATAGTAACAAAAAGCGTTGTAGACGCAGCTAAAAAAACTTTGGCAAAGAATAAATAATAAGTCGAAAAAATGGGGTTGTCCAATCATTCTGCTGGAAAGTTCGAAAGATAAACTGTTTGAATGTCAACACTTTTCTCTCATTACTTTTACCTTTTATATTTGCGGATAGGGACTAATTACTATCAAAAGGAAAAAGTGACTGCCGAAAAGTGTATCCCCAAAGTACATATCTGAGATAAATAAAGGTAAGGGGCTGCCCCATCATTCTGCTGGGACAGCCCCTTTTTAAATTGCACTTTTAAATTTCAGGCGTCTCTTCAGAATTCTTTTTTTTGTTTTTTATAACTTTAATATAAAAAGGCAGCAAGCCTATAATCGCAGCAATACAAATAATTATTGATACTGTCTTTACGATATTGTAAAGGTCAATTGGCCCTCTGCCTTTTTTTACTTGTGTAAAATAAACGCTGTCAACGATGTTTTTGCCTGTTTGTTCCAATGATTCTGATACTTCTCCGGTGTATGAGCTGATAGAGATATTAATGGTTTGCCCATTTTGGATTGTAGAATACTGAACGGTAGGTATTGCGACTCCATCTAAATATTTATTGTAATGTAACTTTATAAAGACAACCTGAGAATGCTGATATATTTCATAATCCAACCATTCAATATCCTCTGCCATTACGCCCTGGAATGATATGTCCTCGGCGGCTTCTTCAATGTCACCAATATTCATGCCCATCAATTCTTTTGCGAAGTTATCCAGCTGCTTTTCGGTATAGCCGTTTATGCTTATGACTTTTTCAGAGTTTTCTTCCTGTATCATATTTATAAATATCTCTGCGCTGATATCTCTTTTTAGGAAGTTAATGTATATATAACTCTGCTTGAGATAATCAACCAATGTATCTGAGCCAACACCTAAAAAATCCGCCGCATCTTCGTTGGTTGCTGCATCCTGTGTCATCACAAGCCAGTCTTCGGGAGCTTCTACGCTGATGAAAAGCTCCGGAAGGTCATATGAGTTCCCGGCATAGGCAGTAAATAAAATCACGGGAAATAGCAGTACTGAAAAAATAATAAATAACAGTTTCTTCATAAAAATCTCCTTTTCATTAAAAAATCGCCTGATTGTCAATAACAATCAAGCGATTTTGACCAACACATTATATCATTTATTTCCATATAAGGCAATAATATAAATTAGTTATTTATACGTTTTCTGCACGTTTTAGCATTTTAATCAGCTAATTAATTATCGCTGATTGCATTTTCACGTACCACCAGATAAAGCTGCGCGTCTGTCGAGAATTTATAAGGATTAACAAACAGAGCCCCTATGCCGAAAGCTAATGCGCCCAGCAGGTACCATCCTATAAATGACAAGTCCAAAACAAAAGCTTTCCACTTCTGGCCTTTCATCATCTTTATGGAAAGTGATATTGCCTCAGCTGCCTGCATTTCAGGATTGTCGGTCATAATGTAGGGAACCATGCGATATGCATAGGCTTTGATTATGCCGGGGATAATAAATAGCAAAGACCATAAGAAAATGTATAAATTTTTCAAAAACATGGCTTTTACTATTCCCCAATACTTACCTTTTTGGAATGCCAGGCCCACATATTCCATATTATTATGAGGCGACTCTGCGGAAGTAGAATAAAACTTATAACATCCTGCAGCCAAAGGATTAAATAAAAACACCCTTAGTGCAAGCATGAAAAGTGCGCCGAAAATGACGGCCGCTGAAACCATTCCTGTCATAATCCCTTTGCCTGGGAAATCCAAGTCATTGTAGATTCCTTTAATGTCTTTAAATGTGTGTATGTTTAGTTCTCCATTGTATTGAATGATAGCTTCATGATTTTTGAAATTATCAAATGAGTCTTTATAATTAATGGTTCCACTGCCTAGAGAAACCAGCAGTATCAATGCCACAACAAAAGCAATCCAATAATTTTGCTGTAATACGCTTTTTGCTCTGCCTTTTAATTCAGCTCTTGTCCAATTATTCATAATAACCTCCTTTTAAAGAATAATCTGAAGTTTGATAGTAACACATCCATTTAAAATTTAGGTATTGCATGTGTATAGTACATGTAAATACATTTGATAATTTTTTTTACAGTTGCGTCGCATCAATCAGTTTTGTGTTTATTTGCTTTCTTTTTTTGTTGGTATATCCCCTACAAAAAGATTAGGCGATATGCCGTCGCTTGTTACTATGACTTTTGCGTTGTCTTTGAGGGAAGTTTCGACTGTTTCCCATTTTTTGAGTTCCTTGGCGTTGCCTACAAAGTATTTTTCAGCGGCTTCATTGACCAGCTGTATGGCTGTTGCCTTGCCTTGCGCAACCCTTATTGCGGCTTCCTTTTTGCCCTCCGCAAGCTGAATTGAGGCAAGTTTGTCCTGCTCAGCGGCTTCAAAGCGGCCTGTTGCCAGCAGCTTCATGGCACGGCGCTCCTGCTCTGCTGTTTTTTGTTTATGCATTGCGGCTTTGATATCAACCGGCGGGTCAATAAGCTTAATTTCCACTTTGGTTACTTTAAGTCCCCAGTTGTCGGTGAGTTCATCCAAAGACTTTTGCAGGTTATCGGATATTTTCTCTCTGGCAGTCAGGCTTTCGTCCAATGTAAGATGCCCGAACTCCTGCCGCAGATTGGTTTGAGCCAGCTCCATAACGGCGCCTTTCCAGTCGTCAATATTGTAAAAAGTCCTTTTTATATACTCTTCACTTATGTCAGGGCGCACCCACATTATTCCGTCGACTTTGATTTCCACATTGTCTTTTGTGATTACTTCCTGCGGCCTGATGTCCATTGTGTGTTCTCTCACGTCCCGCACTCTGGTAACTTGGATGATAGGAATTTGGATGTGCAGCCCAGGGCTTACAAACCCCGAGTATTTTCCGAAAGTTTCCCTTATGGCCCTTTCATATTGTTTAACCACATAAAATAAATTATGAACTATTCTCATTTTATTACCTCCCCGAATTTTATTATAAATTGATTATAGGCATTTAATATGGCAAGGTCAAATATTTATGGTTTGAAACATAATTTTTGCAGGTATAGCATACAAAAAGAACACTGAAAGATACACTGATTTTCTATGAACTGTGTTAGGCTGTTTGGATTAATTATCTTTCAAAATGCAACGGGATGTGCTAATATAAGATAGAAATATTAAGGATATATTTTACAGAGGATAAATCGAAATTGCCAATGTGCGCTGTATTACTAATCAAGGAAATTATATGAGTAAAGATAATAAAAAAGAAATTATAAAGTCAGACGATGTAAAAGCGCCTGAAAAGAAAGACAAACGTATCCATTTAAAAAAGATAACCTATATAATGCTTGCGGTTTTTATGGTGCTGTTAATAGGGCTTTTTGTGTACCTGGTTACTTTGTATAACGGGCTGGATGATTTGTCATTCCAGGGCGAAATGAACGCAAATCCGGAAGACATAGTTGAGATGCCAGACACCACTGACGATGTAGAGAATTTACCGGATTTTGAAGCTGCAAGCGCAAGCCCCGCTGTCACAGAGACGCCGGGCATAACCCCCTCGCCAACGCCGACTGTAACACCTGACGGAATAACCAACATTTTGATAATAGGCTGCGACTCCAAGAAGATGGGGGCTTTTGACAACGCTAGAAGCGACGTCAACATGATACTGACCATTGATGAAGTCAATAACGAAATTAAGCTGACTTCCTTTGCCAGAGACATAATGGTTTATTATGATTTTCTGACAGGGGCGGATGGCAACGCAGGCGGATACAACAAGCTCAACGCTGCCCTGCAATATTATGACCACCCGGACGGAGTAATAAAAACAATTGAAGAGAATTTCAGCGTAGCTATAGACTACTACATGCTTACAGATTATTGGGGGGTTGAAAAGCTGATTAACACATTAGGCGGAGTAAGGGTATATTTGACCGACGCTGAAACCTATGCTTTAAACGACGTGCTGGCGGCATACAACAAAACATATGACCACCCCATTGATGAAAACTTTGTCGCCCACGGAGCAGGAGCAAGGTTTTTAAACGGTAGGCAGGCGGTATGTTTCATGAGGATAAGGAAAATAGACTCAGACTTCGGCAGGATTGACAGGCAGCACGAGGTGCTTGAAGCATTAAAACTGCGGCTGAGCGATATGGACCTTTTGGATGTCATCGCCGTTGTGGATAAACTGCCGGATATGATATTCACGGATATGTCCCAGGAGGAAATAGTAAAATACACAAAAATACTATATTCAATGAAAGATGTGGAGATACAGCACGCGACAGTGCCTTTTGATGACACGTGGGAGTTTGCCAGGTATAACGGAATGAGCGTTATAAGCGTTGATTTTGTCAAAAACAATGAAATGCTGGTTGATTTTATATACAAATAAAATAGTTTAAAATGATTTACGAAGGAATAAGCAGCATGTTGTTTATTCCTTTTTTGATTTGGGTTTTAATGAATAAAAATACTCCACTTCGCTGCGGCTCAGCCTGCGGTATTCCCCTGGCTTAAGCTCGTTTAACCGGACAGGGCCTATTGATATCCTTTGCAGAGATTTTACGCTTGCTCCTGACATTTCGACCATTTTTCGTATCTGCCTATTTCGGCCCTCTTGTATGGTGATTTCAAGAAACTGCCCGTCGGCGCTTTTGGATATGGTTTTAATTTTGGCTGGAGATGTTTTATATCCTTCAATTACCATGCCTTCCCTCATTTGATTAATGGCGTCAGCTGAAAGATGCCCGTGTATTTTAACTTCATAGGTCTTTTTTGATTCATATTTAGGATGAGTTACGCGGTTGGCGAATTCGCCGTCATTGGTCACAAAAATAAGGCCTGCGCTGTCATAATCCAGCCTGCCGACTGTAAAAAGCCTGTCATTAATTGCGGTGAAATAATCAACTACGCTTTTTCTGCCTTTTTCGTCTGATGAAGAGGATATCACACCTTTGGGCTTGTTAAAGGCATAATAATGTTTATGTTCCTGGGGAGATATTATTACATTGTCCACCTTAACAACATCTGTTTTTTCGTCAATCAGATGCCCCATTTCAGTTATAATAATGTCATTGACTTTTACCCGGCTGTGCTTAATCAATTCTTCGGCTTTTCTTCGGGAGGCGGCGCCGCATAAAGCAATATATTTTTGAAGTCTCATAATAACACATTATAGCATATTGTTCTAAAAAAGATAGTTTATTTGATATAGTTCGGCTGCGGATTTTTTAAAATAAAGACAGCATCTTAACAAAATCATAAAGATTTGTACAAGTTATTAATAATTAATACATTTTATAGCCTTTACTTTAATATAGAATATACTAAAAAATTAAAGGCAGAATATGAAAACAAAAGAGAGCAAAAGAAAGTTGATGTTGCTTTTGATATGTGTTATAGTTGCATCAATCATTCTCGGGGCATATCTTATAATGTGTACGGGCGAAGCAAAGAAAATTGCGGAAAATGAAATAAACGATGAGCAAGGAGCAGATTTGATGGACATAACAAAAAACCCTATTGCTACAATAACAATGGAAAGCGGCGAAATAATAAAATTGGAATTATTCCCGAAAACGGCGCCGCAGACAGTTTGCAACTTTATATCACTGGCAAACAGCGGATACTATGACGGATTAATATTCCACAGAATCATTCAGGGATTTGTGCTGCAGGGTGGCGACCCGCAGGGGACCGGCATCGGCGGCCCAGGATACAGCATTGTAGGCGAATTTAAGTCAAATGGACATGAAAATGATATTTCACATGTAGAAGGCGTGATTT
>CAZDZB010000008.1:0-28161 GCA_964509795.1 uncultured Christensenellaceae bacterium | reverse complement strand
CTTTACCTCGTTCATAGACGTTCATGGTGCATATCAAACCCAGAGGACCGCCCGTTGTTATTTCTGCAATATAGCAGCCAAAATATTATATCAAATAATCATATCCTTTGCAATATGCAATTTATGCTTTGCATCCGCTGCATACGCCTGCTGATTACCTTAAATTATTTTATGCCTGCTTTGTATGTTTTTTTATCTCATCCACTGCCATCATATCGCACATATTGTTATATTCATTGTCAGCGTGGCCCTTCACTTTTATCCAGTTTATCTCGTGTTTATCTGCATATGCAATCAGCTGCTTCCATAGGTCGCTGTTTAATACAGGCTGTTTTTTGGAATTTTTCCAGTTGTTTTTTGTCCAGTTTTCTATCCAGCCCTCGCTGAAAGCATTCACAAGATACGCAGAGTCTGAATACACATTCACCCTGCATGCCCTTTTAAGCGCTCCAAGCCCTTTGATTACGGCAAAAAGCTCCATTCTGTTGTTTGTAGTATGGTCCACAAACCCGCTCAGCTTTTTTTCATTGTCCCTGTATATCAGTATTGCTGCCCATCCTCCGGGGCCGGGGTTGCCTGAACAGGCACCGTCTGTGTATAAATCTACCTCACTCATCTGATAATTCCTTCGCCTTCTTAACACATTCATCCACCGCCTCAATAACCGCTCCTCTGAATCCGTTCTTTTCCAATGACTTCACCGCCACGATTGTCGTGCCTCCCGGCGAACATACCCTGTCTTTAAGCTCACCCGGGTGTATGCCGGTCTCCAGCACTGTGGCAGCTGAGCCTTTCAGCAGCTGAGCTGCAAGTTCATATGACAATTCTCTGGGGAGCCCATGCAAAACTCCCGCGTCAGCTAAAGCTTCTATAAACATAAACGCGTACGCAGGGCCGCTGCCGCTTATGCCTATTACTGCGTCTATTAAGTTCTCTTCCACATAGCATATCCTGCCTACAGACTTGAAGATGCTCTCCGCAACTTCTTTTTCATCATCCGTTAAGCTGCTGTTTTTGCAAATGGCTGTCATGCCCTCGCCGACAATCGCAGGCATATTAGGCATTGTCCGAAGCACCCTGGCAGAATCAGGCAAAGTTTCTTCCAGCTCGTCAACTGTTACTCCCGCCATTATGGAAACTACACACTTGCCCTCAAGGCTGTCCACGAAGAGCTCGTAATCTTTTCTGAAAACCTGTGGCTTAACAGCAAGAATGACCATATCGCTGTTTTCAACGGCTGTAATATTATCTTCTGTAACATTTACTTTTAAATCCTCCTGAAGGAATGAAAGCCTGTCCTTGCTTAAGTCCGACACTATTGCCTCCTCAGGACTCACAATGCCCTTTGAAAGCATGTTTTTAACTATGGCATATGCTATGTTCCCTCCTCCGATAAATGCTATTTTATATTTATTCATTGTCCCTCCAATAAAATTATTTTACTCTCTTTATTGTCTAACTAGTGGTTGACATATTCATTAGTATAATATATAATTCATAAGGTATTTTATAGGGGAGTGGCTCAATTGGTAGAGCATCGGTCTCCAAAACCGGCGGTTGCGTGTTCGAGTCGCGTCTCCCCTGCCAGAAGGTGTTTTCATTAGTAAAACACCTTTTTATTTTACGCTGATAAACATACCCGGCGGCTATATTTGATATATTATAACACAACAAAATAAATATAGGTTATTTATTTTGCTTTTTTTAAAACTTGAACCCTTGCCATAAGTAATGTTTAATTTAAAATTATTTATTAATTTGACTTTATTTAAGCAATACAATAAGATAAAATAGTTATAGAGCTAAGTGCCGCCTTATAATATGTTATGGCAAAATATAAGCTTTAGAGGAGTAATGATTAATGTGGAAAATAATTTTATAAAAATATATGTAATAATGAGTATTATAGGCAATTTATTGGGGCTTGGCGGGGTAATATACGCACTTAGCAAAGGCATAACATCCGCCGCAGACTATTCGATTTTATTGTTTGTGCTTTTGGCGGCGCTTATGGCAATGAATGTCATCATGCTGATTAAACGCAAAAGCCTTAATAAAGATAAAAAGTCCTTAAATGCTTCTATTGTAAAAGGGCATTTTTCAATGATGCTCGGCGTGTGCATTTTAGTAAGCGCTATTATGTATTCAGGCGGCAAAGCGTTTTCCGATGTTTTAGTAATTGTTGCTATTGTGCTTGCTTTTATGTCGGTTATGCTTATATTCATGCTGAGTACCTTTGACAAAATCCAAAACGTGATACAAGAAAGCGAGAAAAAATAAATATATGGAACTTGAAGAATACGGTAAAGTCCACGGGAACACAGAGGGCGTCAAAAAATCCGTATTGAAAGAGCTGGAGGATTTATACTCCGCGGATATGGAGATGCTGCGCCATAAATTCATTTCTGATGACGTAACATACAAACTCTGCCAGATAACAGAAAAAATAAACCGTGAAATTTCAATATACATTGCCCGCGACGGAATGGTTATGGACGTGTCCATCGGCTCTCACGACAGAGTGGGGCTGCCCGACATCAGGGTACGCAGAGGCAAGCGGCGCCTCACAGGTGTGCGCTGCATACACACCCACCCTAACCAAAGCGGAACCTTATCGGAAGTGGATGTCAAAACGTTAAAACGCATGAGGTTTGACTCCATGGCAGCAATAGGCGTAAAAGACGGGCTGGCGACTTCTATGCAGGCAGGCATATTAACAGAGCTTAAAGAAAACGGCGACTACGAAATCACTCTTTACGGCCCCTACCAATACAACAGCATTCCGCACCAAAAACTGCTTGATGAAATAGAATATGCATCCGAGCAGATAAGCAAGGCTGCGCATATCCTGGACTCCATGGAGCAAGAAGAAGAGCGTGCAATATTGGTGGGAGTGGGCATAAACAGCAGCGACACTTCATCCTTGGATGAATTAGCCCGGCTGGCTGACACGGCAGGTGCAACTGTCATTTTAAAAGAAGTGCAAAACAGAAGCAATATTGATTCTGCGACGTACATCGGCAAGGGCAAGGTTTCAGAGTTGTCCTTGGTGCGCCAATCCACAGAAGCTAATTTGTTTATATTTGACGACGAGCTGACAGGCGCCCAGATAAGAAACCTTGAAAACGCCTTAGGCTGCAGGGTAATCGACAGAACAGCGCTTATTTTGGACATATTCGCCTCCCGCGCCACGACTCACGAAGGCAAGCTTCAGGTGGAGCTGGCCCAGTATAAATATCGACTGCCCCGGCTCGCAGGCGCAGGAACCCAGCTTTCCAGGCTAGGCGGCGGAATAGGCACAAGGGGGCCCGGCGAAACGAAGCTGGAAACTGACAGGCGTGCCATATACCGCAGAATACATGACCTTGAGCAGCAGGTTGGCAAACTTAAAAAGCGCAGAGACATAAACCGAGTACAAAGGGTAAAAAATTCTATCCCTATTGTGGCTTTGGTCGGATACACAAACTCAGGCAAAAGCACTCTTTTAAACGCAGTTACCAAAAGCAGTGTGGACGCAGAAGACAAGCTTTTCGCTACACTGGACCCTGTAACGCGCAGCATGTCCCTGCCTAACGGCACAGAAATATTAGTTACAGATACAGTAGGGTTCATCAACAAACTGCCTCACGATTTGATTGACGCTTTCAGATCCACATTGGAGGAAGCCGTGTTTGCCGATATTTTAATTCATGTGGTTGACAGCAGTTCCCCTGAAATGATGATGCAGTTCAACGTTGCAAAGCAGGTGCTCGACTCCTTAGGCGCAGGCGAGAAAAAACGCATAATAGCGCTAAATAAATCAGACATCGCAGACGAAGACAACATGCCGCTTTTCGACATCGGAGAAACCGTAGTGCAAATCAGCGCGACAGAAAAAACAGGCTTTGACAGGCTTTTTGATGAAATCGAGAAAATTCTGAACGAAAGCACAAAGGTAATTGAAGTAACTGTTCCTTATTCAAAAGGCACACTGTCTAATTTTATTTTCGACAACGGAGAAATCCTAGAAAAAGACTACATTGACAGTGGAGTACATATAAAGGCCAGGGTTTCAAACGAAGTAGAAATGAAAATCAACTCCGCGCTTAAGGAGAATTGATTTGAGCTCCTTCTGCCTTGTAGCACTAAATTCCCAGTATGTCCACACCAATCTTGCCGTCAGGCTTATCAAAAACCTGGACAAATCAGAAGATACAGTCGTTTTAGAGCATACAATAAACAACCAGATGGATTATGTTCTGGAAGACATTATTTCGCATAATCCGAAATGCGTTATATTTTCATGCTATATCTGGAACATAGAATACGTAAAACAACTGGCAGGCAGCATAAAAAAGGTGCTGCCTGCTGCTATAGTTGCCCTTGCAGGCCCTGAGGTAAGCTATGGCAGTGAAAATATTGTTTCAGAAAACTCCAATATTGACATAGTCTGCTTTGGCACAGGAGAAGTGGTCTATCCCCAGCTTAAAGCAGGCATTTTACGAAATGATTGGAGCGGCGTTGAAGGAATATGCTACAGAAAAAATTCCCAAATAATAACAAATCCCATCATAAGCAAATATGATATCAACTCACAGGATTTCCCTTACTATGATATTGGCCAAGTAAAAGACAGAATACTATATTTTGAAACCAGCAGAGGATGCCCTTTCAACTGCTCTTACTGCATATCAGGAATTGCAGGCGGCGTAGACTTTATGTCCCTTGAGAAGGTTGAAGAAAGCTTTGAAATGTTTTTCAAACAAGACGCAGGGCAGATAAAGCTGGTCGACAGGACTTTCAATTACCCGATAAAAAGAGCTGCTGACATCATCAAAATAATGCTGAAACTCAAAAATAAATATCCCGGTTCAAAAACGTCCTTCCACTGTGAGCTAAACCCCTTGCTTATAAATGAATCTTTCGCCGAGCTTTTGAAAACAGCACCTCCGGGCTTTTTGCAGTTTGAAATCGGCGTGCAGTCCACCAATCCTCCGACTCTTAAGGCAATAATGCGGGAAGTTAACCTCGAAAAACAATTCAAAAACATAACCTTGCTGACACAACTTAGCAACATAACCGTATATGTGGATTTAATTGCGGGGCTGCCTTATGAAACATATGGGATATTCCAAAGCTCATTTAACGACATATACAAAATGAATGCGGATAAAATTCACCTGGGGTTTTTAAAGGTGTTAAAGGGTTCATATATGCAAAAAACCGCTGAAGAACACGGAATAGTTTACGAAAACTTTGCGCCATACAAAATATTAAAGTCTGATTTCATCTCCTTTGCCGAGCTTATGTATCTGGAGAAAATTGAAAGCATCGTTGAGACCTATTATAATTCCGGCAACTTTGCAAACACCATCGCCTACAGTGTGAGTTTGTTTGAATCTCCATATGCCTTTTATGACAGGTTCTGCGAATACCTGCAGGGTAAGGATTATTTTAACAGGCCGCATAAATTCATTTATTATTATGATGTGCTCTATGATTTTTTAGCCTGCACCCAAAATGCCGACATGCAATTTGCAGAGTCAGTATTGCTGCACGATTTCTGCATTAATTCCAAGCCCAGGGTATACCCCGAGTGCATAAAAACAGCCCACAGCCAAAAGCGAAAACAATTTGTGAGGGATTTTTATAATAACCCCGAGAACGCACAAAAATACCTGCCTCATTTTGAAGGAATTTCTCCAAGCACAATCAGCAGGCAATGTAATATTGAATTGTACGAATATGATGTCACCTCAAGGTCAGTACAGAAAAAAGAAACTATCATTTTGTACGACTATTCAGCCGGCACAAAAATCATTAAAATTAATTAAGCTAACCTTTTTTTATTATAGTTAGTAAAGCGTCCGTTATTTGCGGGTCGAACTGCGTCCCTGTGCAGCGTTTCACTTCCTCTATAGCGTCCTGCTGGGTCATTGTGCGCTTTACGTATGGGCTGTTGAGCATGTTGTCATAGGAGTCAACCAGAGTTAGTATTCTGGCTATGAGCGGGATATCGCTGCCTTTAAGCCCTGATGGGTACCCTGTGCCGTCAAACCTTTCGTGGTGGCATTTGACTATCTCTGCTATGTGGTACATATCACCCAGCCCATAAATTATTCTGTAGGATGTAACAGGGTGCTGCTTTACTATGTCCCACTCTTCCTCTGTAAGCGGCCCCTGCTTGCCCAGTATTTCATCAGGTATCGCTACTTTGCCGATGTCGTGCATTTCAGCCGCTACTGACAAAGTGTTTTTTTGTTCCTGGTTAAGCCCCAGCTCATCTGCCAGAGACAAAGCAAGCCCTTTCACCCTTGATATGTGGGCTGACGTCTCGAAATTCTTTTTGGAAAGCAAATTTTTAAGGTTTTGTATAATAGACGCGTTGAACTTGGCGCTTTCTTCTATTCTGTTTGCGTAAAGGTTCTGCTCAGCCTGCTTTACAAGCAATGTAATGCGCTCATTTTCCGTTTCCTTTGTCGCAATTCCAATTGAAAAACTCGGGGGAATCATTGATTCGGTTTCTTCCTTGCACATGGTGTCTATCTTGCTCAAAATCTCCTGTTTGGCGTTATTTCCGCAAAGAGGGCAAAGCAAAAGGAATTCATCGCCGTTCATTCTGAAAAGCTTGCTGTCTACCGGTGACGCACTGTTTATAATAACTGTGCACTTTTTAAGCAGTTCATCGCCTTCCGAGTATCCAAAAGCTTCATTTGTAAGTTTCATTCCGTTAACGTCAAGCATTATCAAAGTCAGCGGCAGGTTTTCAGGCCTGTCCATTTCCTGCAGGGCCCTATCCAAACTATGCCTGTAATGAGCGTTGGTCAGCATATCATACTGGGATGTGTGCTGCTCTTTTCTGCGGCTCTGCTGCTTTTCTGTGTAATCAGTTATTCCTATGTATATATTTCCGTCGTCTTTAAGGCATTCAATTTTCGCCCATTTCATATTCAAATTCGGGCTGAACACTGCAAAAATGCCATCCACTTTTTCTTCATCGCTCTTTAAGAAATACTCCATCTTTGCCATGTCCACCTGAGAGACAATGGACAATACATTGTCACTTCCATCAGGCAGTATTTCACTTGGCAGCAAAAGCGTGCCATCCTCGTCGACAAAAAGCACATGGTCGTATACCATAGATAAAACATCAATTACTTTACTTGGTTCATTGCTCATATTCTTTTAATAACCTATTCACTTTCTCTATGTCGCCTGCGCCCAGTGTAATTATTATGTCCTCAGGTTCGCACATCTCGAAAGCCTTTTCAGCGGCCGCTTCAAAGCTTTCCGCGTAAAAACATTTCTTGCCTTCGTTATATTCCAGCACTTTTTTCACCAAATCTTTTGAATGCACCGTGCCGTCATCCGGCTCCCTGGCCGCATAAATGTCTGTAACTATCACAGTATCAGCGTCATCAAATGACTGTGCAAAATCCTCCAGCAGTGCTTTGGTTCTGGTGTATGTATGCGGTTGCAGCACGCATATAACTTTCCCCTTCACTCTGTCAAATGCCGTCTCAAGCGTCGCCTTAACTTCCAGCGGGTGGTGGGCGTAGTCATGGTAAACTACTGCGCCGTTTTTGACAGTGCCTGTATATTCAAATCTTCTTTTAGTTCCGGTATATTCCGTTATCTTGCTGCAGGCGCACTCTATGGCGCATTCGCAGCTCACAGCTCCTGCTATTGCAGCACAGGCATTGTATACATTATGCTTGCCCGGCACTCCCAGAACCACATGGTGGAGGCTGCCCTCGTGTGCCAGGTCAAATTCGTAGCAGGCGTCTTCACGTTTTGTTATGTTTTCCGCTTTAAAATCCGCCTGGTTTTTTACCCCGAAAGTTACGCCAGCGCATTTTCTCTGCTCTGCTGCTTCCATTGTTTTTTCATCATCAGCGTTCAGTATAACAACGCCGTTTTGGGGAATTTTGTTTATATATGTCCTATAAGAATCCACGATGTCATCAATATCTTTGAAAAAATCAAGATGGTCCTCGTCAACGTTTAATATAATTGCCCCGGTAAGTGACAGCCTGTGGTAATTGTTCTTGTACTCGCATGCTTCTGTAACGAAAATATCCCCGCCGTGCTTTGTCGCGCCGCCGATAAGCCTCAGTTCGCCTCCAAGGTGTGCAGTGGGGTTTTTGCCGCAAAGTTCCAATACAGTAACCATCATCGATGAACATGTGGTTTTTCCGTGCATTCCTGAAACACCGAATGATATTCTCGCCTTTTCCATCAGCTGAGATAAAAGCTCCGTTCTTTCCATGACTGGGATATTTTTTTCTTTTGCCGCCGCAAGCTCCGGGTTGTCCTGTGCAATAGCCGAATTTACCACTATCAGCCCCGCACCCTCTTCCTGTCCTTTTTTATGATGAGTATAGCATTTTGCCCCCAGGCCCTCTAGCATTTCGAAGCAGTCCGAGTAATTCATGTCAGAGCCTGTCACTTCATATCCGTCAAGAAGCAGCAATTTCGCAAGCCCTCTCATGGATATTCCTCCGATGCCGATAAAGTGTATCTTTTGATTCTTAAAGTCAGTTATTTTCATTAATAGTTCCTTAGTTTTCTTTTATATTCTATCTATCTAATATTAATACTCCCATACATATTTGTCAAAACAAAATAATGCCCGTAATTAAAACGGGCATCAGATTAATTATGCTTTTTTATTTGCTTTCAGAAGCTTGAAAACTTCCCTTATTTTCGGCGGCTTGCCGTACATCAGCACTCCTAATTTGTATATCATCGCCGCCAGATATCCGATTATTATGCATGTTACAAGCAGCAGCCCAATGGCTCCTACGCTCTGCCACAGCCCCACATCCGTCATGGACGATCGGACAAGCAGCGCATAAGGCGACGTCAGCGGAAAGTATGTGCATACCTGCATCAAAGTACTGTCCAGGTTGCCTGTGGTCATTGACATCATTACCACCATAAACGCCCCAATCGAAATAAACGTTATGGGCAAAACTCCTGAGCTTACGTCCTCTATCCTGCTAACAAGAGAGCCAACCGCGGCGTACATAAATGCATAAACGAAAAACCCTATAACTATAAGAATGATTGAAAGAATTAGTGTTTCTAGTGGAATGTCAAATACCGAACCTACGATGTCAATTCCTCCGACATAATTTTTGTTCAGGTTGAAAAACAGTGCACCTGCTCCGACCACTACCCCCACCTGGCAAAGCGCCCCTGCGCCAATTCCCAAAACCTTGCCGAACATCATTCGCACGGGGTCAATTGTGGTCACCAGCACTTCCATCGCACGGGAGCTTTTTTCCGTAGCCACGCTGGTTGCCACCATCTGCCCATACACTATAACTATCATGTACAAGAAGAACAGAAGGATATATGTATATAAAAATGATTCGCTCTGGCTCTTGCCGGTTTCAACTAGGTTTGACTGCATTGACGAAAGCAATACAGCGCTGGCTTCATCGGAAGTAAATCCCTTTTCCTGCAGAAGATATGCTCTGTAATTATACAAAAGCATGCTGTCAATTCTGTAGGTAATGCTGCTTTCTAATCCAATCGCCTCAGTTACAATTGTATATTCATTTTCTCCTGAAAGGAAAAGAACGTAACCGTATGCACCGTCTTTTATCATGTCAACCGCATCATCTTGGCTGCCATCAACTAAAGATGATTTATAATCTGCCATTGAGCTTTGAAGCAATGCCATGATTTGCTCATCAGAATAAACAGATTCATTAATAACGGCAATGGTCATTTCCGTATCCACAGGAGTTTCTTCGTCTTGATTTTCTGACATCATATCGCTTATTCTCGGATATGACAAAGCAACTCCAAGTCCGATTACAACAAGCAAAGTAATGACTATGAAAGGTTTGCTCTTAATAAGATTAAAAAACTCAAATTTAAAAACAGTAAAAAACTTTTTCATTGCTCTTCCCCCTTCCTTTTGGTTGCCTTAATAAATATTTCATTTAGAGTAGGCCTTACCACACGGAAGCTGTCAATGTCATAGCTTTCCTTTGAAATGATATCCAGTATATCATCCCTTCCGCTTTCTGTCGCCAGATATATTTCCAGGCTGTCTTCCTTTGTGTACATTTCCTTAACCAGTCGGGACAGCTTGTTTTCTACGTCCGCCTTAATTTCCAAAATGTCTTTGCCTGTAATCTGAATATGAGTTTTGGGATATGAATTTTTTATTTCATTCAAATTGCCCTGAAGCACCGCTTCCCCTTCATCCAGGATTATAATGTCATCACAAACTTCTTCGATATTATTCATCTGATGGCTGGAGAAGATGACAATTTTCCCGTCTTTTATCTGCTCGTCCACGATGCCCTGCAAAACCGACGCGTTAACAGGGTCAAGCCCGGAAAAAGGTTCATCCAGGATTATAATATCCGGATTTGTCATAAGAACTGAAGCCAGCTGTATTTTCTGCTGGTTGCCTTTTGACAAAGTGTCCAGTTTCTTTTCCATATACTGCTTCATTTCAAGCTTTGAAAGCCAATGTTCAATTGACTTTAAAGCATCATTTTTATTCATGTCATTAAGCTCAGCCAGATACAAAAGCTGGTCTTTAATTTTTTTCTTCGGGTAAAGGCCTCTTTCCTCCGGAAGGTAGCCAAAACGCACTTTCTTCCTGTCTATTTTCTGACCGTCTATTAATATCGTCCCTTCGTCTGCTTTAAAAACATCCATTATCATGCGCATAGTGGTGGTTTTGCCTGCGCCGTTTCTGCCAAGCAGCCCAAATGCCTGGCCTCCTTTTGCAGTAAAGGATACGTTTTCTACGGCTGTTTTCTCGCCGAATCGCTTGACAATGCCGCTTAATTGTATCTCCATAATCTACTCCTTTTATTTTAATAATACTATTATATATCCTGAAATTGTTTTTTGTACTTCCTGCGCCTGTATTATACAAATATTATAATAAGTCGTCATATTGTAATACCATAATGCAAACAGGCCGGCAACATTATTGCCGGCCTTAGTTTTTATAATTTATTCAGTGCATCGCCCATTCTTTTCAAAGTATCCTCTTTGCCTAATATCTGCTGTATCTCCCAGATGTCAGGCGAATTAGCTTTGCCCGTAAGGGCAATTCTTATTATAGTTGTCACTTCAATAATACTGCCGCCGAATTTTTCCGGGTCCTGCTTGTATTCTTTGGTGTTTGTAGTGTATCCCACGCTTTCTGTCAACAGCTTTACTTTGTTAAACCAGTCATTCTTTTCATCTTCATGGTTATATGCTGCTATATACTCGGACAATATTTTCTTTATCTTGTCTTTTGGCAAGTCAGGGTATTCATCCATAGCTTCAAAGTATTCATTATAGAAGTACTTAATAAAATCCTTGCACTGGCTCCATGTCACAATGTCTTTTCTAGGCTTTTTGGCATTCCTGCCCATGTTTAGTATTTGAGTAGTCTTGCCTTGCGCGCTCGATATAACATCATAAAAATCTTTGTCATATTCCTTCGCCCAGCCTTCCAGCCCTTCATACACTTCTTGTGCTGCCATCTTGGCGATGACATCCTTTGATATGTTGTTAAGTTTCATTATATCAAATAATGTACCCGATTTTGTCATCTTCTCCGTGGTGAATTTAAACTCCCTGCGGTCTGCATCCGGGTTTTTGTCCCGCCATGCTTCATAATTGGAGTTTAATATGGTAAGCAAGTATTCCCACACAGCATCCACAGTGTAGCCTTCCTGCCTGTAATAATCCAGCCCCAGTTCCGGGTCTTTGCGCTTGGATAGCTTGCGTTTATTTCCGTTGTCCACCTTCATCAGCTGGGCTGTGTGGCAGTAAAGCGGCCTTTTTAATCCCAAGGTGTCAAAAATCTGAACATGAATAGGCAAAGTCGAAAGCCATTCCTCAGCGCGTACCACATGGGTAACCCTCATCAGGTGGTCGTCAACCACATGAGCAAAGTGGTATGTCGGTATGCCGTCTGATTTCAAAAGAACCACATCCTGAATGTTTTCAGGCACCTCTATTTCGCCGCGAATGCCATCCAGCACCTTAACATATTTGTCTTTGTTGCCTTCTGAACGGAATCTTAATACGTATTCTTTTCCTTCTGCAAGGCTTTTTTCTATATCTTCAAGAGCCATATCCCTGTGCTTTGCCCACTCGCCGTAATATCCGAAGTCTATCTTTGCTTCCTTTTGGCGCTCTCTTATTTCCTCCAAATCCTGCTCAGTGCAAAAACACGGGTATGCTTTTCCCTGCTCCACCAAGCGCTTTGCATAAGTCTGATAGATATCTTTTCTCTGGCGCTGCCTGTATGGGCCGTAGTTTCCCGTTTCACCGTCGCTTGTTGCGCCTTCGGTGAACTCTATGTCAAAGTGTTTCATTGTGCTTATGGTTGTTTCCACTGCGCCTTCCACTTCTCTTTTGGCGTCAGTGTCTTCTATTCTTAATATAAATGCTCCGCCACTTTGCGAAGAAAGCCTTTCGTCCACAACTGCGCCGAACAAATTGCCCAGGTGAATAAATCCTGTAGGGCTCGGCGCCAGCCGTGTAACCATCGCGCCCTTTTCTGAACCTCTTTCGGGATATTTTTCTTCATAATATTCAGGTGTTTTATCAATGTGCGAGAAAAGTAAATCTGCTAATTTTTTATAATCCATTTATATGTCCTTTCATCGGGTCAAATCTAATATATATTATAGACCAGTTGCGTTTTATTTCAACTGATTTTTAAATCAGTTAATAGCCATTTCAATAAATATACGCCGCTTCAGACAGCTAAAGCGGCGTATTTAAAAATCAGTATATCCTCGCAATCATCTTTTGCGCTATCCTCTGAGTTCAGCCCCAAAAGACTTTTTCAGGTGTTTAATGATGGCATTTGCGTTTCTCTCTATTTCATCAGATGTCAGGGTCTTTTCTTTTGAGCCTATTAAAATCCTGAAAGTGATTGACTTTTTGCCTTCAGGAACCTGCTTGCCCTTGTATTCATCCACAAATAAAACGTCCTGTATAACATCATCCGGAGTGTTTGTGTCCATAACATCTTCGAAAATGTCATTCCACTTTACGCCCATATCAAACAGCAGCGATATGTCATAATCAGTCATCGGGTATTCCGGCAGGTGCCTGAAAGAGTTTGTTCTTGAAGGATATGGTTTTATTAAGTCAATATCCATTTCAAAAAGCATTACTGCGCTGTTTTTGATTCCGCAGCCAAGTGCGGATTTCTTTGACAAAAGCCCCAAATTTCCTATATTTGCACCTTTATGAACAATGTTGAGCCAGACGACATCATCTGCCCACACCGGCTTTTGAGTTCTTTCAAATGTAATTTTTTCGATATGTGCATAAATCGGAAGTGCTTCAATTATGCCTTTTGCGCTTCTGAAAATCGAATTCATGTTTTCCTGGCTGCTTACTAACGCTCCTGCTATGTTTCTCCTTTGAGAAGGCAGAGATTCCCTAGGGTCATAGGGAGATGCAAAATCTTTATCCATCAATACCTGCGCAGATTCAAATATCGAAAACTCATTAAAGAATCGAAGGTTGCCCGCGGCAGCTTTGCATAAATTCGGCAAGAGCGAAGAGCGGAGATACCGCTCATTTTGCGCTGGAGGTGTCGACAAAGACAGCATATTTTCAGTGCTGTCAAATAACGCCTTTATGTATTCATCTTCCATCCACGGGTAAGTGAACACTTCACGCATTCCGCATCTGAATGCTAAATATTCTTTGATTTTTCTATCGATATCTATTTCCTGCTGGTTTATCGCGCCGTCAAACCAGGTTGTTATAGGCTCGGCCTCAAAGTTTTCCAATCCATGCATTCTGGCGACTTCTTCCATTATGTCATCCGGAATGGAAATGTCGCCCGTGGAGCGCCATGTCGGCGAAACAACATGCATATTGTTGCCTTCAAAGGTTATTTCAAATCCAAGCCTTTTAAGTTTATCCGCAATTTCTGCGTCCGGGATTCGCTTGCCCAGCCTTTTGACCAGCCATTCTGTTGACACATCTATTTCACTTCTTTTAAGGCGGTTACTATAATTGTCTGAAAAAGCTAATATCTTCATTTCCGGATACAATTCGGTGAATAATTCCATGGCCAGCGACAAAGCTATGTCACATCTTTCCGGGTCAATGGCTTTTTCATATCTGGCTGCCGCTTCTGTACGGGTCTCATATCTCGAGGCGGTCTTTCTTATGGAAAGCGCCTCAAAATTAGCGATTTCAAGTATTATTTTATCAGTGGAGGGCAAAACTGAATCTTTCACTCCGCCCATTACTCCCGCAAGGCCTATTGAATTCTCATTGTCTGCAATCACCAGATCATCTTTGGAAAGCAGAAGCTCTTTGCTGTTCAGCAAAATAAGTTTTTCTTTGTCCAAAGCCCTGCGCACAGTTATATGGCCTTTCACGTTGTCGGCGTCAAACGCGTGTGTCGGCTGTCCTGTTGCCAGCATGACATAGTTTGTTATGTCTACAATGGCATTAATGGGGCGCATGCCCACACGCCAGATGCGGCTTTGCATCTCAAAAGGCGCTTTCTTTATTGATATCCCTTCAATTTTTACTCCGATATACCTTGGGCACCTTGTATCATCCTCAATACTGATTTTCAAATCACTTACAGCCGGCACTTTAAACTCATCTATATCTTTAAGAGGCAGATTATATAAGGCCGCAATTTCCCTTGCTATGCCGTAGTGCCCCCAAAGGTCGGGGCGGTTTGTCAAGGATTTATTGTCAATTTCCAGTATAATGTCTTGCAATCCCAAAGCTTGGGCAACGGGAACTCCAGCCTTTGTGTCAAAATCTGAAAGGTCAAGTATAGTCGCTTCGTCCTCATATGGGAACAAATCAAATAATCCTATTTCAGACGACGCGCAAATCATTCCTGCGCTTACCACGCCGCGGACTTTTGCGTTCTTTACTTCGACAAGGTCACCTTCTCCGTGCCAGCGAACCATAGAGCCCGGCAAAGCGACAGCCACTTTCATTCCCTTTTCCAGGTTAATTCCACCGCATACGATGTCTGTAAATTCATTTTCGCCTATATCTGTCCTGCAGATTCTTAACTTATCAGCATTCGGGTGGTCCAATACTTCCTGTATTTCACCAACTACAATGTTATTAAAATTCTTCGACAGGTCAATTACGTCTTCAACTTCCACTGTTGACATGGTTAAGTCATAAGCAAGCTGAGCCATTTCAAGACTATCAGGTATTTTTACATAATCTTTTATCCAGTTTAATGATACTTTCATAGCTCTCCTCCTAATTGAACTGTTTTAAAAATCTTAGGTCTGCGCTGTGGAACAGCCTTACATCGTCCACACCATAGCGCATCATAACCAGCCTGTCCAGGCCGATATTAACGTAGAAACCAGTGTATTCCATCGGGTCCAATCCCGCAGCGCGCAGCACATTGGGGTGAGGCGTGCCGCCCGGCATTATCTCAATCCAGCCGACATTCTTGCAGACGCTGCAGCCTTTTCCTCCGCATACCAGGCAGCCCATGTCTATTTCAAAGCCCGGCTCAACAAACGGGAAAAAGCCAACCCGCATCCTTACGGGCACGTCCCGCCCGAATACTTTAGACAAGATGCTCTTTATCATTACTTTGCCTGATGAGAAAGTAAAGTCCTTCTCCACTATCAATGCTTCATATTGAAAAAATGCCCTTTCGTGCCGCGCATCGGTGGATTCATTCCTGTAAACTCTGCCCGGATAAACAAACCGGTACGGAGGTTTATGCGTTTTCAGGTATCGTACGCTTGCGCCCGTCAGGTGAGGACGCAGGCAAAGCCTGTCTCCCCCGTGTCCTTTGTCGTGCCCTTCCAGCCAATATGTATCCATGCTTTCTCGGGCTGGGTGGTCCGGCGGAAAGTTAAGGTTATCAAAAGCATAAAGCTCACTTGTTATATCGGATTCCTGGAATATTTCAAAGCCCATTGAGCGGAAAGTGTCATTCAAATCATAACACATCTGTGTAATAGGGTGCAGCCCTCCGTTATGGGGAAGTATTCCGGGAACTGTAATATCAAAATCAGGAGATACTTCCGACTGCTTTATAAGCAGCTCCTCACTGCGCACTTCAATTAAGGCGCTGAACTGGTTTTTCAGCTTGTTTGCTTCGCGCCCGACCTCTGACCTCATAGAAGGTTCAAGATGAGGTATTTCCTTCAGCACATCGGTAAGAGCGCCGCTTTTACCAAGGAGCAAAGATTTTACAACTTTTAGCTCCTCAACATTTTTTGCGCCTGCGATTTTCTCTTCGCCTTCCTTTAATATGTCCTTTAATTTTTCTATCATAATTATTCCTCCGTACTCAAACAATATCAGTTTCAATAAATATCCAAACTATTAAATACTGTATTGAGCATCTAATACATTAAAAATTAATAATTGCTTTAGTTATATTTAGTTTACCCAGTATGAACATTAAAAATAAAGATTGCTAAGCTTAAAACAGCAGTCAGCTATTGACTGGTTAATCTGTAAAATTTGCTGAACATATTAATATAATCAATTGTTTGATTTCTGCTCTTTATACCGATGCAGAAAAATAATCCGGCATACTGCAAAAAATCCATACCATTACATAATTATTGATTATTTTAACTCACTGCTTTTGAAATATCAAGCGATTTTGCGGATTAATTTCACTTTTTCATTTCATTGCACCAGTTATTCTATATTACTCTGCTTAATTATCAAAAACCAGCTTTACAGCGCCGTAAATCCCGGCGTCATTGCCCAGCTCTGCCAGAATAAACTCTGTATCACGATGCGCGTGAAATGCATACTTTAAAAATGCCTCTCTGGTTAGATTAATTATTATTTCCCCCGCTTTGGCCACTCCTCCGCCAATTACAATAGCATCGGGGTTTGTAACGCAAGCAATGTTTGACACGGCAAAGCCCAATTTGTCTGAAAATTCAGTAATCAATTGCAAGCATACTTTGTCGCCTTTTTTTGCTAAATCAAATATATCCTTTGCTGTAATATGCTCAACTTCCCTAAGTTTTGTCGGTTCATCAGTCAAAAAAAGTTTTTTCTTCGCTTCTCTGACTATCCCTGTTGCCGAAGCATACTGCTCCAAGCAGCCTTTGTTCCCGCAGCCGCACGTTTCAGTTTCTTCATTGCTTACATGAAAATGACCGATTTCTCCCGCGGCTCCTACTGCGCCGGTTACTATTTTATTGTCCACTATTATTCCGCCGCCAACTCCTGTGCCCAGGGTTACCATAGCAATGCTGTCGTGATGCCTGCCGGCGCCTTTCCAGCATTCACCCAGCGCCGCTACGTTTGCGTCGTTACCCGCTTTTATGTTTATCGGCATCATCAGGCTGAATTCTTTTACAATGTCCACATACCCCCAGCCCAAATTAACGCACTTTCTTACAATGCCGTTTTTGTCTACCGGCCCGGGTACTCCAAACCCAATTCCTTTTACTTCATTTATTTGAATATGATTTTCATGCAAAACTTCACGGATTGATTTGTTAATATCGCTAAGAATGTTTTTTCCGTTTTCGCTTATGTCAGTTTTAATTTCCCACTTTTGTATAAAAGCATCTTTTCCCATGTCAAAAATGCCAATTTTTGTTGCGGTCCCTCCGACATCAGCGCCTATTAAAAAAGTCATATATTACCTCATTATTCAAATTTAATTACAGTATTGATTTCACTTAATTGAAAATTCCGATTCTAATTACGCAATCACATGTCCGGCTTCCTGGAGTTCTGTTTTTAATAGAACTTCTTATCTTAATGCCTGCTCAAAACTGATAAACTATTATTCGGGAATACGTCGGCTTTATTACTGATTACATCCATTTTAATAAAGCGGCAAGCAATGATTAATAGCATGTTTATTTGCCTACTGTAATTATCTATTAATTCTAATACCTAGGTATTGATATAGTCAAGTGTTTCCTAATCATAATATAGAGCCCGCCTTATTATGATGCCGTTTTGTGAGTTTCAGAGTGTTTCCTGCTTTAAAATGCTTTCCCCTAAACTTGCTTGTCAACAAAAAATAAGCATTTTTAAACCTGTATTAGTTTGACAAATAAAAACCAATTAGATATAATTATAGCATAAAAAATCGGAGGCATGGAGTACACTGAATATGTTCATAAAATTGCGTAAATAATTAGCAGCATGTAAAAGATACCATCTTTTATTTTGCTGTACTTTTTTTGCAATTATAAACATAAGAGGTGTATTTTTTCATGCTTAAAAACAACATTAAAGTTACGCAAAACTTTTTAACAAGAAGTTCTGTTATAAATAAAATTATATTAAAAACAAGTATCAATAAAAAAGACAATTTAATAGAAATAGGCCCGGGCAAAGGCCATATAACGCAGCAATTGATTAAGCGGTGCAACAGCGTTACAGCAATTGAACTGGACACAAAACTTTACAATAAACTGCAGATTAAATTTAATGGCAATAAATCCGTATGCCTAAAAAACATAAATATCTTAAACTATAATTTGCCTAAATCTAAAGATTACAAGGTTTTTTCCAACATTCCCTTCAACATCACAACCAAAATAGTTAACAAGCTTTTGTTTGACAGCAATCCACCCAATGAAGCATGGCTGTTCATGGAAAAAGGGGCAGCGAAAAGGTTCGTCGGCAAGCCGTATGAAACAGCCAGCTCTCTTAAAATCAAGCCGTTTTTTGACTGCAAAATCATGTATTACATTGACAAAAACGAATTCCATCCAATGCCTTCTGTTGATGTAGTTGTTGTACATTTCAAGAAAAAGCCCATCCCAGATATCCCCGCCGGGCAGATTGGCGCATACCATAGATTCCTGAAACAGTGCGAATTCGGCAGAACGCCCAGGTTAAATAAAATCTTTACAAAAAAGCAGCTGAGCAAATCTTTCCGTACAGCCGGTATTCACGAAAACACAGATGCCGTTATATTGTATGTACAGTGGCTTTGCTTATTTCGATGTTATCACTTATTCAACAGCTAACTAAACGACAAATTCAGGCTGTCTATAAAGTCCGCCAACTACTAAACACTGCTAAATAAAAGAAATCAGTACACTTAACGCATAGTTTTCCTTTACACAAAAATGCCTCAGCCATGCTGTCTTTCCAATAAGGCTGAGGCGATAACTGTAATATTTTTTTATAAATCATTGCATTTTATAAAATGCCAACATAAAGCTACCTGATTATCTTTTTTTACTCCTATCTTTATATGTTGTATGCAGAAGATGATGTGATTTTTCTCCAAGCGGTTCTATAAGGAAATCTTCATATATCTTCTTAACTGCCGGGCTTTCGTGAGATTTACGAAGCGGCAGGTCCTTATCCGCCCTGTATATTGCGTCAATCCTCTTGCTGCGAAGTTCATCCGTGGCACCGTAGGGCTGTCCGCCCCCGCCAATGCACCCGCCGGGGCAGCACATTACTTCAATAAAAGTATAGTCCACCTTACCATCTTTTATCATGTCAAGCATTTTGCGAGCATTGGAAAGAGTATGAACAACTGCCACTTTTACTTTCGTGCCGTCTAAGTCCACTTCGCTTTCCTTTATTCCTTTTAGCCCGCGCACATCAGTAAAGTCCAGCGCTTCAAGCGTTTTGCCTGTTACCACTTCATACACAGTGCGCAGCGCTGCCTCCATTACTCCGCCGGTCGCTCCGAAAATCACAGCCGCGCCTGTGGTTATGCCAAACGGGTCATCGTATTCTTCCTCCGGCAGGTTAACAAAATCTATGCCTGCCTGCTTAAGCATCTTGCCCAGCTCACGGGTCGTAAGCACCACGTCAACGTCCGGAGCCTTCCCGTCGATGCTCATCTCTTCGCGTAAAGCTTCAAATTTCTTGGCCGTACAGGGCATTATTGATACTGAGAATATATCTTCAGCTTTCTTCCCTATTTTTTCAGGATAATAAGCCTTCGCCAGAGCCCCGAACATCTGCTGGGGTGACTTGCACGTGGAAACATGCGGCAGAAGCTCAGGGTAATACTGCTCAATGAAGTTTATCCAGCCCGGTGAGCAGGATGTGAGCATGGGCAGCACTCCACCTGTTTTCATTCGGTGTAAAAGTTCATGACCTTCCTCAATTATCGTCAAATCCGCGGTAAAATCAGTGTCAAACACTTTGTCAAAGCCAAGCATTCGAAGCGCTGTCACCATTTGCCCTGTCACCACCTGTCCGGGCTCCATGCCAAACTCTTCGCCTATTGACACACGCACCGCAGGTGCCGTCTGTACTACTACCGTTTTTGCTGGGTCGTTTATGGCGTCCCAAACCCGTTCTATGTCTTCTTTTTCAGTTATGGCCGCAACCGGGCAGATGACGGAACACTGTCCGCAGCCCACACATGCCGCTTCGTCTAAAAACATTCCGTAAGGCAGCTGCACGTCAACATCAAAACCCCTTCCCATATATTCCATGATGGCAAGCCCCTGGACTTTTGCGCACATCTGTATGCACCGCCCGCATTTTATGCATTTATTGGGATTGCGCACTATAGATGGCGAACTTGTGTCAATTGGTTTTTCTTCGAGCACATCTTCAAACCTGCTCTCACGGATGCCAAGGTCAGCCGCTATCTGCTGAAGCCCGCAGCTATGATTGGCAGGGCACGATGTACAGTCCACATCGTGGTTTGCCATCAGAAGTTCAATTACAACCTTGCGCGCTTCCCGCACTTTCGGCGTATTCGTTCTGATATTCATTCCTTCAAGCGCTCTTGTTGAGCACGCTGTCTGCAATGTTTTATATCCGTCTATTTCCACTACGCAGACACGGCAGTTAGCCTTAATTTCCTGGTCAGGATGATAGCAAAGCGTAGGTATATTTATACCTATTTTTTTGGCGGCTGCCAAAATAAAGGTGCCTTCATCTACGCTGATTTTTTTATTATTTATTGTTATATTTATCATATTGTCCCCCCTAAAGCGCTTGGTTTACTTTAAAAGCGTCGCCGAAATATTTAAGTGCCGTTTTTATAGAGGTCGGCGCAGCCTGGCCCAGCCCGCAAATTGATGATATGCTTATAGTATCTATAAGGATTTTTAGCAAATCCAAATCTTTCTGCTGGGCTTTACCGTCAATAAATCTGTCAAGAAGTATCTGCGTCTGCAAAAGCCCTTCTCTGCAGGGCGTGCATTTGCCGCATGATTCGTGCCTGAAAAATTCAAGAATACGGCTTAGAATATCGAGTATATCCACCGTTTCATTCATAACAATTACCGCCGCAGAGCCAAAGCTTAATCCTTCCGCCGCCGTTTCCTTGTAATCGAGCTTTAAATCCAGCAATCTTTCAGGAATAAGCGGGCCGCTGGCGCCTGCAAGCTGAACCATTTTTATCCGTTCGCCTTTTACTCCGCCGCCCAGTTCATTTATAATCTCCCGGAATGTTATTCCGAATTCCACCTCATAAAGCCCGGGCTTATTTACATGGCCGCAAAGGCTAATAAGCTTTGTGCCTTTTGAGTTCTCGGTTCCCAGCTTCGCGAACTCCTCGCCTCCATTTTCAACTATATATGGTATGTTAGAGAGTGTTTCAACATTATTAAGCAAAGTCGGATTGTCATAAAGACCTTGAGTAGTTGGGAACGGCGGTTTGTAATCGGAGCGGCCCATCCGGCCCTCCAGCGATGCCAGCAGCGCGAATTCCTCACCGCATACATATGAACCGGCACCGCGATGAATATCAATATCAAAATTCTTCCCTGAATCTAGAATATTTTCGCCCAGAAACCCTTTGCTTCTTGCCTGGCTTAATGCATTTTTCAATATCCTCTCGGCATTTATATATTCTCCCCTGATGAAAATATACCCTTGCGCTGCCCCTACTGAAAGAGCGCAGATTATCATGCCTTCCAGCAGCTGATGAGGGTCCTTCTCCATAAGATACCTGTCTTTGAAATTGCCCGGTTCCCCTTCGTCAGCATTGCATATGATGTACTTAGGAGTGCCTACAGCAGCCTTCACAGCTTCCATCTTAAGCCCTGTCGGGAACCCTGCTCCTCCGCGGCCCTTAAGGCCTGAGGATTTCACCTGGGATATCACTTCATCTCCGCCGGACGCAAGTGCTTTTTTTAAGGCTGCGTAACCTCCGCTTTTTATATAATCATCAATGGATAAAGGGTCAATGTTCCCGAACCTGCTGGTCAAAATCTTTTTTTCCATTTTATTGCCTCCTTAATTCATCAATAATACCCTTGAGCTTCTGCGGCGTCAGATTGCCGTAAATTTTATCCCCTACTTGAATGACCGGGGCCATTTCACAGCAACCTAAACAGCTTGTAAACTCCAGTGTGAACATTCCATCTTCCGTAGTTTCGCACATTTTTATGTCCAGAAGTTTTTCAATCTCTTCTACAAGGTTCATCGAATCGTTGATGTAGCAGGGGACATCATTACACACCTGTATAATGTGCCTGCCTCTTTTTTGGGTTGAAAGCATCGAATAAAACGATGCCACCCCCGCCACCTGGCTTTCGGGAATATTCATTTCTTTTGATACTTCAGAAATCACTTCTTGGGAAAGGTAATTTTTGTCCGACTGTTTCTGGCATTCAAATAAAATGTCCACAAGCTTATCCCGGGTTGTTCCGTGTTTTCTTACGACTTCTTTTACGTACATTGCATTACCTCCAAATCAAGTATTTTTATAATGAATTAAAAAAAGGGAATTTAAAACAACTGAATACATATATTCTGCTGCCAAATTCTCTTCCTTTCAAAAAGATTGATAATATTTTGTCAAATACCCACAAATAAAATCTTTTATGGAAGGATTATTAAATTAGTGAATTAAAAACTCTCTCACTTTTACCCCCACTGATTTTGCGCGGCCAGTCCTAAGTGAATTTTTCGTCCAATGTGTTAATTGACTATACTATTTGCTTAAAATGTTGATTTTGTGTGTCATTAAAGTGAGTCTGGTATGTCTTCTATACAAAGATATAGTAATATTGATATTATACAGTATGATAAAAATTTGTCAAATGCCCTGGTTTTTACTTTCTGAATTGCCATCATAAGTAATTTTAAAATAAATTACCATTAATCTAGTTAAAAGTGATAAAATAGCATTATGATTAAGATAATAAATAGCAAATCTGTTTTTGCTGTGTATGTCGGGCTTATACATTCGGGTTATAATTTATCAGATGAAATATCATCTGAATTTGCAGAGGAAATTAAATCTCTGCAAATTGAGCATGATATCATTAATTACTTCCAATCCGCAAAAAACGAATCCTGCAAAGTTAACCCGTATTGGCCCTTTGCATTTACCATCACCTATTTGGCTTTTTATAATGAGATAACGCAAGTACACTTAAGCAGCAAAATATCTGAAGAATTAATATCCAAATTGGATAACGTAGACAAATCCCTTTTTAGCGAAGATGTCTATAAATGGTGCGCTGATATTGAGCTAATAGTTTTCAAAATCTATAACAACAAACAATTTGATCATATCTGGAATAAGTATATAACATTTTCAAATAAAACCAGAAAGCAATTGAAAATCAAGAATCCTTTTGTGCATAAACTTATTTCAAAATACAATATTACCTTAATATTAAATGAATTGCAGGCAAGCCAGTTAACAGATTTTGTTTCAATAAATGACAGAATATTCATTATATCCAGCAGAGTCATAGAAACAGATATTATACATGAATGCCTTCATCATTTTTTCAAAGAGAAGTTAGACTTAAATAGAAAATTAATTTCAGAAAACAAACACTTGTTAGAGCCCGTTTACTCAGAAATGGTAAATTATCAATATGCCTGGAACAATGAGAGCGAATCCTGGATAAGAGTATTTGAAGAGAACTTAATGCGGGCGGTAACAATTGCACTAAGTGGATATTCAGAATCCTATAAGGAGCAGACAATTAATATGTATTATAATGAAGGGTTTATTTACAGCAAATTTATATTTGATTATGTGAAAAATAATATAAACAAAATAGAAGACAGTAAATTCTTCGAAAATGTATTTGCTATTTTAAATTCTACTAATCCATTTAGCGGATAATTATCGCTGCCTTTTTTATTTTAAGAATATGATAGTTCGATGTTGATTTTTTTTATGCTGTGTGCTAGAATCTATTAAGACAAATTTGGTTTAACCTTTATGTAAATATTTTGGGGTGTCGCCAAGCGGTAAGGCACTGGACTCTGACTCCAGCATCCGTAGGTTCGAATCCTACCACCCCAGCCAAAATCTTATTCCTTTTTATTTACTATTTTAAATTATTATAAAAAGACAATTCGTTTTCTAAAATCCCCCAGCTGCATACCAGCTTGAATATAATTAAAAAGGAGCCGTCCAGCAGAATGATATGACAGCCCCTTAAATAGTCTATTTATATAGCCTGAAGCAAAATCAACCACGTTTCCAAATTTAATCATTGCAGTTTATTTAATATCCGCTGCCTTTTGCCTTTTCATTGTTAACTATTGCTATTCCTGCGCTTGCACCGATTCTTTCCGATCCTGCTTCAATCATCCTTATAGCGGTTTCATAATCCCTGATGCCGCCGGATGCCTTTACCTTGGCTTTATCTCCCACTGTCTTTTTCATTAGCGCTACATCCTCAGCTGTTGCACCTCCTGAAGAAAAACCTGTGGATGTTTTTACGAAATTTGCGCCGGCCTCCACTGAAAGCTCACACGCCTTGACTATTTCATCCTTGGTCAAAAGACATGTTTCCAAAATCACTTTCACTGTTTTGCCGCCTGCCGCTTTAACTACCGCTTGAATGTCATCTTTTACATAGCCATATTCTTTGTCTTTTAGGGCGCCAACATTTATTACCATATCTATTTCGTCAGCGCCTTCTTTTACCGCCTTTGCCGTTTCAAACGCCTTGACTTCGCTGTCACTCGCACCCAAAGGAAACCCGATAACTGTGCATGTCATCACATCAGTTCCTTTTAATTGTTCATTTACCAGTTTGGTGTAGTATTCATTTACGCATACCGACGCAAAACCGTATTCCTTTGCTTCATTGCATAGTTTAATAACCTGCTCTTTTTTTGCGTCCGGTTTTAATATCGTATGGTCTATATATTTGGCTAAATTCATTATATGCCTCCTCATTATTAATTATCATTAGCTGTTTATTATTATCCTACATATTTACAATATAATCAAACATTATTAAAAACAATATTTTCTTTTCGTCAAATTATCTTGCAAAGCTATGCACTCTTTATCAATATTTGTGCTTAATCTATTTTTTGAAATACTGAATTCATTTCCTCATAAACATTTTCTTCTGTATTATATTCACCGCACCTTACATAAAACATGTCACTGAAAAATCTGCAGTTCATTGGATGGCCATCCGCTTTAATCATCATACTTTCTAATGTTACTAAATTTATAATGTATTTATTTTGACTCTCCCGTTCATAATAAAACGCATAATCCCCGTTTGCCTGTAAAATGCCGCATTTTCCCGCAGTGATTATTTTGACGTCTGAACCATCTTTATTACAAATTGTTAAGCCGTCATAAGCTTGGCATATTATTTTACTATCTGAAACTTCAAAGTCGAAGATACTGCTATTACGTAAAACCAGATTACACTCTCCTGTCTCCATTGATTTTCTGTATATCGAATAGTCATCAACATAATATATCCAATCATCAGAAATCCTGATATTATAATAATATCCGTCCTTAAGTTTATATGTGCTATGTGTATCTAATTGTAAAATACATAGTGAATTTGGACAGCTTAGGTTATCTGTTATAATGGTATATATAATTGCATCTTTATACGGACTCATCAAAAACACTTCTTCACCTTCTAATAAAATCTCACTATGTAAATTTTCAAATTCGAGTTTTCCTATCTCACTATTGGATGATATATAAATCATATATTCATCATATACAATACAATCCGGATAATTAAGGTAACCAAGCCCCTCTCTACTTCTTTTAGTTTTTCCTGCATCTATTATTGTCTGTCTGATTTCATAGTTCTCTAAATTAATTATAGATATCTTGTTCTCTTTATCAATACATATCAAATAATCTTCCGTGAAAACAAACCATTCAACCTCTATATTGATAAAAGGCTCTTCTGTTTTTATGCTTTCATTGTATTGATATATTTTATTATCAGTTGTATTGATATAATATATTTCATCTTTATATTGACCTGCACTGTCAAAATAATATGCTGCAAGTGTGCTGTCATTATCTATAGCAGGTACAGTATAATTATATCTTTTTATTGAGTTATCATTAATTATACAACTGGTTGAAAAAACGATTACAAAAGCAATTATCAAAATTAATATATATCTAAATTTCATAATTCTAAATCCTTTATCCATATATTAAAATAAAAAATGAGCAGGCAAATATACCCCCTCATTTTATATTTTTATTTGAATAATATTATGTAGATTTTTAACATTCTTTAATTTTCCCCAACGCATAAAGCCTGCAAAGCTCCTCTAATGCAACAATTTCTTTGTTTATTCTCCTGCCAACGTCTGTGTCCTGCACCCGTATTCTTTTTGGCCGTGTGTCAAACCCGACATTATAAGACATTATGTCAACACCGGATTCAACAATTTTTTCCTTGGACTCAAACCTTTCATGCGCTGCCAGCGACAGGCCGAATGAATTAAAAATCAGTGTATATCCTGCTGTGCCTGTTATTGGATTGTATATTGGGTTTAATCCTCCGTCAATTACTATAAGCTTGCCCTGCGCTTTAACAGGATTTTCTCCGTCTTTAGCTCTCACCGGCATATGGCCATTTACAATGTGCGCAAAATCTGTATCAAGCTCAAAATCCTTAAGAATGTCGTTAATTACGTTTTCATCCATCCAGTATCTGTAATATGAGTTTACATCTTCTTTGTGAACTTCTTTTTCTTTTATAAAATACCTCTCGAATGTTTTCATCTCGGTCTTGCCGAACAGAGGTGAATTTTTGCCGCTCCACAAATACCAGAAAACATCTGCGTTATTTCCCGGCGCAAGCCTGTTATAAAAAGATTCCCTTATCCAATTGTCGTATGCGTTCATGGCTTTCATTCCCTTAAGCTTGCCTCCGAAAAATGAAATCTCAGCGAAAGTTCCGTCCTCATTCATAGGAATGCATCCGTGAATTAAAAGGTTTGAGTTGTATTTTAAATACATGCTGCCTTTTCTTAAAAGAAACTCCATATGGTCAGTAAGTTTTTCGTTGAACATGAAAAGCTTTTTAAGCCCTTTTACCAGCAGCTCTTCTTCCGGGGAAAGCTTATAAGGATCTTTTTTATTAATAGTTGGGAAGTTATTATCCATCATTGCATACTCTTTGCCATCAATTGTTATTTTGGTATTGTCTGCACTGATTTTGTCAAGAAGCCTTCTGCCATCCATTTCAAACAGCGGGTTTCTTTCAACAAGCTGCCCTTCAAGCTTAAACTGTATTACAGAAATTGCCTTATGCATTCTCCTTAAGAGCATTCGCTCTTCATCACGCATGTCATTTCCCACAACAGTTTTGAAGCATTCGCATTCATCATCTTTGTATACTGAGCCCGCAAAAGTTGAAAGGTGGCGCAAATTTATTCCATAGCCGTCCTCTAAAATGTCAAGGTGCCCGTACCTGGCGCATACCCTGATTACATTAGCTAGGCACACTTCGCTGCCGCAGGCTGCCCCCATCCACACAATGTCATGGTTTCCCCACTGTATGTCAACTGAGTGATATTTCATCATTTCATCAATTATTTTGTGCGGGCCCGGCCCTCTGTCGTAAATGTCGCCGACAACATGCAGCTGGTCAATCGCAAGCCTTTGAATAACTTTGCAGATAGATACAATAAAATCTTCCGCTGCATTGACCTTTACAATGCTCTCAACAATGGATTCATAATATTCGTTTTTGCTGCCACCATGTTCCGTTTCTGTCAGCAGCTCTTCAATAATATATTCGTAATCATCCGGCAAAGCTTTCCTAACTTTGCTTCTGGTGTATTTTCTTGATACCACCCGGCATATAACCACCAGTTCCCGGATTGTTTTTCTGTACCATTTGTTAATATCCTCATCTTGAGATTTAACCAGGTTTATGGTTTCTTCTGGGTATGCCACGCATATCGCAAGCTTGTCTATTTCAGAAGGCGATAGGGTGCTTGCGAATTCCTGGCTTATTTTTGTTTTTATTACTCCTGAGCAGTTCT
>CAZDZB010000007.1:0-28275 GCA_964509795.1 uncultured Christensenellaceae bacterium | reverse complement strand
ATACATCATATTCAACAGCGCCTGTTATATCGTCCCAGTCAAGGGTTGCTGTAGTGGTTGTTGTTCCTGTTACGCTTAATGTAGGAGCCGCAATCGCAGTTGTATTGGTGCCCCTTATGTAAATTGCTTCATTATTGGATTCATCAGTTACTATTACGTTGAAATAATATGTAGTTCCGGGGGTTAAGCCCGTTGCAACGTATGCGCTTATACCTGTTGTAGTTCCCAGGTATGTGCCGTTTCCTGTAATATTTATATCAGCAAGTGTATCTATATTGTCTGATTCGGAGTAATATATATCATAAACCAAATTGCCGCTTGCGGTGTAATCATCCACGGCATCCGGCCAGTTAAGGTTCATGTTGGTTTCGGGGCTGACTGCCGGTGTGGAGGCAGTGACAGTTCCTGTTGATGACGGAGGAGTTGTGTCCGGAAGAGTTGTGCCCGGGGCGGATGTGTATACGCTTTGGTTTCCCGCTGCGTCAGTAACCACTACATTAAAGTAATAAGTGGTGTTTGGTGAAAGCCCTGTCACAGTATATGTATCTATATCCGTTCCGCTGCCGCCGGAGGTTCCGTTGGCAGTGATATCGGTTAGAGTTTGTATATTATCACTGGTGGAGTAGAAAACTTCATAAACCAGATTACTTTGCAACGTAAAGTCATCCTCTGCCTTTGTCCAGTCCACTTGAATGCTTGAAATAGTAGCATTTGATGTAGTCAGTGTGCTGTCCGGCACGTATGGCGCAGTGGTGTCAGGATCGCTTGAAACTACGGTTCCTGTTCCTGTATTGCTGTCATATATTATGTATGAATCTTCTTCCGGCACATAGTCTTTTACATTTGACGCGTATGAACCCGATGCTAGGGCAACGCCCCAAAGAGGGAACGTAGCCGTGGAATCTATAGGGTTAGTAGTGGGGGTAGCAAACGCTGAGAAGCTTGCAAAAGGGAACTTGGCTTCAATTGCGCAGTAGGTTACTCCGCCTACTGTGTATTCTTCTACCTGAGCATATACTGATGTGCTTATTGTAACTCCGGATTCAATGGTTACAACCTCACGGCTGGAGTTTTCTAAAGCGACTATTACATCCTGTTTATTGTCATACTCCACATATGCTATTACTTCAGCTGTAGGTATTGTTCCGCCTGATGGCATAACTGAAGTCAAAGCGATGCCGTATGCCAAGGATTTAACATCGGTGTATGATGCTATTGCATCCCACCGTGCATATATATATGTATCATCATTGGTGGTGGAGAATTTAACTAAGTCGTGAGGCCCGGCGCCGCTTACATCACCTGCCAGGTCCGAAAGTGTTGTGCCAACGGTTGTCCATTCCTGCTGGACGGCCCCGTCGATGATTATTGTTTGGCGCGCAGCCAAAACATTTGATGGTATAAGAAAATTGGTTATCGCCATAATAACCAGTAATACAGTTAGTAGCCTTTTCATAATTCCTCCGAAATCTTAAATATATACAATTTATTTCTAATAAATACACAAACCTTTAAATCCATTATATATGTGATTTTTTATTAATCAAGTTAAAATTTAATTAATTTTTTTATTTTGACCCCAAATTCACGGACGAAATGACAATTATATTATAAATAAACAAAAATGTTAAAAACAGGGCATATTGACATAGTTCCATAACTAATTTCAATTTTATATATAATAAAAGCAGATAAATTTTAAGGGGCTGTCCCATCATTCTGCTGGAAAATTCAAAAGATAAACTGTTTTAGTGTCAACACTTTTCTCTCATTACTTTTTACCTTTTTCATCAGCAGATAAGGCATAAATTATTATTAAAAGGAAAAAGCAATTGCCGAAAAGTGTATCCCCAAAGTGCATACTTGGGATAAACAAAGGTAAAAGGGCTGTCCCAGTATGATGGGACAGCCCTTTTTATGAGTGTATAAAATGCTCAATCAGATGACTCAGGCTGTGTTTCTGCAGCGCTTAGCCAATAATCATACATTTCATCGGTAAGCGGTATGCAGGTGTCGATATAACTTGCGGTATCATAATCATTTTGCCGGTCAATCTGAATCATTATTAAGGCGTATTTTTCAATGTTTTCAAAATCATCGGGGTCAACGCCTTTTAAGTCCTCAAGCATTTCACACATCATATCGTATGTAAAGGAACTCTGCGGAGAGTTCGTTGAAAAGTGCAAAAGGCTGTCAAATGTGCTCTCATCGGTACTTTCTGTCAGCCATACCTGGAGATTTAAGTAAAGCAGGTTATCATAGTCATTTATAATATAGTCAGCTGCCTGGCTGAATTTGTCTGCGTTGAGCTTATTAGAGGCTTTTATATACATGGTTTTAGACTCAGGTACTGTGTTGTTGATAAGGAATGTATTAGCAAAATCGTAGTTTCCGGACTGGCCGTAAACCCTAATTGACCCCACAGAGCCGTAATCGTTGTATCTATCAGAAACATACGACTCAAGATAGTACGGAAATACTGAGCGCATAGAATTGTCTGCGGTGCCAATCTCTTCAATTGTGCTGATTAGGATAGGTTCGGTTATTTCACTGCGTTCAAAGTAAGGAATACTAATGTTATATTCAGTTATTTCACTTATTTCAGGAATGGAAAGCAGCGCATTGTAGAAATCCCCATGTTCTATTAAAAGCGAAACAAATTCGGATGCGTTGTCGCCATCATATATAGGGATATTTCTAACTATGCGCCTTCCGTTTTTCAAAGTGAATTCACACCAAACAGTTCCGTAATTCATTCGATTGTATCCTGTTGATGAATTTTCAACGTTAAGTAACATTGTGTCTACGTTAACTGAGAGGAAATCAATGATATTTTCATCATAAATTTTAATATCTTTTGATTTAAGCATGCCATATGTATAAACAGGCGTATTTCTATATTCCTTTTCCGGGCTTAAATCGATTTTTACATATTCGATTTTTTCATCTGGCAAAGAGCGGCGCAATATGGCCTGCGAGGCGGCGGTGCCTAGCCCGGACAGAGCAGCAGCTGATATCAGGCATATAAAAAACACAGCAAGCCCTTTAAGCATTCCTTTGAGATTTGCGTTATATATAAGTGATATTAATATAAATATAATAAGCGCAAACGCGACAAGCACAATAGAAACGGTTGATATAGTATAAATTAAATTACGGGTAAATACATATCTTAATATGGAATTATAACTTGCAAGCAGAACAAGAGGCATTGAACACAATGACGCGAAAATGAATGCGGTCTTTGTGCTTTGAAAGCTTCTGCCCGCCAGTTCGGATTTTCTCCTGTTTGACATGTAAAGAGCGCCGGCAAAGTATATAAATGCTAGTATAATAGTATATATTATGTTTTTGCCGCTTATTAATGTCTCTGAAACGCCGTTGTATTCCCACAAACGTGAAATGTCTAGCAGAATCCCGACGGGAATATTTGATGATGGGTCAAGGAATATGTTTGTCCTGCTGATGTCAATAAAATTGAAGTTTATAGTTGATATTATCTGGCCGATTATAAAAAGTATACTTCTGGGCAGGAACAAAAATACTGCCGCTGAGGTAAAGCTGGCAAAAGCTCTGCCTGTAATGCTCATTGCCATGGCTGTGACGGCGGCAATAAGGGCTGAACCTGCCATATAGCCTGCTGCGCTTAAAATAACATAGCGAAAAAAGACAGACTGTTCGGTGAAAGCAATAAATGCCCAGGCAGACAATGATGTCAGAATTATAATACTGAATATATATGTAAGCACTGCCAGTATTCTCGATATGAATTGTTGGGTTCTTGTTGCAGGCATTGAGTGTACTTTGTCAGATTCGGCTCTTTTGTTCTGATACCTGAAAGCCAGATACGTAAAGAAAGCCGAACCCAAAAACATTACAAACACAAGCACGGGGGCTATTCCCGCCGCTGTGTAGCCTCTAGAGCCGTAAAACACCGGGTAATAAGAATACGAAAAGAAATCGCCGTGTATTTGGGGAGGGGTGAACCCTGAAATGATGATTGCGGCGTTAAGGAGAATGGAAAGGACCCCTGTAAGCGCGGCAGCAAGCGCCAGCTTTTTAAGAGTTATTCTGTAAATTGCTTTTGAAAAGTATTTCTTCATCTATTTGTCCTCCGCGTTTAAAATATTTTCATCAATAATGTCGATTCCGTAGCCTCTCTTTTCCAGTTCATATGTAAAAATCTCTTCTATGGACATTGGAATGACATCTAAAAGAATTGGGTTTAATTTTTTTATTGCTTCTAGTACGTCGGTTTGACAGCCCTTTACAATAAGGTTTGATACCGAACCGGATTTTGAGTGCTTAACAATAGTTAAGGTTTTGCTTAAGGCGTCATCCTTGGGCTCTTTGAAGGCGACCTGCACCTTGCATAAGGACGACTCGGCGTCTTCCATGCTTTGGCTATATATTAATTTGCCCTCGTGCAGCAATATAAGGGAATCACAGAAATCTTCAAGCTCCCTTAAAGAATGAGAGGAAATAATAACCGCAGCGTTTGATGAAAGTACCTTGCTGTAAATTTTCTTTTTGACCAGGGTTCTTATTGCCGGGTCAAGTCCGTCAAGGGTTTCATCGAGTATTATGTATTTGGCGGGGCAGCTCAGGGCGATGATTATCATTGCCTGCCGGAGCATTCCTTTTGAAAAGCTTGAAAGTACCTGGCAGGGGTCAAGTTTAAAAATGCCAATCAGGGCTTTATATTCAGCCCAGTCAAAGCCTTCGTAATACGATGCGTACTCGGCAGCTGTGCTTTTTAATGTGGTTTTAAAGTCAGCGACAGGAGTATCCGGAAGAAAAACAAAGTTTTTTATCGCATCCGGGTTGTTAAAGATGATTTTGCCGTCCAGCGACACCTGGCCTTCATCAGGGGAGTATACGCCGCTTATCAGCCTAAGCAGAGTGGATTTGCCTGCGCCGTTTGATCCCACTATGCCGAAAACAGATCCGCTTTGTATATTGCACGATATGCTGTCTATTGCTTTAAGCCTGCCAAAATATTTGGCTGCATTCTTAATTTCAATCATATGACATAATTTCCTTTCTGGTTTAAGAATTGATTCTAACAACAGCTTTGCTGTATGACTTTCTTACCCTTGAAACAATCTCTTCGACGTTCAGGTTGCACATAACCAGTGATTCGATAACGTTATCCAAAGCATCAAAATAAACTTTGGCGTCATCCTCAATGATTTTCACTGCGTCTTCACAAATAAACCGGCCTTTACCCGGAAGAGAATAGCATATGCCTGCAGTTTCCATTTGGGAGAATGATTTTTGCAGTGTATTTGGATTTATCCCCAATTCATAAGAAAGCCTGCGAACTGACGGCAGTTTGTCGTGGGGTTTAAGCGCTCCTGAAGCGACCTGCCTTTTATACTGATTTATTATCTGCATATAAACGGGTTCGCCTGAATTTTTATTAATGAGCATTTTTACCTCCTTTCACTGATACCGCATGTGTACTATGTAGTATAGTACACCATACATATAAAGATGTCAAATATATTTTTTAACGGAGGCTTATTGGACACGTGATAGATTTTGGATGAGTTAACAAGAAATCTTTCATTTTAGAAAGTGAAACCACTGCCGTCAGGAAGACGTTTTTAATAAACTATTCAATTCTATGGCAAATGATTAATTTAGCGAAGATTATAACAAAAAAGGTGAAAAAGCTTAAATATTACATGAATTTTCTAATATATATCATAATGTTTAAAAAAAAATTAGAAATGCAGGAAAAGAGAGGCTTTAAAGTGTTATAAAATATAAAAATAAGCTATCGGAAATACTGCAAAATATAATAGTAACAATTAATTAATATTAATTATAAAATAAGTAAAAATTCAGGCAAATTGTGTAAAGAAGTTGTTAAAATCTCCTGTATAATATTCATATTGCGTTATATAACTTCAATTAGTGTACTTATTCACGATTTTGCTCCTGGTATTTACGCGCAGGGGGAAAATTTTATTGACAATGGCCTAATAATGTGTGAAAATAACTGTGTGCATCTTGCACACATTATCAAATTTAATTGGAATTATTTATAATTTCTGTGGTTTTATAAACCAACATGGAGTTGACTTTATAATTAATTCACTAAACTTAAAAGGAGAGTAGAAAAGATGAAAAACAAGACATTTAAAGTGTTAGCTTTGTTGTTAGTTTTAGTCATGGCTTTAACTGTTTTTGCTGGTTGTGCTGACAAGACAGAACCAGTTGAAACAGCAGAAACTGAAACTGAAACAACTGCACCTGAACAAACTGAAGAAGTGTCTACAACACCTCTTGTTGTTGGTTACCTTGAATTCAGTGAAAAGTTCAGCCCGTTTTTCAGTGACTCAGGCTATGACGCCGACGTAGTTGCAATGACTCAAGTGCAGCTGCTGACAACTGACAGAACAGGTGCTATTGTTTACAACGCAATCGATGGTGAAACCATTGCTTACAATGGGACTGACTATCTGTATACAGGTATAGCTGACCTCGAAGTTAATTATGACGAGGCTTCAGACCAAACAGTATACACATGGACAATAAGAGACGATGTACAATTCAGCGACGGCGAATACATGACAGCTGATGATATTATCTTCTCATATTATGTATATGCAGACCCTGCATATGCAGGATCATCATCCTTGTATTCAGTACCAATCGTTGGTATGGCCAACTATCGTTCACAAACATCTGACGAAGTATATGCAAAATATGACGCGATGTTTGACGATATTTATGCCGCTGGCATAGATTATGTACCTACAGATGCTGACTCTTTTACACAGGAACAAAAAGACGCTTTCTTTGCACTACAGGATACATTGTGGCTGGGCGACGCTCAAGCTATAGTTGATTACTGCTATGCAAACTATTATGATTATTATGGTGATGCATATGCAATGATTCCTCAGGACTTAGTTGACATAGCAGCAGACACACCTGGAATCAAAATAGCAGCAGCTTATCCTCTCTGGGGATTTGGTGAAGTTACAGACGGCGTTTTGACAGCATATGTAACAGGAGCTACATATGACCTGACAGCTGGTGAATATCCGACAATTGAAGATTACTACAATGAGCTTTATTTAGCTTATGAAGGCGACATAGTAACATATGCCGGCATTGAGAGCCCTGGTGACAACGTAGCTGACGTATTAAGAGACAAATTCATCGGACAGGAAGGCCCGAAAGACCCGTCACTCGGCGAAGCAGGAATTCCTAACATCGCTGGTATCGTTAAATTAAGTGATACACAAGTTGAAGTAACAGTTGCAGGCTTTGACGCAACAGCTGTATATCAGCTCGGTATCCAAGTATCACCATTGCACTATTATGGTGATGTAGCAAAATATGACTATGAAAATAATATGTTCGGACATGATTTCGGCGACTTAAGCGTAGTTCAGGAAAAAACAACTATGCCTATGGGTGCTGGCGCATACAAATTCATTAAATTCGAAAACAAAGTTGTTTATTATGAAGCTAATGAATATTATTACAAAGGCGAACCTAAAACATATTACATGCAATTTAAAGTTACAACAGATGCTGATAAGATTCCGGGCGTAGCCACAGGAACAATCGACATCACTGATCCTTCATTCGGAACAGACGAAGTTGCAGAAATTTCAAGTTACAACTCAAACGGCGAAACAACAGGCGACGTAATCACAACTAGCACAGTTGACAATCTTGGTTACGGCTATGTTGGTATCAACGCAGCTACAGTTAATGTAGGCGGCGAACCCGGATCAGAAGCTTCTAAGAACCTGCGTAAAGCATTCGCTACATTGATAGCAGAATACAGATATCTGTCAATCGACTCATATTATGGCGAAAGAGCTTCAATCATTAACTATCCGATATCTAACACATCATGGGCAGCACCGCAAAAGAGCGATGACGGCTATAAAGTAGCATTCTCAACAGCTCTTGACGGAAGCGACATTTACACATCAGATATGGATCAGGAAGCCGAATATGCAGCCGCAATGGCAGCAGCTATTGACTATTTCGTAGCAGCAGGCTATACATATGATGAAACAACTGGTATGCTTACAGCAGCACCAGAAGGCGCAAAACTTGAGTATGAAATTATCATTCCTGGTGACGGCGCTGGTAACCACCCATCATTCGCACTGGCAACAACATTGTCAGAAAAACTTGCAGAGATTGGCATGACAATCATAATCAACGACCCGGCAGATACCAACGTATTATGGGATAAGCTGGACGCAAACACACAAGAAATGTGGGCTGCTGCATGGGGCGCAACAATTGACCCGGATATGTATCAGATCTACTATTCGAACAATATCGTTGGTAATGAAGGCTCAACAGAATCCAACCACTATCACATCCAAGACGCAGAGCTTGATGCATTGATAATGGAAGCCAGATCAAGCGACGACCAGGCATTCAGAAAAGCTACATACAAAGCTTGCTTGGATATCATCATTGACTGGGCTGTTGAAGTTCCAATCTATCAGAGACAAAACTGCATCATCTTCTCATCAGAACGTGTAAACATGGACACAGTAACTCCTGACATTACAACATTCTGGGGATGGGCAAGCGACATTGAATTGTTAGAAATGAACTAAGATTTTTAAAATCGAATTTCATAATAACATTTAAAGATTAACCATATAATTGAGTCCATCTTGTATGGTGGACTCAATTTTATATTTTTCTTTACAAATATTTAAAAATATGCGGTAGTTTCCGCGTGATGAGGATGGGATGTTACATTGCGTAATTATATTATAAAAAGATTGTTTTTAAGTGTAGGCATACTCTTTTTTGTTGCTTTCATCATTTATACATTGATGAGAAGCCTGCCTACATCTTATGTTGAGGCAATTGCCCGCGAAAGGGCGACATTGCCCGGCTCAAAAAGTTATACAGACTGGCTTGCTGAATTAAACAGCATTTATGGTCTTGACAGTGGAATTATCAAAGGATTTTTCAGTTGGATAGGTATGGCAGTCAGAGGTAATTTCGGTGACAGCTGGTATTACAATGTACCTGTAACTGAAAAGTTTAGGGAAACAGTTTGGTTTTCATTTGCATTAGGGTCTGTAGCATTTGCACTTGAGCTTGTTATAGCTATTCCTTTGGGAATAATAGCCGCGAGAAAACAATACAGCACAATAGACTATACGGTAACAGTAATTGCCCTTATAGGTATATCGCTGCCGGTTTTCTTTTTTGCGACAATTTTGAAACTGGTATTTTCAATTAATCTAGGCTGGTTTGAGCTCTACGGCACCGTAGGGAGGTTCTTTGAGCAGCTTAGCCCTTGGGGCCAGTTTTTAGATATTGCTAAACACTATGTGCTTCCGGTAGTTACTTTAGTTATGATTAGTATCGGTGGACTGATGAGGTATACACGTACGAACATGCTGGAAGTATTAAACTCAGATTATATCCGCACTGCAAGGGCAAAAGGGTTAACTGAAAGAAGAGTAATTAATTACCACGCTTTCAGGAACACACTTATTCCGATAGTTACAATTATCGGCGGAAGTATCCCGGGGCTTTTCGCAGGAGCGCTGATCACAGAAACGCTCTTTGGAATAACAGGCATCGGCAAAACTTCATATGATGCTATGGTAAATGGGGATATACCGTTCTCCATGTTTTACATGCTGTTTTTGGCTGCACTGACGCTGCTGGGAACGCTCATTGCCGATATATTATATGCGGTGGTTGATCCAAGAGTCAGAGTAAACTAAGGAAGACATAAAAAACATGAAAAAAGATTTAAAAAATAAACAAATTGATGATGAAAAAAATGTAGATCCTCAGGTTGCCCTTGATGATGAGCAGAGAATAAAAGTATTATCACCGGGAATGCTTGTTTTTAAAAGATTTATCAGAAACAAGCTGGCAATTACAGGCACGATTTTTATTCTCGCTATGTTCGCGTTTTCTTTCCTGGGCGGACTGCTGATGCCATACAGAGAAAGTGAAGTTTTCACTAAAACTGTGGATATGGCCAAAGACTACGCAGGTATTTCAGAAAATGCGGATTATAAGTTTGTTGCAGCCGAAGATATTGATTTTCCGTTAATTGCCCAGTCACAGTTCGTGCTGGCGGCAAATAACGGCGAAGAAGTTTTTGACTCACAGGATGTAACATACTATAAGAGCATGATTGCGGAAGATTTATATGAAATATATACAGTTGAGCAAATTGCAATTGCCACAGCGCTAGGCGGCAATTATGAAATTGCGGTAACTGATTCTGCGCTGGATGATGGCTTTAAAGAAGTATTTAATGCAGCTATAGCAGACGGGGCGACAACCTTTGAGTTTAACAGCCAAATGTATGTTGTAACCTCTGACAAAAAAAGAGCTTACGCAGGGGAAGCACACCCCATTGCAGTTGCGCAGAAAAATATTTATGATTACGCCTCACCTGAAACGGAAAACACATTTGACTTCTGCTTAAAAGCAGAAACTGAAATAGCAGCGCTTAAAGAAAGCAATGCAGCGGATGCGACTTTTGAAAGTGATGGCACTGAGTACCATGTTGTGCTAAGTGATGACAGGGCAATAATATCGGAAGTTACTTCAGACGGGCTTGTTGAATACGCTCACGCTTCAAGATATTTAGTACAGCCGATATATGACGACGTATTTTTCTCACTTGATTTTAAAACAAAAGTTGTTGATGAAATAGAGCAAGGCGCTGAAGAATTCACTTATACTTTTGAAGACGGTACAGTAGGTACATACACACTGCTGAGAAATAACATTGTTTGGACAATGAGATGGATAGAAGAAACCGTAGTAATTGACGCATACGCTTCACCATCAGGTGAACACTGGATGGGAACTGACGGAAACGGAATGGACATTGTTACACGCCTTATGTACGGCGGACGTATATCTTTGATAATCGGATTTATCGTTGTTGCGATTTCAACATTTATAGGTGTTGTGCTCGGCGGCATTGCAGGATATTTCGGCAAATTCATTGACAACTTGATAATGCGTATTGTTGACATATTCAACTCAATTCCATCCCTGCCGCTTCTTATTATATTAGGTGCTATGATGGACGCGCAAAGAGTGGACCCGACGTTAAGAATGATGTACCTGATGATTATACTGGGGGTATTAAGCTGGCCGGGAATTGCCAGAATGGTTAGAGGCCAGATATTATCCTTAAGAGAACAGGAATTCATGATTGCCGCGGAAGCAACAGGCATTTCCGTAAGCAAGCGGATATTCAAGCATCTCGTTCCGAATGTTATGCCTCAGCTCATAGTTATTTCAACATTAAGCTTAGGTTCAGTTATCCTGACAGAATCTGCCCTCAGCTTTTTGGGGTTAGGAGTTAAGTACCCGTTTGCATCATGGGGAAACATAATAAATGCAGTAAGTAATGTCTATGTAATGACCAACTATCTGTTTGTATGGATACCAGCTGGTTTCTGTATATTGATTACAGTTCTTGGTTTCAACTTCATAGGTGACGGCCTGCGCGACGCATTTGACCCGAAAATGAAGAGGTAGGAGGAATTATAATGAAAGAAAAAAAGAAAAATAACCCAAACTACCTTTCTGCAAGAGAAGTACACAAAATCTCAAGGGAAAACCGCAGGATAACAAGAGAGTTTGAGAGAATAAATAACAGAAAAAATGTTCATGAGTCAGAGTACTTAACACAAATGAAAGACCCGGTAAATGTAGTGGAATTTGAAAATCTTCATACATATTTCTACACTGACATAGGTGTGGTTAAAGCCGTAAACGGAGTTTCATTTGAAGTGCCCAAAGGAAAAACAGTGGGCATAGTCGGCGAGTCTGGCTGCGGCAAGTCCGTTACCAGTTTGTCACTGATGCAGCTTGTTCAAAGGCCGCAGGGGCAGATAGCCGAAGGCTCAATCAGGTTTGCCGCAGGCGGCAAAGTATATGATATTGCAAAAACACCTACAAGTGAAATGTACAATATCAGGGGAAATGAAATATCAATGATTTTCCAGGAGCCTATGACCAGCCTTAACCCGGTTTTCAGAATCGGTCTGCAGGTGGATGAGGTTATAGCGCTGCACAGCGAAGATTTATTCGCTGGCCATTCGCTTTTCAATAAAACAGGTAAAAAGAAAAGATTTTCTCCGGAAGAAAAGCAAATAATAAAAGAACGTACAATCGAAATGCTTGATATGGTTGGTATTGCAAACAGTGAGGGCGTTTATAAAATGTATCCTCACGAGTTGTCAGGCGGCATGCGCCAAAGAGTTATGATAGCCATGGCCCTAGCCTGCAACCCAAGCCTTATAATTGCTGATGAACCGACCACAGCGCTGGATGTTACAATTCAGGCACAGATACTGGACATTCTGCATAATTTGAAAGACAAGATTAATTCGAGCATCATGCTTATCACACATGACCTGGGTGTAATCGCGGGCATGGCTGATTACGTTGTTGTTATGTATGCCGGCAGAGTTGTTGAAAAGGGAACTGTATATGAAGTTTTCGGACAGCCTGCTCACCCATATACACAAGGGCTGATGGCTTCAAGGCCTGGTGTACACAAGGGAGTTGAAAGGCTTTACAGCATTCCTGGCAAAGTTCCGAATCCTATTGATATGCCGGATTATTGTTATTTTAAAGATCGTTGTGAAAAGAGTATTGATAAATGCAATGGTGCATATCCCGGATATATCCAATTGTCACCAACTCACTTTGTTGCATGTTATCTTTATGAAGAGGAAAAGTAAATGACTAATAATATTAACAAAAAAGAAAAAAAGAAACCGGAAAAAGTAACAATAGATCAATCCTATGAGCCTATTGTCCATGATGATAAGTATATTCTTGAAGTTAATGAACTCAAGAGGTATTTTGACATAAAAGATGGACTTTTCCAGCGTACTGTAGGATATGTAAAGGCAGTTGACGGAATAAGCTTCAAAATAGAGCGCGGAACCACAATGGGCCTTGTAGGAGAGTCAGGCTGCGGAAAAACAACAGTCGGCAGAACAATTCTGCGTCTTTCTGAAAAGTCAGCAGGACAGGTGCTTTTTAACGGAAATGAAGTTTACGATTATTCAAAAGAAGAAATTCAACATCTTCGCCCTAAAATGCAGATTATTTTCCAGGACCCGTATTCCAGCCTTTCACCGAGGCTGCCGGTAGGCGAAATTATCGGTGAAGCTGTAAGGGAGCACAAAATTGTCCCTGAAGATGAATACAATGACTACATTGATGAGATAATGGAAAACTGCGGGCTGCACACATATCATAAGCAAAGGTACCCCCATGAGTTTTCAGGCGGGCAAAGGCAGAGGATATGCATAGCAAGGGCTTTGGCATTAAATCCTGAATTTGTTGTTTGTGACGAACCTGTTTCAGCTTTGGACGTTTCAATCCAGGCACAGATTATAAACCTGCTTATGGACCTGCAGGACAAATACAACCTGACATATCTGTTTATTTCTCACGACCTTTCAGTTGTTGAGCATATATCAGATACCATAGGCGTTATGTATTTGGGCGACCTGGTGGAGTTCGGAGCGAAAAAAGACATTTTCAACAATCCTTTACACCCATATACAAAGGCCCTTTTCTCGGCAATACCAATACCTGACCCAACACAGCAGGTTAACCGTATTATTATCGAAGGCAACATACCTTCACCTGCAAATCCACCGAAAGGATGCAAATTCCACACAAGATGTTCAGAATGTATGGATATTTGTAAAGTGGAAACGCCTAAACAAAAAGAAATGGAGCCAGGCCACTATGTAGTTTGTCATTTGTATAAATGATAAATAAAAAGGCTTAATATGAAAAAGAAAGATTTCGAAGATGATGGAAGGCAAATTGCGGACATGAGCGGCACATACCAGTCATGGTATGGGCTGAGAATGGGGCGGTACAAGCCTAAAAAAAAGACTGCGCCAAAAAGCGAGAGCGATAGCAGCCAGCAGAAAATAGAACCTGAACTTACAAAAAAAGAAATCAGGCAGGTTGCGGCCAATGCTATTTTAGCGGCAATGCTGCTGGGAGCTGTATTCATTGGAGCTGCGTTTTTGTTTTTGCTTTTTTGCACTAAAGTATGGTTTAAATAAAATAAGAAAAACATATGCCTTGCTTTTGTTTTTTAAAAAGCAAGGCAATTTGTTTGATATAGTCTACATCTTGTTTTTTTACATAAATACTTTAAATTCTTTAGGTTAGCATTATAGATTATAGTTGAGGTAAGGAAGATGAAAAAGTTTATAATCCCGGTTATTATAATGATAGCAATCTTTGTGGGAAGCGCTATATTTGCAGTATATTTAAATTACACTGTAGTTCAATATGAAAAGGACCTGCTTTGGCATATAATGACACTGGAAGAGGAAGGCGGAGAACTGACAGCGGAGTATGACGGGCAGACTGTAAGAGTCCTGGGGAACAACATCATAAGAATCAGTAAAATTGTAAGCGTCTATGAAAGAAAACATATTTTCAAAGAGCCTGTATATGACGAGGACAAAGCAGTATTTCTGCATTTTTCTGACGGGGCGGAGTTCGTGGTTTTTGAAGATACTCAAGAGGATGACGCAGTATATATAATATACACTTATAAAAAGAAAGAGTTGTTTTTTCATGTACAAGGATATAATTCCTGGAGCTGGCTGCAAAAGGCTATCTCTCCGGAAGGAATATCCTCACCCAATGAGGTAATCAACTGAAATAATACTAATTGATTCTAACTTGTATACTCTTAAATTAACAAATAAAAAAAGCACGAATATTCGTGCTTTTTGCATGTTCTGGGTTTTTACGGGCGTGTCGGCGGCTGATGCCCGCCTTTGTCTCTGCCGCCGCCTGCCATGCCGCCGGCTGCGTACTGGGTTACACTTCCGTCCTGGCTTATACAAAGCACAGTTGAACTTATTGTGAAGTTAACTGAATATTGATTATTGTAAGTAATAGTGTATTCTTCATTCAGCGCAAATTCAGGGCTTGAAAGCATTAAGCATTCGTAAGTTTTAGCGGGGCTGACAGAAATTATTTTGTTGCCGTTGCTGTCAGTTACTGTCACCTGGCTGCCTGCGCTTTGCGTTTGATTGTATATAATTGTTACAACCGGCTGCGTGGCATCTGTGGGGGTTACTAGCATCTGCTGCGAACCTGCGGAAGCCAAAGTGCTGCCGGTGACTACAAAATTGCTGTTTTCCTCGTCAATTGCAGAGTTTGCTCCCGATGTAGGCCCATCAACAAAGATGGTTCCTCCGGAAATATAGATGTCTCCGTTTGAGTCAATTCCGTCACCGGCTGCGTTAATGTAAATGGTGCCGCCGCTGATGGAAATAAAATACTCTCCCGCATCTGTGGTGCGGAACCTGTCATTAGGGTTCATGGCCCCGTCTGACCCGCCTGCAGCGTTCAGGCCGTCGTCGCTGGCCACAACAGAAATTGTGCCGTCGCTTATTGTGATTTCCGCCGCCTCAAGGCCTTCATAGCTTTTGTTTACTGTTATCTGTCCGCCCGTTACATCCAGCGAATTGTCCGCGTGAACTCCGTCGTCGCCTGAAGTTATTGTCAAATCACCGCCCGATATGCGGATGCTGCCGTTGCAGTGCAGGCTGTCTTCATTTGCGGTGATGCTGATAATTCCATCGGAAATGAGCACTCCGGTTTCGCCTTGTATGCCGTTGTTGCCCGCGCTTAAAGTGAGGGTGCCGCCGTCAATTGAAACCCAGCCGCTGTTTTCATCTTCACTATTGTCTGACTTGATGGCGTCGCTTTGGGCGGTTATTGTAATGTCGCCTCCGGATATTGAAACGGAGTCTTTGCCGCGCAGGCCGGTAGCTTTGGCAGTTATGTAATATGTGCCGCCTGTGATTACAAGGTCATCGACTGTTTTGACAGCATTTTGATAATTGCCTGTTACTGTAAGGTTGCCTTCGCCGTTGATTGTTAAATCATCCCCTGCGTATATTGCGGCGTCGGGTTCGCCGTCTCCGGTGTTTTCATAATTGCTGCCGTCTTCAACATAGTTGTCGCTGCCTTCTGCAAGAGTGATTATCACTTTTTCAGCCTGCTCTACATACACAGCGCTGCCGGTTTCATTTGTTATGTCAACACCGTCGAAAACCAGGGTAACTATGTCCACTTTTGTGGCGCTGACCACCACTTGCCCGTCTGCTAGTTTTCCGCTTAATATGTATGTTCCGGCCTGTGAAATGGTAATGACGTTGTTTTTTACGGATGCGCCGCTGCCCTCCACTGATGAAGAGCCATCAGCCAGCATAATTTTAACGGATGTTGATTCGTCATAATCAGTATTGAGGTCCTTATCGGAATACTCTACCTCTATGTCTGAAAGGTCGGTATCGGCGTTTGATGTTACATCTATTTGGGTGCCTTCACTGTCGTATACTATTTGCTGTGATGTGCTGCCAGCGGCCGAATTCGTTTGAGCATTGCCCTGGCACCCACTAATCGCCAGCAAAAATGCCATTATAAGCACAAATACAGCACCAAGTCGCTTTTTCATTGTATCCTCCTATAAAACTTCGCTTGCGTCGTTTATATATCCGCAAATTATGTCAAGGTTGCCGTTTCTCACTCTGATTTTGTCCAAAAATTCTTTTTCGGATTTGTTTTCTTTTAATTCAATTTCAAAACTTAGCTGAAACAAGCTGCCCATGTTTGTCGTTTTTACTCTTATCAAATTATTTGAGTTTGTATATTCATCAAATAAATCGTCAAATAATCCCGTATAGTCTAAGTTTTCAGGTATTGTTATTTTAAGTTGTTTTTTATTCTGCTTTTGCTCACCGAATTTTGTTTTAAAAAGTACAAGCGAGGCTAAACCAACAATTACTGTAAAAACTACAGCGTATGGAATATATCCCATTCCTGCAGCCAGCCCCACAGCCATCGCAAAGAAAATGTAGCCGATATCCTTAGCAGTTCCCGGAATGGAGCGGAAGCGAACAAGGCTGAAGGCGCCCATTACTGCAACGCCTGTGCCCAAGTTGCCGTTAACTATTGATATCACCGCTCCCACAACAGCCGGAAGAAGGGTCAACGTCACTACAAACTGCTTGTTGTAGCTGCTTTTGTACATGTAGAATAATGAAATAGCAATACCCAATATCAGCGAGGCTGATAAACGTATTAGTGTGGTCATTAAGTCAAAGTCTTCAAACATTTTCTGTCTCCTTATGCAGTTACCTGATTATTTAAATTCATTGATGAGAAATTATTTTCCTTATAAATATAATTTACGTAGCAATACCCGTATTTTGAAAAGGAAGTTGGGTAAATTTCTATTTCGTTGAGTATCTGGCTAAGCCACAGCGGCATTGCGCCGCGTACTTTTATCTCCATAAGATAAAGTGATTCGTCAAGGATTTTTATTCCGTCATCGCCTTCTGACAATCTCAGGTTGTTTTTCCTAAAACGAATATTGTTGTCAAAGGTAATACGCAGTTCAGGGTCATCTTTGCCTCTTAAGGCCAGCCTTTCATAAGCAATGTATATTTTAGGGTCCGGCTTATAATGGGACATGAAATATTCAATTTCACTCAGCACTTGCTTTGATACATTGGGGACAGTGCCTTTTTGCAGGTATTCCTCGAAATCCCTTAAGCTCATGGATACACGTCTTTTAAAGACCTCGCTTTTATATTTTTTCTTAAGTTCAAAAAATATTGTGTCCTGCTTTCCGGGCGTGCCGTAGCTGCGCACTCTGAGTTTTTCTTTGTACACAGGTTTTTCAATAGAGCTGCGAATGATTTGATAGTTATCCGTGTCATAATATATATTACATATTGTGTATTTATCGAATTCATCCGGCTCTACGTGGCTTTTCATTTTTTTAAGTATTTCTTCATGCTGAGCCTTGTTAATTAAATATTTTTTTTCAAATCGTTTGAATGTACTCATGTTTCCTGACATTTTTCATTCCTCCTTTTTTGACTTTACATGAAGTTTACATCATAACCCTTAAAGAAACCTTAAAATGCTTTTTAAGTTTTTTTTAAGCTTAATATATTATTGTGTTTGTAACGGAATGAAACAAGCTATATAATAAAAGACAGAATTATAAAAGGGATACTGATATGAAAATTTTGATAGTAGAAGACGATGTAAAATTGTCAGAAGCACTGCAGCACATTTTGGAAGAGCAAAATTACATAGTTGACGCAGTTTACGACGGAATGGACGGGCTCTATTACGCGCAAAACGAAGAGTATGATGTTATTATACTGGATGTAATGCTTCCCAAAATGAACGGCTTTGACGTGATAAAAATGCTCAGGAAGCAAAATGTGTCGACACCGACAATAATGCTGACAGCCAAAGGCGAAACGGACGATAAAATCATGGGCCTGGACTCAGGTGCGGATGATTACATGGTGAAGCCTTTTGCGCCAAAGGAGCTTCTTGCCAGGCTAAGGGCGCTTTCCAGGAGGATAGGCGAAGTGGTGATTGACGAGCTTAAATTTTCAGACATTACACTTAATCTTAATACTTATTCTCTTTCCTGCGGCGCCAGGTCCGTGACATTAAGCAATAAAGAATTTCAGATACTTAATATTTTAATGGCAAATCCCAATATTGTAGTCTCCAAGGAAAAACTTATTTCAAAAGTATGGGGGCTGGATTCAGACACCAGCGAAAATAATGTAGAAGCTTATATATCTTTCCTTAGGAAAAAAATGTTTTACGTGAATTCAAAAGCATCAATCTCGGTGGTGCGTATGGCAGGCTACAAACTGGAGGAGAAAAAAGATGATTAAAAAGCTAAAGCGCAGACTTATTTTTATAATGATGGCGCTGCTTACAATAGTTCTGGTCACTGCCTTTACAGCTCAGATTTGGTCATCAGCTTCCAAAATGAAAACTGAAAGCATAAGCGACCTGGCCAGTGATTATTCAAGGCTGAATGTAAATAAAGGCGATGATGATTTTTACAGGCTGCCTGACCAGCCGGTTGGGGACTTTACCCAGCCTTTTGACGGGTACTCGCATTTTTCGACATTTTTTGTCACAATAAACGATAACGGAGAAATAACGAAAATTGATGACTTCAGCAGAAATTTAACATATGACATTGCATATGAGGCGGCTGAGGCAGCATTGCAGGACGGCGGCGTGCAGGGGACAATCGCAAGCATGAATCTGCGCTATGCAGTCTTTGAAGGGGAAAACAAAATAATAGGCTTTGCGGACATAAGCTACGAACGCAGCTTTATCCGCCAGCAGATAATAAATTACAGCTTTATAGGCTTAGGAAGCCTGGCGGCATTTTTCATAATAAGCCTGATATTGTCTAATATTGCTGTGCACCCTGTGGACAAGGCCTGGAAAAAGCAGCACCAGTTCATTGCCGACGCTTCCCATGAGCTTAAAACACCAATAACCGTTATGCTTGCTAACACATCAATTTTGCTTTCAGAAAAAAAGCCGGACAAAAAGCAGGTGGATAAATGGGTAAGCAACATAGACTATGAAGCAAAACACATGCAAAAACTTGTGGAAGAGCTTTTGTTTTTGGCAAGGGTGGATGGCAATGACCAAGTAAAAATGCAGAGCAAAATCGATTTAAGCGATATCGTATTCCAGGGAGTGCTTCCCTTTGAGGCTACTATGTTTGAGGCAGGCAAAGAACTAAAAACCGAAATAGGATCTGATATATCAATTATAGGAAATGCTGGGCAGATAAAACAGCTTATTAATATTTTCTTAGATAACGCAAGAAAGTACGCGCTGACGGATTCTGAGATAAATCTTAAGCTTTACAAAGAAAACGGGAAGGCAATACTTGAGGTCAATAACCAGGCAGAACCGATATCCAAGGAGGACATGCCGCGCATTTTCGATAGGTTCTACAAGGTGGATAAGGCCAGGACAAGGGACGCAAGCGCCAACAGCTACGGGTTAGGCCTTGCCATAGCCCACGAAATAGTGACAATGCACAAGGGCAAAATAAGCGTAAAAAGCAATAAGGAAAACGGAACTACCTTTACTGTAAGTTTTCCGATTTAACATAATAAATTACATTAATACGCAAAACACACCAGTAAAATGGTGTGTTTTTTGTATGCCTGTAAAAAAGAATAGTTAATTAATCATTGATTTATAATAGAAATTTAAAATATTGAAATTTATTAAAATTTACTTTGTATTCGACACGAGGCGACAATTATTTTAATTCTGCTATGCTATAATTTACGGAAATAAAGAGAATAAATCCCAATAATAAACCAAATTGCAAATGAACCAAATATATAGAGATTTGCTTATAAAATATGATGCCAAGACTATTTTAAAGTATTTTTATTGTGCTGAGAATTTATTAGAAAGAGGGAGTGCTAATGCGAGGAAAACCTGTTTATTCAATTATGTTTTTTGCTTTGTTTGCCCTGATTCTCTGTGCCTGCACGGCATGTGAATCAGTTGAGCAGGGAGACGGCATGATTTTTACTGACAAGGGAACGTATCAAACCGTAAATCTTTATCCGCTTGGATGGAGCCCGGAGCAAACGAGCACATTAACTTTGGGAAAAAGGGTGGAGATTTTTATCGATTTTGGCGTGCAGAATACCGTATACGCAGACGGAGGCAATATGTATACGGCTCTGGTAAAATCCATACCTGTCACAGTTCATCAAAAGTTCAATAGCTCTGTAAGCAGCGTGGAAATATTTAAAGTTGTTGATTACCCATATATTATGAATGGAAAATACAACTCCGCTACAAAAGATGACCTGATGAATGCGCTTACCGACGGTGAATTTTACGGAGGTTTTGAAGGGATAAGCTATAATGAGTGGGAGGAGAAAAAAATACCGCCAATTGACACTACGAATCCGAATGATATATACAAAGAATATTATGCAGACTACAGCAGGCTGGCAAACTACATCGGTAATGACTACAGCCTGTACAGTGGATATGACAATCTTTATATTATTGCTTCAAGTTTCAGCTCAGGAGAGGCAGCGGCTGATGGATTTTCGGATTTCTGCGATAAAATTTATTCTGAGGTTTTATACGCCGACGATGACATGATAGCCGGTGTCGCAGGATTTATAAGCGAATTGGCGACAGGAGGCAAAAGCCCGTATTTTGTAATGGTATTGGGCAAAAGAGAAGATGTTTATGAGATTATGGGCGGAATTGACGAAGCGAACAGAAAAAGCTTTGATGACAGCGAATTTTTCACAATATACATTGACCAGAAACTGATAAAACAAGACCCTGAAAGCGAGCAGTACGCAATTGCTGTAGAAGGAGACATATTATCCGTCTCATCCTGCGGAAAATACTGCAGCTGCCTGATTGAACAAACCCATTATTTAAGGCAGGCGCAAGTGTATGAAACAGGCGAAATTACAAATGGTCAGATAAAAATCGACCTGCCGTATTCTCTTTATGAAAACAGTTCTCTTGATGTATGCTGCCAAGCGCAGGCTTATGTTTCAATCACTAAAGGACAGTCAGTTTACACAGGATGCTATACGGAACTTGAAAGATACGGAATTGAAGAAGGCGGCATTTCATCCGAAAAATACGACTATGTTTTTTCAAAACTCGGGCCTTTGAGCGACAGTGAGCGCGACAGCGTGGTGGATGAAAAATCAGAAACCTATTATGATGAACTTAATCTGAAAGTTCCTGATGATGTTGCAGAGCAGATAGTTTCAATCGGCACATATCAAAGCAAACAAACGCCTTTTTACATGCCTTTCACCATCAACCCTGAAAACATGGTAGCAAACATGCCCTATGTTGTGAATATAACAGTGGATATAACGCTGACCGTAAGCAATGACATTTTAAACTATTCAAACTACACAGCCGCAGGCGAGGGCTCGCCGTTTGCATGCCAGGACATGGCAAACATCGACGTAATCAATCAATGGAGCCAAAACATGGCCAAAGATATAGCGAAGGGAATAAACAGCCTTATGGGCAGCCGGGAAAATGAAACATATGAGTTCACAAAATCAGTCAACTTTATAATATATAAAAACGAAAATTAGAAGGAGAAGAAAATGAGAAACAAAAAAATATTATTACAGTTTCTTGCCGCGCTTTTGTTTTTTTGGATTACGGCTCATTACGCGAATAATATTCTTTCAAACAGTGCGCTGGAGCTTAATCTGATGTTTGACTTTTTGGCAGAAGCGGCGCAGAGATTCGGAATAAACCTGACTATAAGCCTCGGCATAAAAGAATATATTAATGCAAGGACAATGCTGCTTACTGACATTTGGATTGGGATAGAGTATTTGCTGCTTTTTTTAATCACAGCACGCAAAACAATAAAATACAGGCAGAAAATAAAAAACCCAAAAAAAACCAAAGGAAATCATATGAGGGCAATGGTTATCATTGTTGTATTATTTGTTTTAGTCCAGATGACGTTTTTAAATGTAAGAAGATTTAACAGCGGTTCAATCATTACAATAGAGAGCTTTTACATTCCCGGTATAATGCTGTTAAGCGGGCTTTTTCTGGCAACATTATATGCAGGCAAAAAAATTGGAGTGCATTACGTGCTGCCTAAGAAAGCGAGGACAGGCCAATGAAAGTGTTTTTAATTGCCGTAGGCGGAACAGGCATAAACTGCCTGCAGTCATATTTGTATGTTAACGCAATCAGCAGCAACGGCTTTGATGAAGATGTTGATTATGAAGTGCTTTTTGTGGACCCGGACAGCACAGGAAGCTACACGGATTTAGTGGAGTCCATTGCAGGGTACGGAGCATTGAAAAAAGCAATTGACACAGAAAAAGAAAAATTAAAAAAGCAGGAAAAGAAAAAGAGCAAGAGCAAAAAGAGCGCTCCCAAAGAAAACACCGATAAATCAGATAAAAAGAAAAAAAAGAACGATGTAAAAGTGAAAGTTGAGCAGTTTTCCGCAAACTTTGCCATAAACGATAAATGGACCATCGCAACGCAGCTTGACAGAAAACTTATCGAACTGTGCGAAACCAATAATATAGGCCCGGACAACGCCACAGAGGAAGACCTTCTGCAGGTGTTTTACCAAAAGAAATATCTTAACATGAATTTTTCTGGCGGTTTCCACGGCGTACCAAACGTGGGGACTTTGGTAACCAAACACTTTATGGACAGGGACGGAAGCTCATGGAGGGATTTCCTGGACAAAATAAAAAACGAAACTCAGGAAACCCACATTGTTATTCTCGGGTCAATTTTCGGAGGCACCGGAGCGGCAGGAATTCCTGCGCTTATGAACAAGCTTATGGAGGAAAGAGCATATGAAAAGGCCAAGCTTCATGTTTTGATGATGCTTCCTTACTTTGAGCTGCCAAATGTAGAGGAAGTAAAAAAACTCGGTAAAGATAAAGTAAAATACGGCCTTGGGAACATGAACCTCAATTCCGCTTATGCCCTTGAATATTATGAAAGCTTAGACAGTGATATTTTGGAGAAGTTCTCGTTCATTATGGTGGGGCAGCCCCAGAAAGACCTGATAAAAAAAGAAGATTATACAGAATCGGGCAAAGAACAGAAAAACAAAGCGATGATTGCTGAACTTGTGGCAAGCTTTCTTATAATACACTCCATAAAAGAAAGCAGGACACTTAGCGAAACTGAAGATGACAGAGCAAGGCTGATTATGAGCACGTTCAATACAGAAGACGCGGAAAATGGCTTCGTGGATTTTGACGGGATACCCTATACGGACGGTTTTGTTAAAAAAATTGCCGCAATGAAATTCCTGGCTGAAATTTTCATCAATAAACTTGAGGAAATATTTAAGCGCACAGAAAGCGATAGAACTACTGAGGAAACATATGTATTTGAGCAAAGGCTTAAAGAAATTGACGAAAACCAGGTTCGCTACGCAGCGAATTTCTTCAAGAATTTTATCCAATGGAGCAAAAGCATCAACTTTGTAAACATAAAAGGAAAAGAAGAATTATTTGACATTCTTTATTCATATACAACAGAAGGGAAAAAAGAACCTGTCTACAAGTTTAAACCTAATTCAGAGGACACCACGGAAGATATATTTGAATTTTATGATTTTGTTGATTTCATAACAGGATACATAAGAAAACATGATATATCAGGTATTGGGTTTCTTCTATTAGAGTTTGTCAACCTTATCATTCCGAATGCAGTAAATCCCGGAATGATGTTTGTGTCAACATCTGCGTTTCTTTACAAGCTCATAACATATATACAGGAAAGAAAAGAAAAGGAGGAAAAATAGCATGCCGCTAAAGTTTTTTTTGAATATTGACCATAATTCGTCCGGAAACATTGATGAAAAAGGCAGGTGCGTAGTCAGGCAGAGCGATAGAGTATCAGGGGAATTCAGCTTGATTAAGGCAAGCATTTTTGACAGCTTTAACAAAGTAGACAATGACTACATACGGGCGATTCCATATTCCAGAGCAAGGGAATACCTTTTTCAGGAATACCTTGTTAATTATCCTCCTGTAAGCATGGATGAAGAAAATCAAAATGATGTAGTAGCAGCCCAGGTACATAAACTTTGTTCTGATGAATGGCTTGGTTTTGTTTCTATGATTGCCTTAAGGAAGATATATAATATCAAAATAATAAATAAAAAAATAGATATAAGTAAATTTTCAGGCATTGGGAAAACTCTTTATGAATCCAAAAGCAAAATACGCAATCACGGCAGAGAGCTGCCAGTGCTCAGTGAAACCTCAGAAGGAAATGATTATATAATATATGTTCAGACAATTAGTGAAGACATTCCCTTGGGCATGCTAAATCCGAGCATTATTTTCACTCCCGGATTCTGGAATGATAAAATCAAGGGGAATTACCCATGGACAGACGGAGAGCAATTCATTAACCCCCTTGAGAATATGACCAGGGGAGAGAAGATGATTCTTTACAAGTGGCTGGACAACGCAAAAAGGATGTGCAGTGGGTTTCCATATGTTATTTCAATACTTAATGAATTTATGGAAAGAATCGATCTGCCGCCTGCAGATATTGCTCTTTTAAGGAGCGTGGGCATGGAAAAAGAAGATTGGAATACCGCGAATTATCTGCCGCTTGAAATATTGGCATGCAATGTGAAATTGGAAACATTGGCTGTGAGTGAATACGATGCCGCCAATATTGTTGACGGCATAGTTTTCAACATCACTGATGAAAAAAAGAATATAGGCCATAAAATAAAAAATCTGGCCAGAGGATTTTTGGACAATGAACTTCTGGTTAAAATGCATGAGAAATATAAAGGAGACAAAAGAGAGCTTAAGTCATTTATGGATATGTTCAGCTATGAAGGTTCAAAAGAAATTCTTATTATAGAAAATGATTTAAGCCAGCATTTGGAAAATTACATAGACATAAGCAGGGTGTTTTGTTTTTCAACCGAATCGCTGAAAGACAGCCTTAGAATAAGCAAAAGCGTAATATGCAATAATAAATGTTATGTTCTTATGCCAAGTGCTGTATACCATACTGAAAAAAAGAAAAACCTGGGAGTAATTGAAAAAATACTTTCAATGATAAAAGTAAAAGAGGAAGAAGACGGTGTATATCTGATTTATCAGTTTTCAAGCATTGCAAGGCCTAAAAAAATAAAATTTGACTATGTTATTGACCTTGACATGTATGAAGAAAGAGGCATTGACGGCAACGCTCCCGCCTCATTTATATGGCCTAACATGGAAAACAGCGCAAAATATTATATGGTTTGTCTGCGGTCAAAGGCAAATCCGGGATATCTGTCCTTTGTGCCTCGCGGGTACTCAATAGGCGCGCCTGAAGTTATGCACTATTATGAGATGAACGAGTGGCCTGAATATTTTGAAGTGTATCAGATGGAAAACAACTCATATAAACTTAAAGGAATGCTTCCCATTGACCCGCCTGACACAACCCATCACAAGAGTGAGACTGCGGTGTATTCCGTTGATTTCGGAACATCATCGACAAATGTTGGAGTCAAAGTAAATATACCAAAAGTAAATGATTTTCCTTCCCAGACGATGGTGGTTTCTGAACTTTCACGTGATGTAGGATTTAACAAGAAGAATGAATATTTATATGGCGACCACATGGTGGATGCGCCGTTCCCCACGCTGTTTTACGAAAACAGAATCGGCACCGGCACTTTCAGGGACGGGCACGCCTACTTTATGGAAACAAATCAGATGCTGGACATCAGAGATTATAAAATAAAGTCAGATATTAAATTCGGACAAAACAAGAAAGCAAAAATTGATTATATAAAAAGCCTGCTTAACTATATTTTTGTCGATGCCAAAAAAGCAGGGTTTACTAATCTGGAGCTTAAGATATCTTATTCATTCAGCATGAATGACCCTGAAGGATTTATAAAAAGTGTACAAAACATCATTACTGAGATTAATCCAAGGAAAATGTACGGACTGGAAGTTAAGCAGCCCGAATTTGTAAGCGAGAGCGTGGCGGCGCTGAAATATGTACGCCAAAGCAGAAAAGAAAATGAAATAGTAGTCATTGATATCGGCGGCGGCTCAGTGGACGTATGCGTGCATTCACCCATTCTGCAGACAGATGACAAACCCCTTAGAACGGCTTCATTTATGCAGGGATCCAGGCACTTTTTTATAAACAGCTTTAAGAAGAATTATAAATTTATCCCCAACCTGATGAAGGAACTTGAAGAAAACTTTACTAAGGGCTCTATGTCAGAGGGGTATTTCACCAATCCTGATGAGTTCAGAAAAAGAGTTCTCAATGGGATTTTTGAGGGCGGCAGCCGAAGAAAAGGCGGCGGAATCAACAAGGAAGGTTTCAGCCCCGATGCCTCTTTGGAGAACTGGCTGGCGCTGAATATGCATAAAGGCGGAATAAGTGTAAATTTAGGAGATGAGCTTAAGAACACATTTTTATCAGGCAATCAAGAGCTGAAAAAATACTACCAGACGGTCTGGATGTTCCAAATGTCAGCGATTATGTTTTACTGCGCAATGATGACTGCTGAGATGCAAAAAAAGAGAGGAAACCAGCTTTTCGCAAGGATAGACATAATGCTGGCCGGGAAAGGCTCAAAAATAATAGGCTGGCTTCCTGAAAAAGCACTTGATGAACTCAAAGTGATATTTGAAAAAACATTTGATTCATACAAACTTTCAAACGGCAGCAAGCTGAAATGCAACATAGACTTCGATGAAAGCGCGGCGAAAAATGAAGGCGTGCTGGGCATGCTATATGATGGTGTTAACCTGGCGGGCAGAACAGATTTTAATAAAGATGACATAATAAACGGCCGCATCAGAGGAGAGCAGGACATAAAAAATACTCCGGAGAGCGAAATAGAAATTGTAAACGATGGAGATGTCAAGATTAATAAAGACCTGCCTGTGTATATGGACTTCGTCAAGATATTCAACTGCCTTCCTGCTAATGAATTTTATGAGTTGGAGATAAAAGAAAACGCTGATAAGATGATGAATGCGGCGGCAAATAAAATCATAATCGACAAAAGAGAAATTATGAGCGCGGTAAACAACCAAATACAGCAAAAAAATGAGGAGTCTGTATTTTTAGTAATAACAGAAAAGATAATAAATCAGCTGAACGAGCTGGGAGGTGAATATTTTGCCTAAAAAAACATTTAAGAAAAGCATCATAGTTTTATTTGCAATATTGTTGTTTTCATCAGCCTGCGTTTTCGCGCTGGCTGATGAGGACACCGAAGGACAGACAGCTGTGGATGGATTAACTGCCGAAGACAGTGCGTATATTCAGACAGAAGATGCTGTTTATGCCGGCAAAAACGTAAGCGTAGTTCATCATTTTTTTCATATAGACACTGCAGGGTGGGCGGATGACGGAAAGGCAGCTTTTGCTGTTGTGGGTTTGCTTTTGGTAATCACATGGATACTGATAGCGAGGCTGAAAAGGAAGGTTAAAACACTTATAAAGCTGAATAAGAGTGAAAACGGGCTTACAGAAGAGCAAATCAACAAATTGATTGACGCACGTATAAAAATGAGCCCAGCAAATGGTACAATAGGGGATATAACTGAAGAAGAATTGACTGCGTTGGTTTCAACGAAGGTTGAGCAGGCGTTATCCGGGCAGACAGCGGCGGCGAAAAACAATGGACGAGATAAAAAAGGTGCCAAGCATTCTGAAAAAGAAAATTATAATGCCGCATTGATAAATAGGATTGAGGAAGAAACCGTTGTCAATTTCATGTCAAATGAGAGGCTATCTGCAGCATTCAAGGTATACGGCTATGACAACTCGGTTGAAGTTGAGCAAGTACTATCAGATAATGAA
>CAZDZB010000006.1:26015-28629 GCA_964509795.1 uncultured Christensenellaceae bacterium | reverse complement strand
ATATTAACAGGAGAAACATAATCTATGAGAGCTTTAATCAGTGTATCGGACAAAACAGGCGTAGTTGAACTGGCCGGCGAGCTTAGTTCCCTCGGCGTAGAAATCATATCAACCGGGGGAACGTATAAGAAAATAAAAGACGCAGGCATCGATGTAATCCCGGTGGATTCAATAACAGGTTTCCCCGAATGCCTGGACGGCAGGGTAAAAACACTCCATCCTAAAATACATGCAGGCATTCTTGCGGTAAGATCTAACAAAGAGCATATAAAGCAGCTTAAGCAGCTGGAAGTTGACCCCATAGACATTGTCGTAATAAACTTGTATCCATTCAGGGAAACAATCTCCAAAGAAAATGTTGCACTGGAAGAAGCAATAGAAAACATTGACATCGGCGGCCCGACCATGTTAAGGTCAGCCGCAAAGAATTATCAGGATGTGGCAGTCGTAATAGACCCGGCTGATTACAGCACAATAATCAATGAGTTAAAGCAAAGCAATCGCATCTCTTTATCTACTAAGTTTAATCTGGCATATAAAGTTTTTGAGCATACTGCAAGCTATGACGCAATGATAGCTGAATATATGAGAAAGCAGCTGGGCATTTCATTTCCGGATACCCTTACAGTAACCTTTGAAAAACAGCAGGATCTACGCTACGGTGAAAACCCTCACCAGGACGCCGTTTTCTATCGGGAAATGGGCAGCCTGGACGGCACACTGGCAGGAGCCGCTCAACTGCATGGCAAAGAATTGTCCTACAACAATATAAGCGACACGAACGGCGCTTTGGAATTGCTGAGAGAATTTACCGACATAACATATGTTGGAGTAAAGCACGCAAACCCATGTGGAGTAGGCTCAGCGGATAATGGGTACGACGCCTGGAAAAAAGCATACGACGCAGACCCTGTTTCAATATTCGGAGGCATAGTCGTAACAAACACTACGGTCTGCGAAAAAGTTGCCCAGGATATAAGCAAGATATTTATTGAGATTGTTGTCGCCCCTGACTACACAGACAAAGCGCTTGAAATATTGAAAAAGAAAAAAAATATCAGGCTTTTAAAACTGCCGACAATCAACTTTGCAATTTCATCAACTACATGGGACATGAAAAAAGTCGCAGGCGGCATCCTTGTGCAGGATATGGACCTTGACTTAATCAGCCAGGAGCTAGAGTTCCCCACCAAAGCCAAGCCGACTAATGAGCAGATGAAGGATTTGATATTTGCCTGGAAAATTGTAAAACATACTAAATCAAACGGCATTGCAATAGCCAAGAGACTGCAGTCTGTGGGAATCGGCCCGGGACAGGTAAACAGAATCCGGGCAACTGAACAGGCAATAGAGCACGGCGGTGAAAACACAAAGGGAGCGGTGCTGGCGTCGGACGCGTTTTTCCCTTTTGACGACTGTGTAACAGTTGCGGCAGAATCGGGAATAACGGCAATAATCCAGCCCGGCGGCTCAATCCGGGATGAGGACTCCATAAAAGCATGTGATAAAGCGGGCATTGCAATGGTGTTTACGGGCATGCGCCACTTTAAGCACAGCTGACAAGGAAGATTAAAGTATGAAAGTATTAGTTGTGGGCGGCGGCGGCAGGGAGCACGCAATATGCCAAAAACTGCTGCAAAGCCCAAAAGTAGATGAAGTGATATGCGCCCCCGGAAATGGCGGCATAAGTGAAATAGCCCAATGTTTCAGCGTTAATCCAATGGATATACCCACAATGATAGAATTAGCGAAAAATCAAAACGTTGACCTTGTGTTTGTCGCGCCTGATGACCCGTTGTCCGCAGGAATGGTAGACGCATTTGAGCAGCAGGGTATCAGGGCATTCGGCCCCAGCAAAAAGGCCGCGCAAATTGAGTCATCAAAATCATTTTCCAAAGACTTAATGAAAAAATATAATATCCCTACGGCAAAATACGAGGTGTTTGACGACACGCAAAAAGCAAAGGAATATATAAAAAAAGAAGGCGCCCCAATAGTAATAAAAGCTGACGGACTGGCTTTGGGCAAGGGCGTGTATGTGTGCATGGATGAAATTGACGCGCTGAATGCTGTTGATGAAATAATGACACAGAAAAAGTTCGGAAGCGCCGGCGCAAAAATAGTCGTAGAAGAATTTATGGAAGGTGCTGAGGTTTCACTGCTTTGTTTTTGCGACAGCAAAACAATACTTCCCATGGTGTCATCCCAGGATCATAAAAGAGCATACAACAATGATGAAGGCCCCAACACCGGAGGCATGGGCGCATTTGCCCCGTCGCCTAAATACACCAAAGAAGTTAAAGACTATGTGGAAAAAAACATCATGCATCCCACCATGGAAGCCATGAACAAAGAAAGCTGTCCGTTTAAAGGAGTGCTGTATATCGGCCTTATGCTCACCAAAGGCGGCCCGAAAGTTTTGGAATATAACGCTCGGTTCGGTGACCCGGAAACGCAGGCAGTTCTTCCTCTTATGGATGGTGACCTTTTTGAGATCACAGAAGCTATTATTGATGAAAAGCTAGACGAAGTTCAATTCTCCTTTTCCGATAAGAGTGCAGCAGTGATTGTGATGGCATCCGGTGGATACCCTTTAAAATATGAAAAAGGTTAT
>CAZDZB010000006.1:0-25915 GCA_964509795.1 uncultured Christensenellaceae bacterium | reverse complement strand
GAGGAAATAAAATACCTCGCAGAAATTTTAAAAGAAGCGGAGTATAGTTTCTTTATTGTGGGCGGATTCGTTCGGGATATTTTTACAGGCTCCTGCGACGCGTACGAAAACGACATTGACACCTGCGGAGACTGCACGCCAGATGTTTTTGCCAATCTCATTTCCGGCCATAAAAAAATAAAGCTATGCGAGGCGAACTATCCCCTGGGAACTCTTAAAATACTAGTCGGCCATCTGGATATTGAGTACACCTGCTTCAGAAAAGAATCCTACAGAGGTGACGGACACCATACACCGACGGAAATTCAGTTTACAAAAAACATTTATGATGATGCCAGCCGCAGAGATTTTACCATAAATGCACTTTACCTTGACCCTGTTACTTGTGAAATTACGGACTTTTTCGATGGCGTAAAACACATCAGAAAAAAATTAATCAAAACAGTTCGTGAAAGCAGAAAAGTTTTTACCGAAGATGCCTTGAGAATACTCCGCCTGGGTCGGCTTTCAGCAAAGCTTGGATTCAAAATTGAAAGAGCGACGTTAAAGGGGGCGGCCGAATGCGTGCCGCTGCTAAAAAACATTTCAAAGGAAAGGATAGGCGCTGAACTGGATAAAATAATATGGGATACAGAATACGTAAAGCATGGCATCAGCGCAATATTCAAAGCACACATAAATGACATAATATGCCCGGGAGTAAAAGCAAAAACCGCCTGTCTTCTTAAAAGTTCTGTTCGTACACGAGAAGTGAGGTGGGCAGTTTTTCTAAGCGGACTGTCAGCCGAAAATGCAAAAAAGTTTATTCTTAATTTATCCCTGGGCAGGCAGCTTGCCGGCGATGTATTTGCCCTGATACAGAATAAAAATATTGCGAAAAAACCTGAAAGCGAAATTATTCTGGTCTTTGCCAAGCTTGGAAAAAAGGCAGCGAAAAATCAAGTTGATTTTTCTAAAAGCTTACGAAAAAAAGAATCCTCTTATCTGCTGAAAATTTACAAAAACATGCTGGTAAACAATCAGTTCATCAAATATAATTCACTGCAGATAACCGGCGGTGACATTATTAATATTTTCAAGGTTAATGGCCCGGAAATCAAAAGATATAAGGAGGCAGCTTATAAATACGCTGTGCTAAACCCTGAAAAAAACAATTTTGATGATTTATGCAGATATCTCAAATCAATTTAAGACCAAATTAACTTTAACCCCTTGCGGTTTTCATATACTTCTGCTAAACTCTTAAACTATAATAGTTTTTAAGGGATAGTATATACATGATAAAGCACGTTGTTTTCGACTTTGACGGCACCATTGCCGACACCACGCCTTTAATACCGGAAATTGCAAATGAAGTACTCAGGCATTTTGATAAACCCATACTTACTGAAACAGAATTCGAACGTTACAGAAGCATGGGGTTTAAATACGCCGTAAAAGGCCTTGGCATAAAGTGGCGTGAGATTCCGAAATATGCAATTGCCGCACAAAAAATAATGAGTAGCAAACTGAATACCGTCAGTTTATGCGACAATGTCAAAGAACTCCTGGAGCATCTATCCGAAAACTACACTACAAGCATAATATCCCTCAATTCAAAGGAGAATATTGAGCAGGTTATCAAAAATCACAACATAGATACAATAGAAAAAGTATTCTCCACCAAGGGTAAAGCATCAAAGAAAAAAGTTCTGAAAAAATATCTGAAGGAATTCAATATAAACAAACATGAAATGCTTTATATCGGCGACGAACTAGGCGACATCAAAGCATGCAGAAAAAATGATATAAAAGTCATAGCAGTAACCTGGGGATACGACAGCAGAGAGCTTTTGTCATCCGGCAATCCTGATTATTTGGTGGATAACCCATTGGAAATTGCTAATATAGTTGCAGCATACTAGTTTTATTTGCAAAAAAAGCTTACAGGAAAGCTTTTTACGTGAAATCTATTAAATTGAGACACCTTTTATATTGCTAAAACAATGTGAAAAAATGAACTTTGTTAACGAAAAAAGAACATTTTCTTGTAAATCAAAGACGTTTGATAGGATTAAAACATATTTTTTATAGTATGGTACCATAATTACACGGACAAATAGAGACGTATATAAAAGGACATGGAATAGCACAAACATACAAGAGGTGTAAAATGGAGTATATAATTAAATATAGTCCCCATATGAGGGGGAAAGAGCAGGTTGTTTACGACAAAACTGGTGACTTGTTATTGACCATCTCTGAAAAGCTTGAATCATTATCAGGCATGGAAGCCATATATAACGCAGAAGGTGAAACAATCTATATGGTCGATACTAAGGAGAAAAACGAAAATCATCAAAGCACAATTTACGACTCATCGTCTCAGGAAATACTGACCGTCTACTTAAACAATAGCTATTCAGGAATGAATTTGTACGTTTCAAGCACAGATGATGTGTATGCGGCAACACACAAAGCCGATATGTCGGCAGTTTATTTATATAAACACGGTGAAGTTGTTGCGACAATCAGGCTCAAGAAAACCTTGTTCGGCACTAATTACTCACTGGACATCAGGCCTCACAAAGACGAGAAATTCGTTCACTTGTTTGCAATAATAGTAACAAAGCTGCTTGAGTCAAAAGCAGAAGAACTTCAAATCAGCGCTTACGCTTATTAAAAAAGGTAACTAACAGCCGGCAAAACTGCCGGCTATTATTATGCAAAATTTTATTTTTTATAATTCAGAAATTAAGGCTGCTATGTGCATAGCAGCCTTTAAATATTAGTCTTTTATTTATTCTTCGGTTATCTGCGCAGTGGCCATTTCCAGCAGGTCTGCCCACAACGGATGGTTTTGGTCAAGCACAAGCACAGTGTTGCCGTCCAGCGCCGTCTCAAGTGCCTTCAAGGAACGCCAGTACCCGTAAAATTCAGGATCCAGTGAATACGCCTCCTGATATATTTCCAGCGCTGTAGCATCTCCTTCAGCCATTATTTCTTCGCTTTCCTGTATCGCCCCAGCTATTGTCTCTCTGGCTGTGCGGTCGGCTGAGGCCACCTGCTTGGTGTAGTAGGCTTCGCCTTCTGACCGCAGCTGCTGAGCTGTTTTTTCTCTGTTTGCCACCATTTTGTCATAAGTTGACTGCATGTTGTCACTGGGCAGTATAGTTCTGTGAACTTGTAAATCAACAATCTGAATTCCGCTTTCGAGTATCTTTTCATTCAGATTCTCCATCGCCATTTCCATGGTTTCGTTCCACAGGTCTTTATTGTTAATGAAGTCTTTGCTTGACGTGTTATTTATGTTGTGAATAATCTCCGGGAAAATCAGGTTGTCCAAATATACACTGGCACGGCTTTCATTGCCCAGTTTTATGGCAAAAAGCCCTGGATTGGCAATTTTCCATTGCGCGTACATCGTTGTAATATATCTGTTTTTATCATATGTATATATTTCTTCCTCATTTGATACATATGTATAAAGCCAGCTGTCATACTTTTCAACAGTATCTATGAAAGGCACTTTCCAGAAAAGCCCTTTCCCATATACGATTTCTGCCTTAGACAATTTTGACCCTTCAATGTTCAGCGTTTCCGGATGCTCTTCAATAAATGTATTTTCCTCGTCAATTATTATTTTAGTTATCGCGCCAAACCTTTTTACAACAGCCTGCTCATGTTCATTTACTGTGAATGTCGATGAGGATATAATAATCACAGCAACTACAACAATCAGCACAAATGTAAAAATAAATTTCGCTGCTTTTTTAACTTCTTCATTATTTTGCTGTCTGTTTATATTAACTGTTTTGCTGTTCATGTTATTCACCTCCTATTGGCAGAAACTTAATTGTTCCGTCGCCGCTGTCTTCTATAATGTAAGTGTCGCCAACATTGCTCAATATTTTTTCCATTGTCTCGATATACATGCTTTTCCTTGTGATTTCAGGATTCAGCAGATATTTTTCGTATATTGCGCTGAAGTTGGCCACTTCACCTTCGGCTTCGGCTATGGTTTCGGCTTTATAGGCCTCTGCGTCTTCTATCATTTTGTATGCTTCCGCCTCAGCATTAGGCACCACCTGATAATAGTATTTTTCGGCCTCATCTGTTTTTCTGTCTTTTTCGTTTTGAGCGTTGATTACATCTTTATAAGCTGAATCCACTGCATCTGGCATAAGAACATTCTGTATTTCCACTTTATCTGCCCTGATTCCGACGTTATAGTTTTTAAGCATTTTATTAAAGTCCACTTTTACGCTTTCAGAAATGCTTTCTTTGTTATTCATCGCATAATCAAGAGTAACGCTTTGTATGTTCCTTCTTAATATTGTTTCAAAGGCCAGCTGCAAAGTCCCGAACGGGTCATCTACCTCATAAAAATACTGCTCAGCGTCGGTAACAACGACCTGGTATATAGCCTGCACTATAACAATGCTCGAGTCACTTGTAAGCATTATTGCTTCCTTGTAATTGTCCTCATATTGTGCCCCCTGCGTGGTAGTGGCCGTCGAAATTGTTGTGTATCCGCATTCCAGCGTATACATCTCTGATGTGGATTGTTTTTTAATGCTTTGAATTATCGGTATATGCCAGTATAGGCCTGCATCCTCAATTGTGTTTGTCAGTTCTCCGAAAGTAAGAACCAGCGCCTGTTCCCCTTCCTCAACTCTGAAAAGAGAACCTGCCAGCATAATGAGTATAATTAATAAAACAATGCCCAAAAAGTATCCCTTTATTTTTCCTGCACTCATACTTTCACCTCCTTGTGATATCTTATAATTGTATCATTATTTTATTTTTTTGCATATATTATTCTATCAAACCCTACAAAAGCCTGTCTAATCTCAACAATCAATGCTATAATAACTTTACTAAAACAAAACCAAGGAGATACTATGAGCTATAAATTTGCGCATGTTAATTTTAATGTAAAAAACTTGGAGGAATCAATAAACTTTTATAAAAAGGCTCTGGATCTGGAGGAAGTAAGAAGGAAAGAAGCAAAGGATAAAAGTTTTGTAATTGCATTTTTAAAGGACAAGCTTAATTCCCCCTTTGAACTGGAGCTTACTTATCTCGCCGGCCACCCGCAGGCTTATGATTTAGGCGAGGAGGAATTTCACCTTGCATTCCGAGTTGATGATCTTGATGCAGCATATAAAAAACATAAAGAAATGAACTGCGTATGCTATGAAAACAAAGAGATGGGAATATATTTTATCAATGATCCCGATGGATATTGGATTGAAATAGTGCCCGTAAAATGATTTCCCCTGGCTTTGCCGGGGTTATTCTTTTATACATAATAAGTTTTCGCCATCATTCCCGAAAATGCTTCCGCCTTGATTTTTAACGGCGTTAATATATTCAACTGCCTCTCCGCTGATAATCTCTCCCGGGGAAACGATAGGTACACCGGGCGGATAAGTGCCCAGCGATACTGCCACTGCTCTGCCTGCCGCTTCTTTGATATTTACTTTTTCCCACTTGCTGTTTAGGGCATCCTGCATTTCCATTATCTTTTTTGGTTGTTGAGGGTACTTGCCTTGTTTGAGTTTTTTAAAATCCATTTTCGAAATTTCTAAAAAGGCATGTTGCAGCCTGGCACCCCACAGTTTATCATCCCAAGGGGTCATTATGCCAGTGATGTATCGGAAAGTATACATTTCCATAAAAATATTATACTTCTCCTCTAATATCTTTCCTATTTCTATTCCACTGCCTAGCTCGCCCACGTCTATAACCAATCGGGTAGGGTCCTTGCCGCAGTAGCCTGCATTTTTTGCCCATTGTATTTTTTTTGTCTCTATTTTTTCAATGCTATCGAGCCTGGCTTGCAAATCATGAACTTCATCAATTCTTTTTTCCCAGTTTTTTTTCATCGTATCAGCTTCAAAACGGGCAATATCCATAGAATGTGTCAAAACAAAGCTGGGGCTGCTGGTCTGCAGGCTTCGTATAAGGCTCGTAATCTTTTCTGTATCGATTTTATCCGATATATGTATATAAGCGCACTGCGTAAGCGCAGAAAGCGTCTTGTGCGGGCTGTGAACGCATATATCTGCATACCTTAGTGCACTCTCAGGAAGCCTGCTGCTTATATGCAAATGTGCTCCGTGGGCTTCATCGCATAAAAGAAGTACGTTTTTTTGCCTACATGCTTTGGCTATCCTGCTTAAATCTACCGTTCTGCCGAAATAATCAATTGAAGTTAACACAAGCGCCGAACTTTCATGCTTATTAACTGCTTCTATTATTTTTTCCTCGTTAAACACAAATGCCTGAAGGCTGTCGTCATATTCGTCTTCTATTATTATGGACTTTACGCCAAAAAGCATACATGCCACTCCAATGCTTTTATGAGAATTCCTCTGCATTAAAATCGGCAGGCCGCTCACAACAGAAGCATACTTAATCATTGCGTGAATTGCCCCGGTAGAGCCATTGACCATAAAAAAAGAATGCGCCGAACCATAGCTGGCACTTAGCGCCTCCTGTGCATCTTTAAAAAAGCTTTCTGGATTATTCAAATCATCAGTTGCGCTAAGTTCCGTAACATCAAGCAAATCCTTTGTTCCTTTATGCCCCGGCATATGAAAGCGCACTGGATCTCTTTCACAATATTTTTCAAGCTTCTCTTCTACATATTTCATTATTTTATCAGCTTTTCTTCATCTACTTCATCATAATCTCTGGATTCTAAGGATTTTTTTATATGCGCGATCAATTCCTCGCTCGGCGTTAGGGTAATTACTCTGGTTTCTCCGTTTTTTATGTATTTAATAGCGTAAGCTTTTCTTTTATGTATGTCGCAGTAATCCACGTACATGTCCTTATTAAGCCAGTCAATTTCTGACAGCTTCCCAAAGTGTTCAATTTCTTTAACCTTAATTGTGGCTATAGGTGTAACCTTTTTGCCAAGTATCTTTTCAACTATAAGTTCATCGTCGATAAACGAATACCTGAACTCCGTTAAATAATTTTTAATAAGAAAGTATGCCACAATTATTATAATCAGATAAATAATATTCTCAAGGTTTTTAATGCCAAACCTATTCTCAATAAAACCAACTACCGAGGACATTATAATTATGCTCAATGACAACAAAATAACTGCAAAAAACGCTCTGTTTCCTGATAACTCTTTTTTATTCTTTTTTTCTCTTATCATTTTAAATTCTCCGGACTGCGCTTTTTCACCGCAGCGTCATTATGTACTCTACACATATTAGCGCATTGCTTATATTTGCGCTGTTAGAAAAAACAGCTATTCCTGCTCCGTCGCCGCTGGCACCAATGTCTTCATATCCTTCCACTACATATAAAGGCAACCAGTAAATATGGCTGGTTTGCTCTTCGTTCTCTATGCCCCTTGTATAGTATTCATCCCAATTCACATCAGGATACATGCTGAAAATGCCTTCCAGGTCCATATACTCATCCAGCGGTAAAAAAGCTCCTGAGGCTGCGTACAAAGAAATGTTTTCTATGTCCATTATGACTATATTGTCCTCTTTGGCCGCTATTCTCGCCATAACTACTGTCTGGGTAAGTTCATCTACCGTAACCGTTGAGCTTATTTCAACTTCCCTTTGGTCCTCGCTAAGAAGCCCCAGAATTTCATCTTCCCACTCGGCTGCAATCGCCTCATCCATTGTGGCTCCGTATATTATTATGCTTATCCTGTTTTCATCAGGATACCTGGGCTCTGTCATAGTTAAAGCAATGCTTACGATTACGAGTGCAGCGGCAATCGCCGCAGCATACTGCCACTTGCTGTAATGAAAATGATTGCTTAGCCTGTCCTTAGTTATTTTCAATAAGTCTTTCATTTGTGTTTTTTCCCTAAAATATTCTTAATTATATAAAAAAATTTGACCTTTGTAAACATAACAACAGCCAAATTAATGTCCCGCAATGCCGTCAGACATCCTATTAGGAACCCGCAAAAAAGCAGGTGGGTGATCTATCGAGGCCTCTGCCTTCCTCTCAAAGGGGGCTTGACATTAGCAATCGAACCCGGTCTCCCAAAAGAATACTGTGGTTTTTAATAAAAAGCCCAACGAACACCGCAGGAGAACTATTCGTTTTTGTCTTTATATTATAGTCCCCGCATCCTGATTTTTCAAGGAAATAACACAAAAAAATAACTTTCAAATATAATTTTCCGGGTAATTTATGTTTGTGTGTGTAGTTAATCTGCATTGTGGATATTTTTTGCAGACTCATCTTTGATGGTTTTTAATAAAAAATTAAGGCAACTATATACTATTTTACACTAATACCTTGACAATGGTGTAATTATGTGCTATAATCATACTATGATAAGGAGATGATAGTATGATCAACAAGGAATTTAATTCAATAATCGAAATAATTAATACATTTAATACCGAAGAAAAATGTATTGCGCATCTCGAAGAATTAAGATGGAACGGTAATATAGTCAGTCCATTTGATTTTAGCTCAAAAGTATATAAATGTAAAGGTAACAAATATAAGTGTAAGAACACAGGAAAGTATTTTAATGTTAAAACGGGCACAATATTTGACAATACTAAAATAGAATTGCAAAAATGGTTCTTAGCAATATGGCTAGTTACATCCCATAAAAAAGGTATATCATCAATTCAACTATCAAAAGATATAAATATTACACAAAAATCTGCATGGTTTATGCTACAGCGTATACGTGAATGTTTTAGCACTGATATTGACGATGATAACTTAGACGGTATTGTTGAAATTGACGAAACATACGTAGGTGGTAAAAACAAAAATCGACATGAAGATAAAAAGATTAAAAATTCACAAGGAAGGAGTTCTATAGACAAATCACCAGTTGTGGGATTGGTAGAGCGTAATGGTAAATTATTAGCTTATAAAGTAGACGATGTTGGGTCAAATACTTTAACTAAATTAGCCATTGAACACGTTAAACCATATGCAACAATATATACTGATGAATGGCGTGGTTACAATAATATCAACAAATATTACACTCATGGTATTGTAATGCATCATCAACATCAATATGTAAATGGTGAAATATATACTAACACAATTGAAGGCTTTTGGTCTCTACTAAAACGTGGTATAATTGGCATATATCACTACACATCTAAACAGCATTTACAAAGATATGTAAACGAGTTTGTATTTAGATATAATACAAGAGAGCAGTCTGAAAGCGAACGTATTAATTATATGTTGTGTAATTTAGAACATAGATTAAAATATAAGGAGTTAGTATATGGATAGTCTTGAAAATAAAAAAATGGCAAAAGTAATAGCATTATATAATCATAAGGGAGGAGTTAGTAAAACAACTACTACCTTTAATCTGGGATGGGCATTGGCTGATATGGGCTATAAAGTTGGCATGATTGACCTTGACCCACAGGTAAATTTGACCGCATTAGTTTTAGGCTTAAATGATATTGATGATTTTAGCACATTTTATAATACTAAAGGGAATGAAAATATATACGAAATACTATATCCAATACTAAGTGGCGAGGATACCAAAATAAAAGCAGTTAAGCCGTGTGATACTTTACATGAAAACTTGTATTTAGTTGCTGGACATATAGAGATGTCAGACATTGATATTGAACTTACGCTAGGACTTGTTAGTACTAAATATCAAAGCTATTCTAGGCAATTTGTAGGTGCTCTTAACGCTATTATACGTGAGACAGCAAGAATGTATGACTGGGATATAGTGTTATTAGATATGAGTCCTAGTTCTGGTGGAATGAATAGAATTTTATTAATGGGGTCGGATTATTTTATGATTCCAACATCTCCTGATTTTTTCTGTTATCAAGCAATACAATCACTTTCAAAAATGATACCCAAATGGCATGATGATACTTGGGATTTTAGAAAGCCAGACGTACCAAATAGCCTTCCTGTCAGCCCTCCTAAATTTTTAGGTATTGTTTCACAAAAATATAATGTTTATAGAGGGAAGATGGCAAAATCTTACGAAGAATGGATGAATAAAATTCAATCAGCATCATACGCACAATTGGGACAATCATTGAACAAATATCAAATGGTGATATCAGAGAGTGATTTTAAAAAATATGTCAGGAAAGAATCACCATATAATTTAATTAGTGTTCCAGATTTTAATTCACTAATAGCGATTTCTCAAGAATTTGCAACGCCCGTATTTAAGTTAACAAAAGAGCAAATTAATAGGTCGGGTAATGTAGAAACAATAATGATGAACAATGTTGAAGAGTTTAAACAATTGTTTTCTAGTTTTGCAGAATCAATTTGCGGATTAATCGGGATGCAACCTAAATTATCTGATTTTAATCAAAAACTAAAACAAGGATTAGAATTTAATCCTAAAAAATAAAAATTTATAGTCTTTAAACCTGTCATATATGTTATGATATTGTTATTATGACAGGAGTATAAATTATGGAAGATATAAAAAAGCAAATTGCTGAATTGGCACAAAAATATTCAATACAACTCGCCAGCAAATGTAAAAAACGTATATTAGAAATGCAAGAAGACAACAATGAACATTATCTAATATATCGTGTATTAGGAATAACGGATAATGATGGTGCGAAGATAGATGAATACCAAAATACAGGGCGTTTTTTATATAACTATGCAGGGTCATTTTTAGAATAATCTACCATATTGTGTTTCAAATATCAATTTGAATGTAAAACTAAATTTAAGATACCAAATACCATGGGGCTGCGACCTAAACAATTCGAAATTGACTGCCTAATAGGTAATAGAGCACATGAAATAAAATGGCGTGATGCCACAACTGATGGCGACCACATTACAAAAGAGCATACTCGCATAAAGGTTATTAGCAAGGCTGGATATGTTCCAATTCGTATTATGTTCTACTATCCAAATCGTAGTCAAGCTATAAGAATTCAATCTACGTTGGAAACATTATATGCGGGTTTAGGAGGAGAATATTATTGTAGAGATTCAGCGTGGGATTATATATTAAAACGAACTAAAGTAAACTTAAAAGAAATATTAATGGAAATAGCAGATGAAAATACAAGAAATAAAAAATAAATTAGTATTAGGTGATTGTTTAGATATACTTAAAACTATTGATGATGAAAGTTTTGACTTAATATACTTAGATCCTCCCTTTTACACTCAAAAAGTTCATTCACTAATTTCAAAGACAAATGAAAAGTTTGAATTTAATGATAGGTGGGATTCTTTAGAAGATTATTTAAATTTTATAGAATCGTGTTTGATTGAACTACATAGATTACTTAAGCCTACGGGTAGCATTTTTTTTCATTGTGACAAAAGTGCGTCGCACCATATTCGTATATTGTTAGATAAAATATTTGGTATAAGTAATTTTAGAAGTGAAATTATATGGTATTACAGAAGATGGTCAAACTCAAAAAAAGGACTTTTAAACAGTCATCAAAATATTTACTTCTACACTAAAAGTGATAAATTTAAGTTTAATACTATATATGGAGAATATTCTCCAACTACCAATGTTGACCAAATATTACAGGAGCGTAAACGTAATGGTGATGGAAAGACTGTTTATAAAACAGATGCTAATGGAAAAATCATATATAGTAATGTAAAAGACGGTGTGCCACTTTCAGATGTTTGGGAAATTCCATTTTTAAATCCCAAAGCAAAGGAGAGAGTTGGTTATCCAACCCAAAAACCAATATTACTACTTGAACGTATTATTGAAATGGTTACCGATGAAAAAGATTTGGTACTTGATCCATTTTTAGGGAGCGGCACAACGGTAGTAGCTTGTAAACTATTAAATAGGAATTATTTTGGAATAGACATGAATATAGATGCTATTAACTTAGCACAATTGAGATTAGATAATCCAATTAAAACATCATCACAATTAATTAAAAAAGGTAAAGTTGCATATATGAAAAAAAACGGATTAGAGCAATCAATTTTAACAATTTTGGATGCTACACCAGTCCAAAGAAATAAAGGCATTGATGGTTTTTTAAAAGATACTTATAAAAATACGCATATACCAGTTAAAATACAAAAACCACATGAGACACTAGAAGATGCAATTGATAAACTAATAAAAGCAGGTAATAGTAAGGGATGTATAAAAAAGATACTTATAAGGACAAATACAATATCAAACTCTACTTTTTTAGAAACTAGTATGGATGCAGATTTACATATTATTGATAGTTACGATATATTAATAAAAAATATAATAAAATAATAATGCATTATTATTAGTGTAAACTAATATATAATTGCCAAAATCAATTATTTATCTCAGTTCTGGTGCTGCCATCAGTACTGCTTTTTTTCGCCTTTTTTAAAATGGAGTTTAAAACCGAAGACGCGATAAGAAATGCAATCGATACAATTACAGCCTTCATCCCTGTCTCTATGCCGAAATTTTCGGCTATTATCCCGTTAATCCAAGGAATAACAGAACCTCCTAATCCACCGACAGAAAGCAAAAGCCCTAAAGCCACTGAATTGTCTTTCATTCTATCTGACGCATTGGCAACTGCGTTAGGGAAAAACGCAGACATAGCCAGACCCAAAATTATAACTGATAAAATTATTCCAAATGCATATCCAGAATTTATAAGAAAAACATAGCTGAACAATATCAAAAACGAACACAATAAAAGCCTCGCTTCAAGAGAAAACGCCGAGCTTATTTTCTGATTAAGAAACCTTCCTAAAATGACAATCCCCCACAACACCGACAGCACATACCCTGAGCCAGATGCTGCAATTATTTTACGTTCATTAATAAATGTAACTACCCATCCGTTTACCGCCGTTTCAGCGCCTACGTAAAAAAACAGCATTGCTGTGAAAATATAAATATAGGGTTTTCTAAAAAAGCTTAAATCCATTTTATGATGTTCTTCTTTTTTGCCTGACGACAATGTATCTGTTTTTATAAACAGCAGTACAGTTACCAGGTTCATCGCAATCATCACATATAAAAACATTTTCCACGATAGGTTAAAGCTGCTTATTCCTGATATAATAAATGTTGCAAGCAATGCGCCCACTGCGAAAAACATGTGAAGTTTGCTTAATTTTCTAGGGTCAGATTCCGAAATTTTTGCGATAAGTGTGTTTAAAGCAATATTATAAAAACCTGTTCCTGTGCCAACAATAAAAAGCATTATATAGACTAAGGTGACGCTTTGCGCAAAAATTACTACGCCGTACCCGAATATTATCAGCAAAGCTCCAAAAATGACCAAAAGCTTTTCACCGGTACGGTTAATCAGCGCTCCTCCGTAGCTCGCGGAAATAACCCCTCCTATAAGCAGGAAAAATATCATGCTTCCGCCCTGCGCATAATCTAGTGAATATGTAACCATCATGTGGGGCAAAAGCAGCCCCAGGCTGGTTGTTATCATTCCCTGAATAATGTATGTGTAATTACTTGATTTGTATATAAAATTTTTGCTGTTCATTTTTTTCTTTCTTTATTTACTATCTAATATTTGCAGAGCGCATTTTATGCCGTCTATCGCAGCCGACATTATACCTCCTGCGTATCCTGCTCCTTCCCCGCAGGGATACAAGCCGCCTATTTCAGGTGACTGCATATTTTTTTCTCTCAATACCCTTACAGGCGAACTTGTCCTGCTTTCTGTTCCTGTAAGCACAGCATCTCCCTTGGAGTAGCCTGTAATAATTTTATCCCAGTACTCAACTGCCTGTTTTATATCTGAGCTTATTTCATCTCCCAGTATTTTGTTTAAATCTGCCATCGCTGTCTTTCCCTTTATGCTGGGGCGGACACTGCCGAATGATTGGGATACTACGCTTTTTTTAAAGTCTTCAAACCTTTGTACGGGAGCACTGAAATCACTGCCTGCTAAAATATAACTCCGTTTTTCCAATTCTCTCTGAAGCTCTATTCCGCCCAGAGCGCTCCTGTCCCAGTCATCCGGGTTAACTTGGACAACAACCGCCGCATTGGAATTGACACCATCTCTTGCGTTGTATGACATGCCGTTTACACAAAGGCTTTGAGCTTCTGTTGAAGAATTTATTACCTCGCCGCCGGGGCACATGCAGAAACTGAATACGCTTCTGCTGCCGAATTTGCCTCTTAAGTTATATGACGCGGCTCCCAGCCTCTCATGCCCTGCGTATTTGCCATAAACCGCTTTGTCTATCATTTCTCTTGGATGTTCGATTCTTACCCCCAAAGCAAAGCCTTTTGCTTCCAGCGGAATGCTTTTTTTTGCGAGAAGCTCATACACATCCCTCGCTCCATGGCCTGCTGCCAATATCATATTTTCACAGGGAATTTCTCTTATGTTTGTTATTACGGATTTTATCATGCCCTCCGCTGCTTTTATGTCCGTCATCTTCTCTCCAAATGACACTTCGGCTCCTAAGGCAATAATATGCTTTCTTATTTTAACAAGTATTTCCGAAAGCACATCTGTGCCCACATGAGGACGGGAATCAATTAAAATATCAGAAGAAGCACCGAATTTAACAAACGTGTTGAGCACATAGCCGCACATCTCATCATTTACCCTTGTAACAAGTTTTCCGTCCGAAAAAGTGCCTGCACCGCCTTCGCCAAAGCATACATTTGATTCAGTGTTTAGTTTGCCTGTTTTTTGGAATTCCTGAATGTCCGCCCTTCGCTTTTCTATTGGCTGGCCTCTTTCAATCAATATCGGCTGAGCTCCCGCCTCTGCCAAAATAAGTGCGGCAAACATGCCTGCAGGCCCTGCTCCTACTATCACAGGCCTGCTTTTAAGATGGCTTTCTAAATTATTTAATTTGGAAATGTTTTGATTGCTCTGATTAGCTAACTTTTCGTCGATTGCATTAGCCTGCACTAATACTGCCAGGCTGAAACGTACATTATTATACCTGGCGTCAACAGAACGCCTTATGATATCAAATGATTTAATGTCCGCCGGGTTTATTTTCAATTTTCCTGCAGCGGCTTTTTTTATTTCTTCGCTTGTGTAATCAACGCTTACTTTTAAATCATTTAGTTTTATCAATTATCCTCTACCATTACTACTATCGCAGTATCATTCTCTATGATTATGTCGATTGCCCTGAATTCTTCAGGCACCTCGCATTGTATCTTCAATTCATGTTCACCTGCCGGCAAATCAGACAGGTCAATATACAGCTTTACATGAGCTGCTGTCAAAGTGGAAATTGTATTTTCCGGTATCAGCATCTCCACCGTTCTTATCTCGTCAAAGTCAGCCACGCTCATTCCGCTTGGAATATTTCTTAGTTCCACAATTTCATTGTCAAATGTGACTTTGTCCATTATTTCGCTTATTCTCACAATCAAGCTTACAGTGTCTGTTGACAGCATTGTGATGCCCTCCGGAACCAAAAGCTTAATTGTTGTGTATACATCTTCCTTTTTGCCCGCCACATCAATAACTTCGCTGTCAAGGCTTGTAAGCCCATCAAGCAGCTCAGCGCTTCCTGTCACTTCCACTGTGCTTGGGTAAACTTCAATCTCTTCCACCTGATAGCCCTGTGGCAGCTTGTCGGTTCCTGTCACGCAGCTTTCACCTAGTATTTGAATTTCCTTCCTGGGCAGTATGCTCATTTCAAACATCGCCGAATCCACATTGGTTGAAAGAGTATCTGATTCTATTATGTTTCCATTAGCATCGACGAGATATAGTTCTTTGGGCAAAGCAAGTGATGAGGTCCTGTCTGTAAGGTTAACAGTAAAATATGCGCTGTCCACCAAGTCGACCACCGAACTAGGGCCTGTAACCTGCACCGATGTAGGCTCAATGCTGGCTTCTCCTGCAAAATACCCGTCCGGAAGTTCTCCTTCCATTTCATACTCTATAGAAACTATTTTGCTTTTCTTTTGATCCACTACCACAGTGAAAGACTCCGGCGTCACTTTTTCTATTGTTCCTTCGTTTGTGTAAGCCGTCACTTTTATGGTCTGCTCTCCGGTTGTGCTTATTTTTGATAAATCCAGCGTTACCTGAATATCATTAGGATCAAAAAGCTTTGATTGGCTTCTGTTCATAAGCACAGTCACCTTTACCGACTGCAGATAATCAGAAGACTCATTGGCAATTGCAAGGTCTTTTGAAGAAAGCTGTTCAACTCCGATTAAGGTAATTGGGATGGGGTCAGTGGTTCTGCTGACAACAGGGTCTGTGTTGACTATAACTGAATTCCACAGGAAAAGAGCCAGAACAAAAGATACCAGCTTCATTTTCCAATTATTTTTAATTCTGCCTAAAAATAATTTAACCTTTCCCATTGCTTGCTCCTCGCAGCCACTTCACAAGGAAGTTAGGCACATTATCTTTACCTTCTTTGATTACTTCCTCCAGCATTTCTCTCAGGCTGTTTCCGTCCAGATACCTTATCAGCTTTCCTCCTTTTGCGCAGGAAAGAACCCCCGTTTCTTCGGAGACCACTATTACTAAAGCGTCTGTTTTTTCAGACATTCCTATTGCGGCTCTGTGTCTTGTTCCAACTTCCTGGGCCAGGTAAGGGTTAACTGTCAGGGGAAGAAAGCACCCTGCGGCTATTATTGTATCTTCTTTTATTATTACTGCTCCGTCATGCAAAGGAGTGTTTGGAGTGAATATGTTCTCCAGCAGTTCTGAGCTAACCTTGGCGTAAAGAATAGTGCCGCTTTCAATTATGTCTCCCAGCTGCTCCTGGTTTTGAATGACTATCAAAGCTCCTGTCCTGTGTCCGGACATCCTCTGCACCGCACGCACGATTTCGCTTATTACTGTCTTTTCGTTTTCTTCGTCCTCTGTATTAGGAGCGAAGAATTTGCGCCTGCCCAGCTTCTCAAGGGCTCTTCTGATTTCCGGCTGAAACAAAAGCACAAGAACTACTGCTCCTGCGTCAATTACATAATTTGATATCCATGCCAGTGTTGAAAGCTGCAGCCACTCACTTATCTGGGCCAAAACTATGATTAATCCAAAAGCTTTAAGCACCTGTGCAGCTCTTGTCTGCATGGTGAATTTTATAAGCTGGTATATTAAAATTGTAACAACGACAACATCTATAGCGTCCAGTATTGTTACCTGCGGCAATATGTCCTGAAACCATAAACCAATGTCTGCCATGGCTGCACCTCCTTAAAGTATATTTTTATTTATATTCTATCATAAACATTGCTACGTCATCATTAAGTTCATTGCTTCCCATGCCTTCTCTGATGTCGGTCCAGATATTATTAAGGCATACATCAAAATCATCCTCCATAAGATGGTTTATCGCAATATCTTCTGCCGCGTTTACCCCGCCGTAAAGGTTCACCTTGTTGCCGCTGAGCCTTAACGCGTCCGTGAGGCCGTCAGTAAACAGCAGCATTTTGGTCCCTCTGCTCAATTCCATAGATTCGCTTTTAAATTCCGGCTTATCCGTCCATCTGCAAATAGGAAACCCCGGCATCTCAATCCGCTCATGTTTTTTTTCATACGCTACAACAGGTGAGGCTATATGCCCCGCGTTGCAGTATGTAAGCTCGCCTGTTTTCCCGTCCAAAACGCCGACCCAGGCCGTGATATATAAATGTTCCTCCAGCCCAAGCCCTAAAAACCTTGACCATACCTGCTCAACCAGCTTGTGGGGCATTATCATTTTTTCCCGGTTATACATAAGCTGGCTTACCGCCTGGGCAAAGAAGACCGTAAGCATGGCTGCCGATACGCCATGCCCGGAGACATCAGCCATATAAAAAAGCAGCTTATCTTCACCAATCTTGAAAAAATCATAAAAGTCGCCGCCGACACTGTCGCAGGGCTTATACAAGGTGGAGATTTTAATGTTTGATACTTTGGGCAGGGCGTCTATCAGCATAGAATGCTGAAGGCTCCTTGCAACCTCCAAATCTTTTCTTAAAATATCATTCTGTCTCTGCAGTTTGTTGCGAAGGTGAAAGCTTCCTGTTACATCTCTCCATATCTGCATAATATGTCTGCATTGGCCCGCGTCATCTATAAGAGGAGTAATTGAAATGCTATAAACTCTTCCGCTATGAACAATCTCATTTTCTGTATATTTAGCGTCCTGAATGAACTTGCAGAAACCGGGACAGTCCTTTTCTTCCTTTGAATATGGGCAGTCATCGCCGATATTAACCCCCAGCACCTTTGTCATCGCAGCGTTAACAAGGACAATCCTGCCGTCCTCGCCTGTAACACACACCAAATCATGCATGGCGTTTATTACTTTTTCATATGTGGGAATGTAAAACCCCCTTTTAACGTCGCTGCCCATGCAAAAAAACCCCTTTGCAAAAAACCAAAACTATTTCAATGGCTTTGTTTGTCAATTTTTTTTTCGATTAATTCTATCATTATGCAGGCATTATTGTATTCATTTACTAAGTTATCAACATTTTTTGCCTTTTTATATATTTCATCATCCTCTTTAATGTATGTTACTCTGTTCTGCCTGATATTGCTTTGATAAAATTCTGAAAGCCCTTCTGAACGCTCGCTGATTTTCCCCTCCAATTCGCTGATTTTTTTATAGAGGGAATCCATCATTTTGTTCAGTTTATTTATGTCATCCGGAAGCGCTATTTCTTCTTTGACAACATCTATTTTCTTGTTGGGTTTTATAGACATAGAACCTCTCTTAATTGCATTTGTCCACAGAGCAAATATATAGATATCACTCAATTTATGATACACTTATTTATGTCAAATGTAAAGCGCTAACCATGATTTCAAAAGCCTTTCGGCCCTCGTCAACCCACTCCTTCTGTTGTTGGCGAAGGGGTAGGTGAAATCTCAGGAGACGGCGTAATTTCAGGCTCCGGAAAAGGCGAACTTACAGGTTCCGGTGTTGCTTCAGGCTGCTCAGTCGGTTCTTCAACCACCCTCTGAGGAACATCCAATTTCACGTAATCGCTGGATTCACCGTATAAAAATGTATTGTTTTCCAGTATTACTACAGGATTGTAAACAGCTACGTAATATTTGTATTCCGCGTTGTCAGCCTCCGTATCTGTAAAATATACCATATCTGTAACGCCTGAATATGTGGCAACAACAAAAGCTGATGATGACTCCTCATAGTCCTCCTGCCTTATCAAGCTGTAAATCATATATTCCTGCAGAGGCGTAAAGCTTAGCACCGGGTTGCCTTCCTCGTCAATATATCCTGTAAGGTCTGTCACTTTGTATGGCTCAGACCAGAAAGGTGATTCATTCACCGGCATATTATCAGCTTTAAAATACTCATAAAAATAATTGCCATTGGTTGTGTATTCCGTAGCTAAAGCAATGGTGTTATATCTTTCATACATTATTTTATCAAGCTTTACTGACACAACTCCGTCATCGTCAGGAAAATCTGCAGGAGTATGTGAAGCGTAAATGTCTTCAAATATCTCTTTTATCATCAAAGCGGGGTATCTCCCTCCCGTTGAAGATGAGGACATATAATGAATATCGCTGGGCATGTCAAATCCGTTCCAGACCACTACGATGTCTTCCGTTGTGTATGCCGCTGTCCATGCGTCGTTTACTCCTCTTCCGCTTTGGAATGAAACTGTTCCTGTTTTCGCGGCAATTTCTATGCCGTCAATGGCTAATCTTTTTGCGGTTCCTGATTCAACTGTTGTCTGCAAAATATTAGTCATCATAAACGCAGTGCTTGATTCAACTATCTGAATTGATTCAGGTGAATGCTCATACAGCACCTTGCCGTAACTGTCTTCTATTCTTTTAACAACATAAGGTTCATTGTACACTCCCTGGTTTGCATAAGGCTGATAGGAAGCGGCCAGCTCCAGAGGAGTAACTCCATAAGTAAACCCGCCTAATGCCAAAGATAAATTATCATCGCCTTCATAAAACGGAATTCCGCTGGCCTTGGCGTATGCAATGCCGTTTTCCACTCCAATGTCATTAAAAATCAGCACAGCGGGTATGTTAATAGACAATGCCACTGCCTCCCTTAATGAGACCCAGCCTGAAAATTCCCCGTCGTAGTTGTTCGGGGCATATCCATTAATATCAATAGGTTTATCTTCGATCAGGCTCGCTCCGGTGTAGCCGAATTGGTCAATAGCCGGCCCGTATACCAGTACAGTCTTGATTGTGGAGCCAGGCTGCCTTCGCGCGTCAATCGCCCTGTTCATTCCTTTTGCCGCGTAGTTCCTACCGGCTATCAGCACCTTAACAGCGCCTGTCTGAGCGTCCAGCACCACAGCCGCGCCCTCCGCCTGGACTCCATCTGAGGCATCTTCCGGGAAAAGTTCACTGTCTTGAAAATGATTTTGAACCGCCATCTGCAGCTTAGCATCCATTGTTGTGTATATTTTATACCCGCTTGCGGTCATTTCTTCATAGCTCATATTAAGAATTGAAGATGCCTCATCCAAAGCGTAGTCAACAAACTGTCCATATTCAGTGTTGCTGGGCCTGGAAACTACAAGTACAGGCGTATCCTGCAAAGCCTCCTGATACTCCTGCTCTGTGATAAATTCATTGCTATACATTTGCTTTAAAACGATATCTCGCCTGCTCATTGACTTTTCAAAGTCCAGATGCGGGGCATAATTGGCCGTTGATTTGATGACTCCAGCCAGCATAGCGCCTTCTGATATCGTCAACTGGCTTACATCTTTATCAAAATATGATCTTGCTGCCGCTTCAATGCCATAAGCACCATTGCCAAAGTATATATAATTTAAATACATTTCCATTATCTCGTCTTTGGTGTATTCCTGCTCAAGCTTTATGGCAAGGTACATCTCCTGCACTTTACGGTTGATTGTTTTTTCGGATGACAAATGAGTGTTTTTAACAAGCTGCTGGCTTATTGTTGAAAAGCCTTGGGAAAAACTCATGCTTTTTAAGTTTGCCCACATTGAGCCAAACATTCTTATGTAGTCTATTCCGTCATGCTCATAAAACCTGGCATCTTCAATTGCCACAAATGCCTTAACCACATGGTCAGGTATGTAGTCCAAAGATACATATGTCCTGTTTTCCTGGTTGTAAACTCCTGCCACTTCAACGCCATTAACGTCATATACATAAAGCGTCTGGTTAACATTGGTCAGAGAATCCGGGTCAAAACTTTCCCATGAAGACGTATCCACCAGTAAGGCGAATGCTATACCTACCGAAATTATTCCCGCTAAAACCAGCACAGCTATTATGCTTATTATCTTTCTAAACAAACTTACTTTCTTGTTTTTTTTGCTTGATTCATACCTTCTGCTTGTTCTTCTTCTATATTCCATTATATTAATTGCCTCTCTTTTTAAGATTCATAAAACATTATGAATGTATAGTTAACTATTATATTGATAAAAATAAAAAAATCAATAGAGTAATATAATATCTTAAGCGCGTAACAAAACATCTTATTTAAAATAATGTTTTGGTTCTTTTTCTTGTTCGGTTTTTACATCATTTACCATATTGTCATTATAGCATATTTGAGGTATAATCATAGCAGTAATAGTTTGGGGTAATTATGAATAAAAAATCTATACGAACGGCGCTTTTTGTCTGCGTGCTCAGCTTGATTCTTGTCGGCGGAGCTTTGTTCTTTTCAATAAAGTTATCAAATGAATATTCTGATGAATTGTCTGTGTTTAACCAGAAAGGCAAAAGGCAGGCGGGATACTCGGACAGTTTTGAGTACTCACAAAATACAAATGCAGCAATTTCACAGTCGCAAAGTGAGGATATAAGCGCTGAATCAGTTTTTGAATACAATAATATTCAGTTTATCAGCTACAGCCGGCAATGGGATGAAGCAAAACTTGAAGAGCTTGCATACGAGCTATTTAATAATGTGCATGGTGACGAAATCGCCTATGTCGCGAGAGTGGAGCTGCACAACGGAAATTATGATGAATATGCCGGGCTGCACAGAAACAGCTATGAAAAATATTCCCTTCCTGTCACTTTGAACAACTTGCTTCCTGATGACATGACAATTGATTTTTCTACATTAAGCAGTGTAATTATCTTGACAGGTGCTGACGAAAACACCACTGTGGCGTCCATGGCACGTACTTTAAGCCATGAATACGGTCATCATTTCACTCAATACTATTTCGGATTTAACGGAACAGCTACTGATATGGTTACAAAGTATGCTCTTTTAAGAAATGAACCTGATGCCCCTGTGTATGCAGTTGTCACAGACTGGGATTATTATATAGCAAATCACATGTGGGATATTCAGGAAATTGCCGCTGAGGATTATGTGTTTCTTATGGGCTCTCCATTGGCAAGGCAGCAGATTGATTACTTAGATAACAGCGAACTTGTGTCATTATACGCAAATAACCTTAGCAAATACAATGAGTACCTGGAAGAGCCTTTGGCAGCAATTAACGCATACCCGCATGAAAACCCCGAGCTTGAATCTCCAAGCCAGGTTGAGGGGCTTGCTGAATATTACTACAGCTTTGTTGACGAAGATGCGCCGGAATACTCCAAAGTTACTTCCGATTACGGAACTATGGACTTAAACATTACCCAGACTGCTTCGGATTCTTACAACATAACCTGGGTTTGCCCCTGGCCGTATATGAACATTTCTTATACTCTTGTAGCCTATGATGAATATGACTATATTTTAAAACCAATTAAAACAATTACAGGAGATGAGGATGCAATCGCGAAATTTGGCGTTCAGAAGCTGGTTAGCGGGCAAAGCGAATATACAATTGATGATACGCTGGATACCCTTGGGCATATCAGGTTCCGCATCGTTGTTACTTTTTCTGACGGTTCAGTCATCTTTTCCGATCCTTATGATGTGATGTTTTAGTTATGAGTAAAATAATTTTAAAAATATTAATATTAATAGTTTTTCTTACTTTAGCTGCCGCTCTTACAAGCTGCGCGCAAATTGACCTAACAGGCACAATAGACACAGATTTTCTGGTTACTTACCAGGGGAATGCAAAATTTGACTTAAGCGAATACAGCTATTCCCAGCAGGCCCTTGCTCAGGACAGCCTTTTAAAATTAAGCGAATACTGGACGCAAATAGGATACGAATGTGATGTTAGCCTCCAGGAGAAAATATATACAGTGTATTTCAAAAAGCAGGAACAATGTTCCGGTTACGAAGAAGCTTTTGAAACCCTTTTTAAAATGATGACTGGTGAATATTCTCCTTTTACCAGCCTCGCATATGAATATCAGTCATATGATAACTTATCTGAGTACAAAATATCAGGCAGCCTTGATACTCGCGGCATTTTTGATGAAGAAGTCCTCAAAAACCTGAATGAAGAAATCAAGCAGCAAATTGCAGATGAAATGAATTCTGCTGAATTAACCGTAAATTTCATTCTGCCTAACCACCAAAGCTTAAAGGAAATAATCTCCCATCTGGATGTTTTTATTGTTGAAATTAATCAGAACAGCTTAAATGAATTTGAAATTCAAGGCACAATATACGGGCCTGAAATAATCGATAAAAACTCTGAAACAGTGAAAAAATATGATTATTACTCAAAGTTAAAATATGTCCTGGCCTTTATTTTAATAATAATTGCGCTTCTTACCGTAATACTTATGATTAGAATAAAAAAACACAGGGCGCATTAATTTAAATATAAATTAATATACACTTTATTATCTAAGTGTTATAATATATAGCAGCATAAGGCAGAAAGGTTTATATGAGAAAAAGAAACAACAAAGAAAAAAACACAAATTCCCTTTTTACGGATTTAGATAAAGATATCAAACGAGAAAACCAGGTATATGTTAACGAGGAAATCCTTGAAGCTGTTTTGGACGCCAAAAAAGAGGCCGCTTTAACAGAGAGCAAAGATTCATCAGAGGCTGCTCCCACCTTTACAACTGTAAAAAAGCAGCGGCCGGCAGACACAAAAGCCTCAATACCGGAAAATGTCCCTAATACAGCACCAACAGATGAAAGCGAGAGCGCAGCAAACGAACCTCATCCTGATGATATAAATATTTACGATTCTTTGTTTTCAGAAACTACAATTGTCAGCACACAAATTTATACATATGATATTGATAAGCAATTGGGCGAAGATAACTTTACAAGCAGCTGCGCATACAGAGTAGGGCAGGACACTTCCGGCATCGGGACTATTTTTACCATAACCAAAAAGGATTTTGATTCCCCTCTTAATGTCAGCAAGCCGCATTCCAACAATGACTTGTCCTGGTACAATGAACTTGCCGCCCTTGGCTTTTCCTATGCGGCAATCTGCGGAACAACTGTGCAGGGGATAGTAATATGTGAACCTCAGTATTGGAATAACACTCTTTATATAAGGCACCTGATGGTCGAAAAGAAAATGCGCCTCAAAGGTATAGGAAGACAGCTTATAGAAGAATGTGAACAACGAGCTAAGGCCGAGGGCTTCCGCGCCATTGTGCTGGAAGTTCAGTCTTTAAACGGCACAGCAATTGATTTTTATAAAAGTTTAGGATTTAATATATCCGGCACAAATATATCTCTTTATTCAAACAGCGATATATTAAAAGAGGATGTTGCAATATTTATGCATAAAATCATTGTATAAAATATTATGAAGGAGAAGAACATATGAGAACTTTCAATCTGACCAACAAAGATGACTCACTAACGTGTTATGAGTGGATTGCCGATTCCCCCAAAAAGCAAATGATAATTATCCACGGACTTGCAGAGCACGCACAGCGTTACAACGATTTCGCAAATTACTTAAGTAAGAATGGCATTAATGTATTTTCAATGGATTTAAGAGGCCATGGACAAACTACTCCCGACGGGCTTGGCGTCTTTAGTAAGTCAGCGGGATGGAAAACTGTAATTGACGATATATCAATGCTCTATTCTTATGTAAAAGATTTAAATCCTGAACTTAAAATAATACTATTTGGCCATTCGATGGGTTCAATTTTTGCAAGGGCGGTTCTTCAAAGAACTGATGATATATATGAAAAGTGTATTTTGAGCGGCGTAACAGTGAGCAAACCAGTGCTTCGTGACATTGCCCCGTTATTATCCTCACTGTTTCCCAAAAATAAACCGGCAAAAGTGCTGGACGATTTAACATTTGGCGACTACAGCAAAGCATTCAGGCCTAACAGAACAAAATTTGACTGGCTTTCAAGAGACGAAAAGCAGGTGGACAAATATGTTGTGGACGACAAATGCGGCTTTGTTGCAAGCGGGTCAATGTTTAATGACGTTTCAAGCATGCTGCTTTATACCCTTAAAGATAAACACATAAAAGCTATGCCTAAGCAAACGCCTATTTATATAATAAGCGGGCAAAATGACCCATGCGGGAATTTTGGCTATGATGCTGAATATCTTAACAAAGCCTACACTAAAGAAGGCCTGGATGTCAAATGCAAAATATACGAGGGCGCAAGGCATGAACTTTTAAATGAAACTAACAATAAAGAAGTATATAATGACATTTTAGACGCCTCTTTGGAGTAAAAATATTAGTAAAATAAACTTATTTGACCAATAATCTTTTTATTGGTCATTTTTGTTTTTTGTGATATAATATAGGTCGCCTTTGCATAGGGCTATTTTATAAAATCGGGGAATACTATGATAAAAATCTGGGGAAGCATTATCAGGAAAAACAAAATATCCGCTAGCCATATGTTAGAGCTTGATGCAGAACCCTGCATTGATATTTATATATCCGCAATCCGGGAAATATGCGAAAACTTAGATTTGGAAATGCCTGTTATATTATCAAAACATAAAAATGATATGGAATTTTTCAACCTAGTGCGGTTTTTACCGACAGATTTTATAGAAAAAGTTGATTTTCAAAGGTTTGACATTGAAGTATTTATAGAAAAAGATAAAGACAAACAATCAAAGAACATATAAGGGAATTTATGAGAAGAAAAGACAAACGAATGACTAAAGACAGATTGTATTTATGCCTTAAACA
>CAZDZB010000005.1:9666-30446 GCA_964509795.1 uncultured Christensenellaceae bacterium | reverse complement strand
AAAGACTGCAAGGTCTTTTTTTATTGGTCGGGGCTTGCCCGCCGCGCGAAAGCAATTTGAAAAATTGCGAAAGCGACGACCAAAGACTGCAAGGTCTTTTTTTATTGGTCGGGGCCTGCCCGCTGCGCGAAAGCAATTTGAAAAATTGCGAAAGCGAGATTCAGTTTTTATACTATTATTTATTTTGGGAAATCAAATACATCAATATTTTATGGATAGTTCCCTGTTTGTTTTGCGTTGTTTTCATGTCCTATAATCCGCATTAATATGTATATACTCCACCGACATATCACATGTCCACATCTGATATTCCTCTTTGCCTTGGTTTAAGTTGATTGTGTATGAAATTTCCTTTTGCTTTAATATTTCAGATGCCGCATCTTCAGCAAAAATAATCGCGTTTCCGCTTTTGCAGGTTATTAAATCTCCAATGTACACATCGCATAATTCCGGGTCAAATTGGGCACCTGAATACCCGGCAGCAGTCAGCAGCCTGCCCCAGTTGGCATCTTCGCCGAATGCCGCTGTTTTGCATAGGGGGGACTTGGCTATGGCATGAGCAATGAGTTTTGCATCCTCTGGTGTTTTTGCCCCTTTAATATTGATTGTAATAAGCTTGGTTGCGCCTTCTCCGTCGGACGCAAGCATTTTTGACAAAGTGGCAGAAACTTCGGCAAGAGCCACCTTAAATTCGCTTTTGCAAATGTCATACGAAACGTTTGATTTTCCGTTTGCCAAAAAGAGCACTTTATCGCACACAGATGTGTCGCCGTCCACACAAATCCTGTTGTATGTGAGGTCTGCAATCTCTGCAAGCAGTTCCTGTGACTGGCTTTTCTTGATTTTGATATCCGATGTTATTACTGATATCATGGTTGCCATGTTGGGGTATATCATTCCCGAACCTTTTGCCACGGCACCTATCCTTACAGGATTTCCATTAATATTTATTTCAATTTCAGATTCTTTAGGATGAGTATCGGTTGTCATTATTGCCATGGCGGCGTCGTGTCCGCCGGATTCTTTCAGGCTTATTGCTGCCTTGTTTATTCCTCTGGCGAATTTCTCCATAGGCAGAGGAACGCCTATTACTCCGGTTGAGCCGATAAGGATATTTTCTCGTTGGCAGTTTAGCGCAGTAGCCGCCATTTCGCAGATTGCTAAGGCGTCATAATGGCCTTGTTTTCCGATGCAGGCATTTGCGTTTCCTGAATTAATAAGAACAGCATTTGCCTTTCCTTTGGACACATGCTCCCTGCAAAGCTGAAGTGAGTGGCCCTTTACTATGTTTGTTGTGAACACTCCTGCGCATGTACACAGGCTTGGACTGTAAATCATGGCCAGGTCTTTATCACCGCTTTTCTTGATTCCGCAGCTTATTCCTGATGCAAAAAAACCTTTTGGATAGGTAACTCCGCTATTATCCATTTTGCTCTCCTTAATTAAAATTACGTTTTTAATAGAGATATTATATATAATAACGGGTCGATTTACAAATCAAAAAAAGTGTGATATTATTCGACACGAGGCGTCATTTATAATTTAGAGTTAAATGCAGATAATCAAAAAAACAGATTTTAAAAATTATATAGATTAAATATAATAAATGTATAATCAATCGGTAAGTTGAAAAGGAAGTGGTGAATAATGGAGATATATGTTGTTGGAGGAGGAATATTGGCTGCCAATGCATATCTTATAGCAGAACATGCAGGCGCGCCGGGAGTTTTGATAGACGCCGGCTGCGGAATACCTTCGCTTACCAAAGAGGTTGAAAAACACACCGACGGTATTGCCGCAGTACTTCTTACCCATGGCCACTTTGATCACATCATGGCTCTTGAAAAAATAAAGGAAATATACAATCCCAAAATATATATACATGAAAATGACGCAGATATGCTGATGGATGCCAGCGAAAATATGTCAGATAGATTTATCAGAAAGCCTTTAAATTTAGACAAGGCAGATGTAAAGTTTAAAGACGGTGATGAGATAGGGGTTGCAGGACTGAATTTTAAGGTTTTTCATACTCCGGGACATACTATGGGCAGCAGTATATTTATGATTGATAGTTATGCTTTTTCAGGAGATACACTGTTTAAAGGAAGTATTGGGCGTTTTGATTTTCCGCATTCTGACTTTGAATCTTTGGTTTCATCCCTGGAGAGAATAAAAAAAGAAATACCAAAAGAAACAATTATATACCCCGGACACGGAAAAAAGACAACAATGGCAGAAGAACTGGCAAAGAATCCTCATCTGCAGTTTTATCAAACTATTTAATTCAGAAAAAGTATTTATACTAGATTAAAAATGTTTTAAAAATGTATAAAAAGCAAATAAAAAAACGCTTGATTTATGTAAAAGAGAATCGGGCATAGAATTTCTATAAAACAATTAAAGGAGAATAATATGAAAGACACAAGACTGCAAACACTTGCACATAACCTGATAAACTACTCATGCAGGCTGCAAAAAGGAGAAAAAGTGCTGATTAATATAACGGGAGAGCATTTTGAATTTGGCTCAATGCTTATAAAAGAAGCTTATGCAGCGGGCGGCCTTCCCTTTGTAAAATTAGAAAATGCACAGATACATAGGGCAATGCTGAGCAATATATCCGAAGAAGCACTCAATGTAATGACCGAAAATGACGCGGCCCTTATGAAACAGATGGATGCCTACATAGGAGTGCGCGGCGGCAACAACACATCTGAACTCGGAGACGTGCCCAGCGAAAAAATGGCTAAATACATGAGTATATACGGAAAGAAAGTCCACGGTGAAATCCGGGTGAATGAAACCAAATGGGTTGTACTTAGGTATCCGTCGCCTTCAATGGCGCAGGCTGCGAACATGAGCACAGAAGCGTTTGAAGAATATTATTTCAATGTGTGCAATCTGGATTATTCAAAGATGGATGAAGCGATGAAGCCTTTAAAAGCGCTGATGGAAAAAACAGACAAGGTAAGATTAGTGGCTGAAGGCACTGATTTAACATTTTCAATTAAGGGCATTCCAGTGATACCATGCGCCGGAGAGATGAATATTCCTGACGGAGAAATATTCACTGCGCCTGTAAAAGACAGCATAAACGGAAGAATAACTTATAACACACCTGCACTTTATCAGGGATTTACCTATGAAAACATTTCATTTGAATTCAAAGATGGCAAAATAATAAACGCTACATGCAACGACACTGAAAAAATAAACGCAGTATTAAACAGCGACGAGGGCGCAAGGTATGTGGGCGAATTTGCAATAGGAGTAAATCCATATATAACAACACCTATGAAAGACACGCTGTTTGATGAAAAAATCGCAGGCTCAATACATTTTACTCCCGGGCAATCATATGAAGAAGCACCCAACGGAAACAATTCCGCGATACACTGGGATTTAGTTTTGATTCAGACTCCGGAATACGGCGGTGGTGAAATTTATTTTGATGATGTACTTGTAAGAAAAGACGGATTATTTGTTTTGGATGAACTGAAGGTCTTGAATCCTGAAAACTTAAAATAGTAAAAATAAACAAGTCAAAAAACGCTTATTTTTAAATAGGCGTTTTTTTATGCAAATTCAGGCGATCTATATGGCTATCTAATCAGATTGCATAAAAGAGTATTGTTTTTTATAATATTATGATAATATATAAAGAAAATGGAAAAAGGGGAGACGAATATTCGCGTTTATTGGGTAATTTTAAGATATATATAATATAATATAATATACTTAATATGTGAAAGCGATAAAATTAGGGTTATGAAAAACACAGTAATTTTAATACATAAAAAAAGGGAAGATTTAAAAGAGTTAATAAAAAATTTTCAAGATACATATCTTTATATTTGCTGGCAGACAGATATTGAAAGCACTTGGGTTAAGAAAATTAAAACAATGCCTTATCACGAAAAGAATGTACTGGGAAGCGGAATACAAAAAATTTTCGACGATTTACCGGGTTATAGCATAATCATAGTTAATGAGAATACTACAATTGATGATATTAGGAATCTTTATGCTCAATTGCAGGGAAATCAGTGCATGATTATTTCAGCAAATGACCCTGGGAAAATTATAAGTAAGAAGAAGAACACAGGAGTTAAAATAATAACAGGCCTTTTTAACATAGTGCACAGGCAAAAGGCAGAAAACGTAATGAGCAATGTCCAAGCCATTCCTGCTGATTATGTAAAGAATTTCCTTAATCTCAAAGGGGACACCTGCAACACATTATTAAGCCAGAGATTTATAATTAAAGACCAGAAGCTAAATTTTAAATATATAGAGGTGCAGGGAAGTGTTTTTACAGATGTTCCTGATACTTTTTTTGGATATCTGAAATGTATTTTTATAATTTGCTTTGTGTTTATTAAATTTATGCTTTCGTCTGTTTCGGCTTTCCTTCTGGACTATGCCCTATCCCTCGGAGGGTACAATTTATGGTCACCTTTGATAGTGGATTTCTTCGCTAATTTAAACTTCCCGGCATCGGGAGTGCGTCTGGATGTGGCAATAATTTCCACGGGAATTGCCAGGACAATCAGCTCAATTTACAACTATTTTATTAACAAAAAAGTAGTTTTTGCTCAAGCAGGAAACGAATCAAAATTAAGTACGGCAAGTAAATACTTTGCGTTGGTGATTGTTATTTGGGTTTTCAATACTATAATATTGAAGTTTGCGACAAATTACCTTCATATACCATTTGCATTTGCCAAAGTATTGGCTGACATAATAATGTATTTCGTGAGCTTTACTGTTCAGAGAGACATGATTTTTGCAAAAAGAAATAAATAGAAATAATAAAATATTATACAAAAATTTGAAAAATTCACATAAAGTTAAAAGTTATATCATTGACATTTTGATAAAATAGAAATATAATTCAATTACAAATAAAAATACATTTTATAGAAACGGAAGGATTTACTATGAAATCAACAGGAATTGTAAGAAAGGTTGACGAACTTGGAAGAGTAGTTATACCAATTGAACTACGTAGAACCTTAGGAATTGAACTCAAAGATCCGCTTGAGATTTATGTTGAAGGCGAACATATTATATTTAAGAAATATGAGCCTGCATGTATTTTTTGCGGTTACGCACGCGACTTAGTAAATTACAAAGGCAAAAACGTTTGTGCCGACTGTGCTCGGCAGCTAAATAGGTAGAAAAGACGTAAAATTAAAGGCTGTGTATTCAGTCTTTTTTTTTGCACTTATTTTTGAGAATTTAAAAGCTGCTCTTTTTTTATTTGTTCCTGTATAGCGCGTATTCTGGTTTCGCTTTTGTCCACCGCATATTGATTGCCTGTTTTTATTATAACATCATTGATTTTTATTTCATTTGGCATCTCAAGTATATCAAGGGTTACTTTTTTTCCAGATGCGTTTTGGCAAACAACACTGTCTTCATCAATTCTCTCAACTAGTAAGTGACCTCCGAAAAGAGGAAATTCTGAAATGCTTCTATGTTCAAGTTTTGAAAATTTTCTGTGCTCTTCAATGAGGTCAATGCTGCCTACATTAATGGGTGACTGAGGCGATTTGACGTAGGGCAGCTGCTTGTAAGCTACTTTTTTCGCAATTTCAATGTAGGGAAAAGGCATAGATGCGTCTCTTGGGATGCCTCTCGTAAACAGCACGTTTTCAATGTTTTGATGGAGATTGTAAAGTTTGCTGGTAAGGCCGCGCAATGAAAAAACAAGGCTGGATTTGCGGCGCGGATTCAAGAGGAAAAGCTCATTGCAGTATAATATAAAAGGGTCGCTTTTTCCTGAAACATTAAGCAGGGCTGATTTAATCTGCTTAAGTGTAAACCCATCAATTCCGTTTATGCTGCGCAAAGTAATATAAAAGTCTTCTTTTTCTGTATAGGAACCTTTAAAATCATCGTATAAGTCATTCGAGATTTTATCTAAATCATTTTTTATTCTTTCGGGTAACTGTATTATTATTTTTAAATTCATTTGTTCAATCTCTCCTGCTGCCTCTGGCTATGAGAAGTATTCTTATCAACTGCATCAATGCAACAAATGTTGCAGCAAGATATGTCATAGCAGCGGCGGAAAGAACTCTTTTGGACCCTTTCAATTCATCATCGGTAAGATAATTCTGTTCGCCAAGTATGCCCACAGCTCGTTTGGAAGCATCGAATTCAACAGGCAGAGTGATAAGCTGGAATACAACAGCCAGGCTGTAGGCTAAAACACCCAGGAAAGCAATTTCCGGAATTGAAAAAATAAGTCCTAAAATCAAGAGGGGCATTGCCGCTTTAGATCCGAAGTTAGTTACAGGGATAATGGCATTCCTTATCTTTACAGGTGCATATTCTTCGCCGTATTGTATGGCGTGCCCTACCTCATGAGCGGCTATTCCTATGGCGGCTATTGAAGTTGAATGATAAACGCTTTGGGAAAGGCGTACAACATTTGACCTGGGGTCAAAATGATCACTTAAATCACTTCCAGGTGAAATTTCGATACCGATATAGCTTAGGCCATTGTCATCTAATATTTTTCTAGCTACTTGAGCTCCTGTGTATCCCTGAGATGACCTCACTGCTGAATATTTTTTGTATGTACTTTGTACACGGGACTGAGCCCAAAGAGTCGCGATGATTGCAGGTATCAGCAAAATGTAAGTCCACTCATAATAAAGCATGATTTCACCTACTTTTAATAATTTTTTTGTACGTTGTGTATGCTTTTGTAAAAAGCAGTGCCGAAACAGGGGCCTTTCGACATATCAGGTCTGTTTGAATAAGAGCTTCATAAAAATCGGCTGAAGTCAAAACAGGATTTGAAGACAGCTTTACATATGTTCTTTTCAATTCGCTTTTTGTGTAGGCGTCTGATCCGCATACAGGCAATATATCCTCGCCAACTAGATGCAATGCCTTTTTGTTATCATCTGCATGTATTGTTCTGGAGTTAAACACTTCGACAAGGTCGCATCTTTTAAGGGCAAGGTTAAGGCCGGCATCCGACAGAGAGGTCTTCCTCAGCCTGTCATAAGGATGGGGAACCATAACAAGTCCGTCCTGCACTAATATAGCATCGATTGTCCAGTTTAAGCCTCTTCCTTTGGGAATAGGTTCCTTTAAAAATAAGCCTGTTATTGCGCCCTGCTGAGTTATTATCTGGCTGCCCACTATTATTTTTTCAGGGTACTTGCTTTTAAGAGTTAGTGCGCCTTCAATGGTATTGACATCAGTAATTGCCAGCCCGAAATCAGGATTCTTTTTCAAGAACATCTCAATGTCTTTTAATGATAGTGAACTTCCAAAAGTATATTTTGTATGCACATGCATGTTGATTTTGCCAAAACTGCCTTTGTATAACATTTTTCTTCCTTGCTGTATAAGTATTATATATTAATCAAGCTCAGTATAGTCTTTGTGCTCTATAATTTCAAAATCCGCAAATGGCCAAAGAATTGCATATGCTCTTCCCTGAATCATTTCTCTGGGCAGCGCCCCCACAGAAGAGCTTCTGGAGTCCTTGCTGTTGTTGCGGTTATCACCCATTACGAAATAGTACCCTTCAGGGATAGTGGTTTCCTGGTAATCTGTATACATTTCTTCTTTTATATAAGGCTCATCAATGGCGGTATCATTAATATATAATATCCCGTCTGTTATTCTTATAGTATCTCCTGGTAAAGCGACAATGCGTTTCACAAAGTTTTCCTTGCTTCCGGGATATTTTGTTATTACTATATCGCCGCGTTCTATATTTTCATCATTCCAATATGGGATTTTTGTTACCAACACTCTTTGGTCTGTATATAATGTGGGCTGCATTGAAGCGCCGTCCACACGAACCAATTGCCCTACATAGTTGTAAATGACTAAAACTAAGGCGACGGCTATAATAATGGAAACTACCCATTCCATTATTTCCCGCGCTATAGTATTATCATTAAATTTCTTTTTTGATTTATTTTCGATTGTCATCTATTCGCCCTTTCTATCGCCGGATTCTAACACGCTCTTTAAACTTTTGTTGAAATCGCGTCTTGACAGCATTACTACCCGGCCGCATTTTTCACCCAAGCATTTTATTTTTATGTCTGCACCTATCCTTATTATCTGCCACTCGTTATGACCGCAGGGATGAGGCTTTTTCATGGTTACTATTGAACCTAATTTGTAATCTGAATTGTGCAAAAAAAGTTCCTCCATAATATTCACATTTTTGATTATAGCACACTATGTAGTGCTGTTCAATTAATTAAACATTAGCAGTTAATATATCAAAAATCTTTTTCCGAGGACGGCAAAACAGAAGGATTTTCTTTTTTCAGCAGTTTATTTTCAATATTTTCTACTATCTGCTCTGCCCTTAATTCGTATACCATATGCCCTATGTTTTTCATTATTACAAGGGAAGATTTTCGCATGCCGGCAGCCAGCTTTTGGCTCATAGCAACAGGATGGGCTGAATCATAGCTTCCCCATACTATTAATACAGGGCAGCTTATTAAAAACAAATGAGAATAAACGGCGCTGTCGTTGTAATCTCTTAGAAGGTAAATAAGCCAGTTGCGCACAGCTTTGTTCTCATAAGGCTCAAAGGTCTGTCTTTCAATTGCGGGGGTTATTTTGGTTTTATTAAAGTATATCCATTCCAAAAAAGACCGCACCATTTTTCTAGTTAGGAAATTCATAAAAATTTCTCCAACCATAGGCGTTATAAGCTGCTTGTATAAAAAAGGATAGTGGCTGGTCAAGGAGCCGGGAGAGCATAAGGTAAGGCTTTTTACTTTTTTAGGATAAAGCTGAGCAAGACACATCGCGTATGTTGCCCCTTCCGCAGCGCCGACAAAGTGCGCTTGTTTTATGTCTTTTGTAATCAAAAATTCGTTTATGACATCTGCCATATGCTCAATGGAAAATTTTTGTCTTTGATCCATGGTTGAGTATCCGCACCCGGGCAGGTCCAGAGCAATTACCCTGTATCCTTTCAGAGCAAGGGATTCATATATATTTCTCATGGAAAACATGGAAAAGCCAAGCCCATGTAGAAGAATAAAACATTCGGCTCCCTCGTGCTCGACAAAATGGATTTTATTATTAAGTATTTGTATATTGCTTCCCACCTTGGGGGAATTTACCCAAAATGATTTTACGCTCATTAATAAGCTCCTTAATAGAATTTAACGGGTTTAGGCAGAGTAATTTCCTTAAAACTAGCCAATGCATAATTATCAGTCATTCCTGATACATAGTCAATAACTATTTGAGTTTTATCTGTGTTTTCCTTTTCATAAAGATACTTCATTGAGGCGACATACCTTTGAAAAGATTTATCAAACACCAGGTTATGATGATTACCGGCTATTATATCGTCATAATTGTCCCATAAGTGATTGTACAGCGCTTCTATTATATTAATGCAGTATTTTTCATTGTCGGACTTATCTATTGATAAATATATCTCTTTGTAATTGAAATCTTTAATGTCTACCATGAGTTTATAATATTTATCGGAAAAGCCCATTATCCCCATCTTAGCTGTATTTTCAATAAGGTCAATAAGAAGAGTATTAATAATCTCTCCGTTTGAGCGCCCGAGTTTCTTTGATATTCTTTCAGGTATATCTTTCCGGGTTATTATATGCGCAGTAAGGGCATCTTCAATGTCTCTTCCGAAATAGGCGATTTTGTCGGCGAAACGCACTGCGCAGCCTTCCCATGTGGCGGGGATTCTGTCAGGATTTGTTTTTTTATCTAAATCGGTAATAGATATATCCGGCTCAAGGTATTGCTCAAACTTTTCACCGCAGTGGCTTAATATTCCGTCTCTTACAGCGAAGGTGAGGTTTATGCCGTGCCCGTCGTTTGAAAGCTTATCAACTACGCGCAGAGAGTTGATTTCATGCTCAAATTTTCTTTCTGTAATAAGGTTGATGGCCTTTTCTCCTGAGTGGCCGAAAGGAGCATGGCCAAGGTCATGCCCGATTCCCGCTGCGTAAGCTATTTCCGTGTCCAGCTGCCAGCCTGAGTTGTTTAACCCTTTGCAGATGGTTTCGGCAATGGTGGCTACGTGAAGAACATGCTCAATCCTTGTGCATATGTGGTCATTTTGAGGCGCAAAAAAGGCCTGTGTTTTATGTTTTAACCTGCGGAAAGCCCCTGAATGGATAATAGCTGTTTGGTCTCTAAAATAAGGGCCTCGCAAATCTTCGGTTCTAGGGGTTAGTCGGGACTGCATTACTTCTTTGCTTATTTTGTTTCGCATAAACTAAGCCTCCCTGTTAAATATTGTGTGCTAATATTTTACCATTAATTGATTTTAATTGCCATATGTTCTTATTTACCGTAAACAGACGGCTAAATAAAGATATAGTACAGCTTTAAAAAAACATTTACATAGACAAAAAAATATTGACCGATGATTGTTTATGCTGTGGATTATATTTACTTTTTTTTGAATACCAGCAATCGACACTGCTGCATTCATTAGATATTGTAAAAAGGCGGGAAATAATGCGCTTTACAGGGCTGAAACGCCCTAAAACAGGGTAAAAATTCCTTGAATTAAATTAACCCATGTGTTATAATCTTACAGGCAAAACGCACCCTGGATGATTTTTGGCAGAGGTGCCTCTTTTTAAGAGGTCTGCGGAGAATATGATTTCAGGGGAGGAAAAAACTTAGGAGGAACAATAATGGCAGCAATTTCAATGAAACAATTGCTAGAAGCAGGTGTTCACTTCGGACACCAAACAAGAAGATGGAATCCAAAAATGAAGCCATATATCTTTACAGAGAGAAACGGCATCTATATTTTGGATTTGCAGAAAACAGTTAAGCTTGCTGATACAGCTTATAACTTTGTCCGCGATATCGCAAAAGACGGAGGCATTGTGCTGTTTGTCGGAACCAAAAAGCAGGCGCAGGAAGCAGTAGAGTCTGAAGCAAAGCGCTGCGGAATGTATTACATTTCAAACCGCTGGCTCGGAGGGCTTTTAACAAATTTCCAAACAATCAAAAAGAGAATAGACAGATTAAAATATCTTGATAACTTTGAAAACACAGAAGAATTCAAGGTAAGGCCTAAAAAAGAAATTATTAAGTTAATGGCAGAAAGAGAAAAGCTTGAGAAAAACTTAGGCGGAATTAAGGCAATGCCCAAGATGCCAAGCGCAATATTCGTGGTTGACCCTAAAAAAGAACACCTTGCTATTCAGGAAGCCAGAAAGCTGCATATACCAGTTGTAGCTATAGTTGATACAAACTGTGACCCTGATGAAGTTGATTACATAATTCCTGGCAATGACGACGCTATTCGCGCTGTTAAATTAATTGCGGCAGCAATGGCAAACGCAGTAATCGAAGGCAGACAAGGCGAGCAGATGGAAGAAGCTGCTCCAACAACAGAAGATTCAACAGAAGCAGCAGAGCCTAAGGAAGAGAAATCGGCCAAACCAGAAGAAAGCATTGATGATGCACTGGAAGCAGCAAAAGAATAATATCAGGATATAGAAGATATAGTAATTTAAAAGTATATACGATTAGCCGATCGCTCTGAAAAAGCAAACTTTCAGAGCGCGGTACTATATAAAATATCTGACAATACAACAATATTACAAGGAGATAAAGAGCATGGCTAATTTTACAGCTCAAGATGTAAAAGAATTAAGAGAACGCACGGGCGCAGGCATGATGGATTGCAAAAAGGCAATGGTAGAAACAGATGGCGACATGGAAAAGGCCATAGAATTTCTGCGCGAAAAAGGATTAGCAGCTGCGGCAAAAAAAGCCGGCAGAATTGCAGCGGAAGGCGCTGTAGGCTCATATTTGTCAGAAGATAGTAAAATAGGCGCAGTAGTTGAAATAAACTGCGAAACAGATTTCGTTGCGCTGACAGATGAGTTTCAGGGTTTTGTAAAAGAAGTTGCAGAACACATTGTTAAAGAAAACCCGGCAGATGTTGAAGCATTGCTTGAACAGAATTTTGCAGCAGACAGCAGCAAAACTGTTTCTGAAGCAGTTACAGAAAAAGTTGCAAAAATCGGAGAAAAAATCAGTATTCGCAGATTTACCCGTTATGAAGCAACAGACGGTGTGCTGGGCACATATATACACATGGGTGGAAAAATCGGCGTATTGTTAAATGTAAAATGTTCTGCGCAGCAGGCATCATCTGATGAATTCGGCTTGTTTGTAAAAGATATATGCATGCATATTGCGGCAGCAAATCCAAAATACAACACAAAAGAAGAAGTTCCTATGGAAGAACTGGACAAGGAAAAGGAAATTCTTTTTGCTCAGGCAATAAACGAAGGAAAGCCTGAAAAGATTGCTTTAAACATTGTGAACGGCAGAATTAAAAAGCATTACAAAACAATATGCCTCCAGGAGCAGGAATTTGTAAAAGACACTGACAAAACAGTTGCCCAAGTCATTAAAGAGCAGGGCGGTGTAGTTTCAGTAGTTGCTTTTGAACGTTTTGAAATGGGCGAGGGCCTTCAAAAAAGAGAAGATAACTTCGCAGAAGAAGTAATGGGACAAATGAAATAAATTGATTTTATATAATAAAAAGAGACTTATCCGTCTCTTTTTTTATATATCTCAAGGAGGAGGACCATGAAAAAAGAATACAAAAGAGTAGTCTTAAAACTGAGCGGTGAAGCGCTTTCCGGCGATAACAATTTCGTTTTATGCCCTGAAATATTGAAACGCGTGGCTAAGCAGATAGCCCAGATAGCAAATACTGGCGTTGAGGTGGGAGTAGTCATCGGCGCAGGGAACATATGGCGGGGAAGAATGGACGAGGAAATGAACAGGGCCATTGCGGATAATATGGGAATGGCAGCTACATTGATAAACTCATTAGCTATGAAAGACTATGTTATCCGTGCAGGAGTAAAGGCGGAAGTCTTGTCCGCAGTCCCTGTTGATAAATTTGCCGATTATTACACTACCCGCAAAGCTGTGGAACTGCTTGAAAATAAGGTTGTCGTGATTTTCGCGTGCGGCACAGGAAATCCTTTCTTCACAACGGATACGGCAGGAGCACTGAGAGCCTGCGAAATAACAGCAGATGGATTTATACAGGCCAAAAATATTGACGCTGTTTATGACTCGGACCCAAAAGAAAATCCGAAGGCAAAAGCTTTTAAAAAAGTAAGCTATGAATATATACTTAAAAATAATTTAAAAGCATTTGACGATACGGCATCTATTTTGTGCCAGGAAAATAATATTGACTGTATCATGGTTTCGCTCAATGAAGAAAATGCATTGCTTAACGCAATAAATGGGAAAGGCAGAGGAACTATTATCAGTAATGACGCCGAAGTAGAATATTATTAAAGTAGTTAATACAAGAGTTTAAAAAACCGGATTTAATTTTAAATCCGGTTTTTGCTATAAATACGAGATAATCTTTTTAGAAAAATCTTTTGTAAGGAATATTATCATTAAGTTATCCTAGCGCTCTTCATGCAAACAGAAGGATTGATTTAAAGATTGTAAAGATTAGAAAGTATTTTAATCATATTATTCTGCTTTTAACGCTTAGAAAACAGATAGAAACGAAGGCAATACAAATAAAAATACATAATATAATTTTTTCGCTTTCTTACTATGACAACTTCTCTTCCCTGCTAAGATGCCTCAAGATAAATATTCCTACAAAAGAAACTGTATCGGCATTAATAATATTCAGTATCTGTGCGGGTAGTGCTTTCATATGAACTGCCGTCGTAAGCATAAAAATACACTAAAGCACGGTAATTATATCCGGATGCTACATACGCTCCGTGGCCAGAGGAGGCAGTATTTGAATATACAGTATCTGTCCAGTGGTTCACTGTTACCCAGCTGCCGTTATATTGCTGTAAATATGTGGACATAACGATTTTGTCAACCGCAGCGACACAGGTAATATTATTACTGATTGATGCATAACCGCCTCCGCCTATGGAAAGAGAAGTACTGGCAGAGAGTATATAAACATAATCTATGGAATCTTCTGAATCAGATGACAGGCTATAGTCCGTCATATCATCAGCACTTGCATAAGGAATCAACAGTGATGAGAGTACAATGAAAACAATAAGTACTGCTAGTTTTTTCTTCATTAGCTATTTTCCTTTCAAATAAAAATAGTGCAATCAAAAGATTACACTATATATACGTATTTGAATTATAAAATATTGCATGGTTTTGTGAAAAAAATCAGTAATTTATATTTTCAATAATTTTCTCTATTTCGCTAAGAGGAACTGTTCCGTAAATATTGAATACATAATTACCTACAGAATATACAACAATTATATATTCTTCGTGCTCGGCTACATAGCAGCTTATGTCTCCAATCTCCATCATATATGTAATAGCACCTTCTGAATTAATTGTCAGGCTTACGCCTTCATATACCTCTATTTGCAAAAATCCGCCATCTAATGTTTCATAATGAATTATATCAGAGGATTTATCAGTAGTTTCATATACCATTTCATATCTTTCGGGAATATATCCGATAATTGATTCAAGGGGACCTAATATGTTAGAAGTGCTTGAGCTAAAATCAGTGCTGATTTCGGTTTGCTCTAAATATAAATTAATTAATTTTATTTGAGTAGCCTCGGAAGTAACAATAAAACCTGCCGCAAGGACAAGAAGAACCAGCAGCACAGCAGCAATTCTTAGGGATATATTTTTGGTTTTTGAGGTAAAACTTTTCAATTTTTCTTTTCTGGTTTCTTTGTTTGTGTCTGAAAAATACTTTCTTAGTTTTTGGTCAAGTTCCTCGGAAAATTCCACATCAGAAAGTTCGGAATCAGGAACCTCCATAGCAGAGTTTTTTATATACTCATGTGAGCCTGCTTTTATCAGAACATCAACCAATTCATTATCTATTTCATCATCATTGAAAATGAGAGATTTAAATTTTTCAATCTTCATCGCTGTTTTCACCTTCTTGTAAAAGTTGAATAAATTTCTTTCGTGCTCTGTATATAATAGAGAGCATGGTGTTTTGAGAGTCTACTTTTAGATATTCACACAATTCTTTTGTGGAATATCCATAGTAATATTTGCCCATTAAGGCCAACGCGTCCCGTTCATCCATTTCAGAAAGTATTTTACTTATATAAAGCCTGAGTTCCGCTATATACAATTGGTCGTCAGGTGAATTCTCTTCAGTGGATTTTACAGTTAGAGATTCATCTAAAGAGCAGTTAAGATTATATTTTTTTGATTTTCGCAAATAGTCAATAGAAACGCTCTTAACTATATAAACGATATATGCACGCTGTTTATTGCATGAAAGTTTAGAAATTTTTGACAAATTTTTTCGTATTTTAAAAAAAGACTCCTGTATTATATCTTCTGATTTATGTTTATCCTTTACATATTTCATAGCAATAGCCATCATAATAGAACGATAATCATTATAAATTTGCGTTATGCACTTTTTTTCATCATCGGACAAGTACATTGTAAGCAAAAAAAGCATATACTGCTCTCCTTCTGGGACTAAATAGCCTAAAGCCCTTTTTATATATTACAAGCATTTTGCCGTTTGTGCAATATAATAACTTCAAGATACATTAAAAATTTATATTCTTATAAAATAATGCATTGACAATTCAAGACAGGCAATTATAATAAGTAGATAACTTAAAAGGTGGGTGAGCATGGATAAAACCAGATTATCGTTAGGGGAAGAAATTGCAAACGCAATAACGCATGGCATTGGAGCGGGCTTAAGCATCGCAGGGCTTGTGCTGCTTATTGTCGCAGGATTTGAAAGAGGCGACGCTGCTGACATTACTGGAGTAATGGTTTTTGGGATAAGTATGGTGTTTCTTTATCTGATGTCTACTTTTTTTCACTCTTTTGCGCTAAGCGAAAGAACGGTGAGAAAAGTATTTCATATTTTGGATCACAGCGCAATTTATGTGCTGATTGCCGGAACCTACACACCGTTTTGTCTTTCTTTGATAAGCGGAGTTAAAGGTTTTATTGTATTGGGAATACAATGGACGCTGGCAGCTTTAGGTATTGTTTTCAGCGCGGTGTTTTACAATAAAAAAAGAGGCCTGCATACTGCCATTTACTTAGCGATGGGCTGGATGATAATAATATTTATTAAGCTGGTAATCGGTGTATTGCCAATGACAGGCGTTATTTTGCTGCTTGCGGGAGGCCTAAGCTACACGGTCGGGGTTGTATTTTATTCTTTCAGAATGTTTAAATATCATCACATGATATGGCATTTGTTTGTTTTAGGGGGTACAATCTGTCATTTTTTCCTAGTTTATTTTTATGTGCTTCCCAGGTAATGTGTTATAAAAATGAGAATAGATTTAAAGCAATGTATTTAAAACGTTGCTTTTTTTGATTTTAAAAGAAAATTTGAAAACACTCACTGCTTTATGTTATAATTATTCACACGCGGGTATATTATTAAAAATCAATTTATGACATATTTATAATTTTAATTATCAATTTTATTATAATAAATATACAAACATATAAAAAGGAGGAAGCATGGACGGTAATCTTATTAGAGAACTTAGAAAAAACTTAAGAAAAAATTCAATAATATCAAGAAAACTTTATGATGAATATAATGTCAAAAGGGGATTAAGAAACGAAAACGGGACAGGTGTGCTTGTAGGGCTGACCAGAATAGGTGATGTTCACGGATACATACTGGACGAGGGAGAGAAAATATCAGTTGAGGGCAGGCTGCGTTATAGGGGTGTCAGTGTACAGGACTTAACTCAAGGGTTTCAGAAGGATAAGAGATACGGGTTTGAGGAAGTGTGCTATTTTCTTCTGTTTGGCGAGCTGCCTAACAAATCTCAGTATGATATGATCTGCGGGGAATTGGCAAAGGAAAGAGAACTTCCGGAGGGCTTTGTGGAAGAAATGATATTGAAATTTCCCAGCAGAGATATTATGAATAAACTTGCGCGAAGCGTTCTTGTTTTATATTCTTTTGATGACAACCCGGATGATGTATCCATTGAAAATGTAATCAATCAAAGTATCCGGCTTATTGCTCAGATGCCCATGCTGGCAGCGTACGGATATATTGCCCATGACCATTACCACTGCAATGGGAATTTGTTTATAAACAGGCCGGACCCAAACCTTTCGTACGCCGAAAATTTCCTTCACGTTCTAAGAAAAGACGGCAAGTTCACAAAACTTGAAGCAGAAGTTTTGGATTTATGCCTGGTGCTGCACGCAGAGCACGGCGGCGGAAACAACTCATCATTTACAACCCATGTTGTATCATCCAGCGGGACGGACACCTATTCGTCAGTAGCGGCGTCAATAGGCTCACTGAAAGGGCCTAAGCATGGCGGAGCTAACTTGCGGGTAATGGACATGATGGAGGATTTAATCAGCAGCATTGACAACTTTGAATCAGAGGAGCAGATTGAAGAATACCTGACAAAAGTAGTCAAAAAGGAAGCAAATGACAAAAGCGGCCTTATATATGGATTTGGCCATGCTGTTTATACATTGAGCGATCCAAGGGCAGTCATATTGAAGAAAAAAGCAAAAGAACTGGCGGAGGAAAGCGGAAACAGTGATATATTTATGCTGTATGACAAAGTGGAAAAAATCGCGCCGGAAGTATTGAAAAAAGCGAAAAAGGGCGACAAGGACGTATGCGCAAATGTAGACTTTTATTCAGGGCTGGTTTACAAAATGCTTGAAATACCAAAGGATTTGTATACTCCTATTTTTGCGATGGCACGCATCGTGGGCTGGAGCGCCCACAGGATTGAAGAGATAATATTCAAGCCAAAAATTATGCGGCCTGCTTATAAAAATGTTTGCCAGTCAAAAGAATATATAGATATTGAAAACAGATAATATTAAAAAGTAATACTATTTAGCCTGTGTTGAAAAATGTCAATGCAGGCTATTTTATATATCAAGCTGTATTAGGTAGTGCACTTAATTGATTAATAAAAATACTTGTGGTATATTTATGCTATATCGGAGGTAGGATATTGCAAATAGCAGAAATAATAGTAGATGTGGCTCACAGCAATATTGACAATGTGTTTGATTACTACATCGGAGAAAACTGCAGAGAAATAAAAGCAGGCACTAGGGTATTGGTGCCTTTTGGCAATAGAAAAATAGAAGGATATATTGTTAAAATAAAGGATAAAACCCAAGTCCCGTCCGAAAAAATGAAAAGCATAATAAAGCAGCTGGACGAAGAGCCCGTGCTCAACGAGAAGCAGCTGGAGCTTGTTTTTTGGATGAAAGAACAGTATTCGTGTTTGCTGGTGCACTCTTTAAGAGCCATGATTCCTTCTCAGATAAGAAACGGCAAAACAAACATTAAGCAGCTGCGGTATGTAAGCATTAATTTCGATTTGCAGGAAAAAGAAAGAATACTTGGTGAATTAAGCAGAGGTAAAAAGCAAAAACAAATTATCGAATACCTTTTAGGCAGTGAAGAGGATATTTTAATATCGGAAATAAATGAAAAATTCGGCGATTCAAACAGCTCTATAAAATCCCTTGAAGAAAAAGGTTTCGTCAGCATAAGCAGCAGGCGTGTTTATAGGCGCCCCATGACAACCCTTAAAGAGAAAAAGGACAAACAGGTTGTCCTTACCCCAGCCCAAAGCCAGGCACTGAAAAAAATAACAGGCAATACTTCTCAAAATAAAAAATTTTTTATACACGGTGTCACAGGAAGCGGAAAAACAGAAGTCTATATGAGGCTTTGCTCAGAAATCCTCAAACAAGGAAAGGGAGTAATTATCCTCGTCCCTGAAATATCGCTGACACCACAGATGGTGGCGTCATTCAGGGCGAGGTTTAAGCAAATCGGCGCCGTTTTGCACAGCAGGCTCTCCGCCGGCGAAAAGCTGGATGAATGGCAGAGGATATATTCAGGTGAGGCGAGCATTGTAATCGGAGCTCGCTCTGCAGTGTTTGCCCCCATAAAAAACCTGGGGCTTATAGTGATAGATGAAGAGCATGAAACATCATACAAAAGCGAAACACAGCCCAGGTATGACGCTGTGGATGTAGCTCAGTTCAGATGCGCACAAAATGAAGCCATATTGCTGCTTGGCTCAGCGACTCCCACCGTCAGCAGGTATTATCAGGCGCTTAACGGCGAGTATAATTTACTGAAGCTGCCAGACAGAGCCGGAGAAGCGGAAATGCCGGATACTTTCATAGTAGACATGAGAGAAGAGTTTAAGGCGAAGAATATGTCCATAATAAGCAGAAAGCTAAAAATCAAGATGGAGGACTGTCTGAGCCGCGGAGAAAAAGCCATATTGTTTCTAAATAGGAGAGGCTATTCCACTCATGTATCATGCAGAGACTGCGGATATGTGGTGCAGTGTGAGCACTGCGATGTATCTATGACTTACCACATGAGCGACGGCAGGCTAAGGTGCCATTACTGCGGCATGGAGACACAGCCGCCTGAAATATGCCCTGAATGCGGAAGCAGGTATATAAAATACTTTGGCGGAGGCACGCAGAAGGTGGCCGAGGAAGTGCAGAAAATGTTTGAAGGCGCAAAAGTTTTGCGCATGGATGCTGACACCACAGCGGGCAAAACCTCACACATTGATATTTTGAATGAATTCGCCAAAGAGGACGCGCAGATTTTAGTAGGGACTCAGATGATAACCAAAGGCCTGGATTTTCACGATGTCACACTGGTCGGGGTCATTGCGGCGGACACATCTTTATATGCTTCGGATTACAGGGCCGTCGAAAGGACATTTCAACTGGTGGCGCAGGTGTCCGGCAGAGCAGGCAGGGGGAAAAAGAAAGGAGACGTTGTCATTCAGACATATTCTCCCGATAATTTTGCCATTGTCCATGCGGCAGAACACGATTATGAGTCATTTTACAAAGAAGAAATAAAAATGAGGGAAATGATGCTTTACCCTCCGTTTGCTTACTTTTCCAGATGGGTGTTCTTAAGCGAAGACGAACAGGCCGCAAAGTACGGCGCGGAAAAGGCATTTGCAAATATGAGGGAGTACTTGGAGAAAAACCACGAAACAGCTCAAAGCGTAATTTCAATGGATGCGGCGCCGACGCAGTACGTAAGAATAAAAGGGCAGTACAGGTATCAGCTGCTCATCAGGTATTACATGGACGAAAACGGAAAAAAAGCGCTTAAATATTTCACAGAGCTTGACAAGGCAGCAGTGCCGCTTACTCACATGATACTGGAAATTGACCCTTTGAATATGATATAATTAATTGTTAAAGGTTTATAGGTTGCCTTAAACACCTAAATAATTTTTTGGATAAAGATATGGCATTAAGAACAATTTTAACGGATGAATCACCAAAACTGAGAATGGTTTCCAGGGAACAAACAGAATTTGACCAGAGGCTTCATCAGCTTCTTGACGATATGCAGGACACATTATACCACGCAAACGGCGCAGGACTGGCAGCCGTACAGGTGGGAATACTCCGAAGAGTAGCGATTGTGGACATAGGAGAAGGATTAATAGAGATGGTAAATCCTGTTGTTTTATCAACTGAAGGCGAACAGGAAGTAACAGAAGGCTGCCTTTCGGTAGTCGGAAAATGGGGAAGGACAAAAAGGCCCCTTAAAGCCAAGGTAAAAGCTTTTGACAGAAACGGCAATGAGTTTGAAATTGAAGGAGAAGGGCTGCTGGCTCTTGCTATGGTTCATGAGATTGACCATCTGGACGGAAAACTATACACAGATATAGTAATAGGCGAACTTTGGGAGGATGAGGAATGAGAGTAGTCTTTATGGG
>CAZDZB010000005.1:0-9566 GCA_964509795.1 uncultured Christensenellaceae bacterium | reverse complement strand
GCGCCCATACAATGGGCAATAATAAACGGCGAAACAGAAACAGGCATAACAACTATGCTTACAGAAAGAGGCCTGGACAGCGGAGATATACTTCTTAAAGAGATTGTTGCTATAAAAGAAAATGAAACAGCGGGTGAGCTTTTTGAACGGCTTGCCGTTTTGGGCGGGGAAGTTCTGGTTAAGACTTTGCACGGACTTAAAGACGGCACGATAACCCCTGAAAAGCAGAGTGAAAGTGAAGCGACGCATTTTCCGATGCTTAAAAAGACAGACGGGGAAATCAACTGGAATAAAACATCGGATGAGGTGTTTAACCTGGTCAGAGGAGTTAACCCGTGGCCTGGGGCATATGCCAAATACAACGGTACGGTGATAAAAATATGGGCATGTGAAAAAAACCAAATGCAGGGCGAGGCTGGAGAAGTATTAAAAGCAAAAAATGAGCTTGTGATAGCCTGCGACAAAGGAGCGGTAAAAATAATTGAAATGCAGATACCCGGAAAAAAGAGAATGCCGGCAGAGATGGTGCTCAGAGGGTTCCGCATTGAAGTCGGAGAAAAATTCAGTTAATGATAGATAAGTCAAGAAAAGCGGCATTTGAAGCTTTAAACGAAATAACAAAAAATAAATCCTATGGCAATCTTGTGGTAAAGACAGCATTTAACCATCTGGATTTACAAGAAAAGAAATTCGCATCCAGGCTTGTTTACGGCACTGTTGAAAAGCTGATAACAATAGACTGGATTATTGATAATTATGTGAAAAAAAGTGCGCAGACAACGCTTAGAAACATTCTGCGCCTAGGTGTTTATCAGATATATTTTATGGACTCGGTTCCTGCACATGCGGCGTGCTCGTCAGGCGTAGAGCTTGCAAAATCCGTGGGCAAAGGCGGTGCATCTGGGTTTGTGAACGGCGTTTTGCGCAACATAGCAAGAGGAAAAGAAAAGTTTGAATTTCCGGAGGATGATTTAAGCATTAAGTATTCCTGCCCTAAGTGGATAGTAGACATGTGGACAAAGGAACTGGGCGCAGAGCAGGCAAATAAACTTCTTGCATATTCCGGCGAAACAGGCATTACTGTGCGTGCAAACAACCTTAAAGATTTTTCGAGCCAAATGCTTGAAAAAGAACTTAAAAAAAGAAAAATCAAGTATCAAAGGGGAGACATAGTAAAAGAAGCTTTCAGAATTGAGGCTTCCTTTGAGGAGATAGAAAAAGATTTTTTTGATGCAGGTAAAATAGCCATTCAGGATGAAGGCTCCATGCTGGCTGCAAAAGTCGCAGTGGAGGGAAGGCCGAAACTTGTCCTTGACGCATGCGCTGCACCCGGAGGTAAAACAGCTGCGATGGCCGGATTTTATAATGGGGCTGAATATATCGCAACGGATATTCATTCACACAGAATAGACATAATGGAAAGCCTTTTTAAGAGGCTGGGTGTTGAGGCAAAAACATACAGGTTTGATGCCGAGCAAAAGCCCTTTGAAATTAAGGCAGACTGTGTGCTGGTGGACGCTCCCTGCTCTGGACTTGGAACGATGTTCAAGCAGCCCGACATAAAGTACAACAAAACACATGAGGACATAAAAGCGCTGGCAGAAACGCAGATAAGGATACTTGAAAACTGCGCGGAGTCAGTGTCCCGGGGAGGGCATTTGGTTTATTCCACGTGTACAATATCAAAGGCAGAAAACAAAGATGTGGTAGAAAGATTTTTGAAAAACAATCAAGGTTTTGAAATCGTAAAGCCGGAAGGCAGCGAAATATTAACCGAAGCATTTGACGGCACCGGAATTCAGCTGATGCCGCATGTTCACAAAACGTCCGGGTTTTACATCGCCAGAATGAGGAAAATAAAATGACGAAATCACTTTTAGATTTTGATATAAATGAACTTAAAGAAGAAATTTCGAGCCTGGACACAAGCAGGTTCAGATACAAACAAATATACAGCTGGCTGCAAAAAGGAGCATCTTTTGATGAAATGAGCAATGTTCCTAAAGAACTGAGAGAAAGGCTCAAAGAAAAATATGTAACCGGCCATGCGGAGATATTTACAAAACTTGTATCTGAAATTGATGGTACAATTAAGTATCTGTTTAAGCTTCACGATGGTGTTTTGGTGGAAGGCGTTCTTATGCGTTATGATTATGGGAACACTTTCTGTTTGTCAACGCAGGCAGGCTGCAGCATGGGATGCGCTTTCTGCTCATCAGCGCTGGACGGCAAAACCCGAGACCTGACAGATGGGGATATGCTGGCGCAGCTAATAGCAGTCGTAAAAGACGAAGGGGGACAAAGGCCGGTAAACAACATAGTTATGATGGGAAGCGGCGAACCGTTTGATAATTACAATAATACCATAAGATTTCTTCGCCGGGTAAACAGTGAAGATTCACTTAACATAGGTTTTAGAAGCATTTCTCTTTCCACCTGTGGGATGACAGAAAAAATGTATGATTTTGCCAAAGAGGAAATTCCTGTTACAATGTGCATATCGCTGCATGCGGGAAATGATGAAACCCGGAAAAAAATAATGCCTATTGCGAATAAATATAGTGTGGGGGATACTATTGAAGCCGCAAGGAATTATTTTGACGCGACAGGCAGAAGAATAATAATAGAATATGTTTTAATAGACGGCGTAAACGACGACAAGAAGAATGCAGAGGATTTGGCAAAGGCTGTAAAGGGGCTTAACTGCAATGTAAATGTTATTAGGCTGAACGCGGGAAGAGACGGCTTTAACCCCAGCGGCAGCAGGGCCATAGGGGAATTTATGAAAACACTGCAGGAAAACAAAGTAAACGCTACATTGAGGCGGAGCATGGGCTCAGATATAAACGGCGCATGCGGGCAGTTGAGACATAAAACACTAGGGGAAAAGAATGATGTTTGAGAAACTTAAAAAGAAGGCCTGTATTGATATTGTTGGTGATACACATATAGGCAGTGTCAGGAGCAACAACCAGGATTATTTTTACACTCCGAAAATTGGGGACAAAATAAAGCTGGCAATAGTTGCTGACGGAATGGGCGGATACAAGGGTGGAGACGTCGCCAGTGAACTTTGCGTAAACACAATAGTCAGGTTTATAAACAGAAAATATAATAAGAAAACAGATATAGAAGAATTGTTATATGAAAGTGTAAGCATAGCGAACACCGCCGTTTACGACAGAGCAAATGAAAGTGAATATTTAAGAGGCATGGGGACGACTCTCATTATGGCCGCTTTTATGGATAATAAGGCTTATATTTTGAATGTGGGGGATTCAAGGGCTTACCACATAAGCAAAGATTATAAAGTCCGCCAGATAAGCAAAGACCATACATTGGTGCAGGAGTATATTAATCTTGGAAAAATCACAAAACAGGAAGCCAGAACTCACAACTACAGGCATGTCATAACAAGGGCCATCGGAACGGAAAAGATTGTAATGGCGGACATGTTTAAACAGGAACTTAAAGACGGCGAGTTCATATTTCTATGTTCAGACGGAATGTATGAATACATAGATGATGACATGATTTCAAAAATTATGGAGGCTTCATTTGATAAAAAGGGAGCCATAAGCACATTAATGGACATGTCAAACCAGGCAGGCGGATCGGACAACATAACAATAGTAATTGCTGAAAATAAAGAAGGTGAATAGTGTGACAAAACAAAGGATAATAAACAACAAGTATGCTATTCACTCAATTATCGGCAAGGGCGGAATGGCGATTGTATATAAAGGCGAAAATATAGATACAAAAGAAACAATTGCAATCAAAATGCTTAAAGACGAGTACCTTGACAACAAAGAATTTGTCGCGCTTTTTGAAAAAGAAGCAGAGATAGCAAAAGTAGTAAGGCACAAAAACATGGTAAACACTTTTGATGTGGGTGTGGATGAAGGCTGTCCGTATCTTATCATGGAATATGTGCAGGGGCGCACACTAAAAGAATATATCAAAATGAAGGGCATACTGCCTGAAGATGAGGCTGTGGACATTGCTATTCAGGCCTGTGACGCAATGATGTACGCTCACGATAAAAAGTTGATTCACAGAGACATAAAATCCCAGAATATACTTATAGATAAAGAAGGTAAAATAAAAGTCGGCGATTTCGGCATTGCCAAGATGACTACCCAAACTACAATGACAATGGGAGGGTCAAACGTGATAGGCTCAGTACACTATATGTCCCCTGAGCAGGCGATGGGGAATGTGGTGGACCATACAACAGACATTTATTCTCTTGGAATAGTGATGTATGAAATGCTTACAGGCACGCTGCCTTTTAAGGGAGATACACCCGTTACAATAGCTTTAAAACATGTTAATGACGGGCTGCCCTCCCCCATGACCAAAAACCACAATTTGTCTGAAGCTTTAAATAAAATAATTATGAAAGCCTCAAATAAACATAAAGATTTGCGGTATCAGACAGCTGAAGAATTAAAAGAGGATTTATTGGCTTCCAAAAAGGACCCCAGCGGAAAATTTGTGGTTGAAGCAGACGATGAAGGCGACACAAAGACACTTCCCGTGCTGAAAAAAGAAATTCTTGAAAAATACGCAAACCAAAAAAACGATAATTCAGAAAAAAAAGAAAATGACGCCCCAAAAGATACTACAGATATAGGCTTTTATGAAAATGAAAAATTGAGGCAGACACAGCAGCAAAGTGAAGACAACAATATTGCCGTAATAAAAATAAGAAGGGTGATATTAGGAGTGCTTATCGGCATAAGTTTAATCGTTGCGGTGCTGCTGGCAATATTGATTAGAACAAATGATAACGCGCAGGAGGAAAGCTATAACCAGAAGCTGGAGGTTCCTGACGTAGAGAAAATGCTGGTTGATGAAGCCACAAAAACAATAAGAATAAACGGATTTGAATACACCATTGAATATGTTGTTGACGCTGAATATGCAGAAGGCGTTGTGATTTCCCAGTCTCCTAAGGGAGGCCAGATTGTAGATAACAGCATACTGATAAAACTGAAAGTGAGCACTGGGCCTGAGCTTTTTGAAGTGCCGGATATAGTTAATGTTTCTTTTAGTGAAGCGATAGCGGCAATTGAACAAGCGGGCTTTTTGGTTGGAGAAGTTTCACAGCAAGTGTCAGAGCTGCCCAGTGAATATATTGTAAAGCAGGAACCCAAGGCCGGAACTCAAATACCGTCAGGTGAAGAAATTAATATCTGGATTGCTGCCCAGGAAGAAACGGGTGAACCAATAATGCCCAATTTGGCAGGAAGAAGTTTGCAGGAGGCAATGTATCTGCTCAGCAGTTATGATATTCACGCAGAACTAGTTGAGGTAGTAGAGATAGACAGCGGTTTTGCGGAAGGCACTGTGGTTTATCACGAGCCGGACATTGACTCTCCGATTCAAAGTCAGCAGAACATAACGCTTTATATAAGCAATGGAGGGGAGCTGGCATATACAGCAGAAGAGCATATCATCCTGACCTTGACAAGCGAAACTACAAAGGTGAGAATAGTTTACGTAGACGAAGAAACAAAGCAGGTTGTTTATAATAAGTCGCTTACCAAAGGTGAACATGACATATTATTGACATTATATACGAATACACTTGGAGAAAAGGACATTATAATTTATTATGACGGAGTAGAAAAGGAAATTGATATTGTGACATTTGAGGTATCAGAGTGATTAAAGATACGGTTAGTAAAGGCAGAATCATTCAAGGCATAGGGGGATATTACACGGTAGTTGATGGAAAAGAAACCCACGTATGCAGAGCCAGGGGCAATTTCAGAGCAAAAAACATAACACCGATGGTGGGCGATTATGTGGAATATATTCCTTCAACTGAAGAAAGCGGCGGGTATATAACCAAAATAATAGACAGGAAAAATCATTTGCAGAGGCCGATGGTCGCAAACATAGATATGCTGGTTATTGTCATTTCGCCTGTAAGCCCGAACCCGGATTTTAATTTAGTGGATATATTATTAATTAACGCATATAAAATAAATGCGGATATTTGCCTGGTTGTCAATAAATCAGACTTGGACAATAAACAATCAAAAGCCATACTTAGCCAATATTCTTACATAAAAAACAAGTTTGCGGTAAGTGCAAAAAAGGGAAGCGGCATAAGGAAATTTAAAAAAGCCATTGAAGGTAAAACTATATGTTTCGCAGGACAGTCGGCTGTGGGGAAATCATCCATATTGAATAAGCTTCTGCCTGGAATAGAATTGGAGACAGGAGAAGTCAGCGCAAAAACTCAACGAGGGAAGCATACCACAAGACAAGCGAACCTTTTGGAGTTCAAAGACGGGTATGTGGTGGACTCACCTGGGTTTTCGATGCTGGAACTTGAGATGGAGGATCCAAACAATATCAAAGATTATTATCCTGACTTTCTGGAATATGCAGCAGAGTGTAAGTTCAACGGGTGCCTGCATTACAGCGAGCCTGGCTGCGCAGTGCTTGAGGCTGCGGGCGAGGGAAAAATAGATAAAGAAAGACATGAAAGATATAAGAGAATCTATGAACAAATGAGTGAAAGGTGGAAAAAAAGGTATGGTTAAGATTGCGCCTTCAATATTGCAGGCTGATTTTACACAGATTGCAAAGGTGATAAAAGACCTGGAAGATGCAGGAAGTGATTATATACACTTGGATGTTATGGACGGCTGCTTTGTGCAGGCAATAACTTTTGGGCCGAAAATGGTGGAAGATATACGTAACGTAACTTCGCTTCCTTTGGATGCTCATTTAATGGTGGTAAACCCCAAAAAGCACATTAAGCAGTTCGCGGACGCTGGGGCTGACATAATTACAATTCATCAGGAAGCGGCTGAAAACCTGGAAGAATCCCTTCTGGAGATAAAAAGCTTAGGCGTTAAATGCGCCGTTTCAATAAAGCCGGACACTCCGTTATCTGCAATTTATGATATATTGGGCATTGTGGATATGGTACTTATTATGACGGTGGAGCCGGGCAAGGGAGGGCAGTCACTCATAGCAGAGTGCCTGGACAAAGTGCGGGAACTAAAGAAAATAAGAGAGCAGAAAAGTTACGATTTTGATATACAGGCAGACGGAGGAATAAACTCAAAAACAAAAGATAAAGTAATTTCTGCCGGCGTGGATATTCTGGTAGTAGGTTCAGCCATAACAAGCAGTGATGATTATAAAAAGGCAATAACAGAATTAAAAGGTGAATGATGAACTTTTTGATAGTGTTAAATGGAAATACAGCGAATAATAATGAATTAAACGAAATTATCGAAAAAGCCGACTACGTTATCTGCGCGGACGGAGGCGCAAAATGGGCATATTATGCAGGGATACAGATTGACGCAGTTATAGGGGACATGGATTCGCTGGACGTAGAAGATTTGGAATTGTTTGAGTCATTTGACATTAAAACAATCAAAGCCCCTGTGGAAAAGGACGAGACAGATGGAATTTTAGCCGTCGACTATGCGGTGCTAAACGGCGCAAAAAGCGTAGTAATACTGGGAGGAGAAGGGGGAAGGCTTGACCACCAGTATGGCAATTTAATGCTTTTGAAAAGGCTTCAGGACCACAATTGCACAGCAAAGATGTTTTTGAAGGATGGATATGTAATATTAAGTAATAAAGAAACTGAGATTTTCTGCAATACAGGAGACATTATTTCGGTGGTTCCTTTTGAAGGGGAACTGGTGATATCAGAGGCATCAGGGCTTAAATACAGCATTGATAAAAACACATACTTTAACTACGGGTATCCTGTGGGAATAAGTAATGTTGCTGAGTCACGCAGGGTATATTTAAATATTACAAGCGGAAATGCGCTGATTTTTTGCTATAGCAGCAAAGCAAAGCAATCAGATTAAAAATAGGAAGAGACTAAAGAAAGAGGATGAAATGAAAAGAAAAAAAGCAAAAATTATTTGCGTGATACTGGCTGCAGCGTTGTTTGTATCGGGCTGCGCACCTTCAGTTTATGTCAAAGGGGTTGATTTTTCTGATTTTCCTGACAAAGATGTGCCTATTTATGATGACGCGATAGTGTATTCGTTTGAAGGAGAAGAAAAGACTTTTGAACTGGAATATGGTTCACGGGATAAAGTGGACGACATTGCTGATTTCTATGCTGATGAGTTTGATGGGGATGATTACACCATATTGGAAATTAGCGATGAAGATGATGAGTTCTATGCAGAAGGATACATAGATGATGTATATTTTGAGATTGAAGCACAGGAAGCGTCAAGCAGACTTGAAGATTACTATAAAACAACAGTCACGATAAAGATTGAAGAATATGTGCCGCAGGATGTGAAAGAGGACGAAAAAACAGATGAGGAAGACAAGGCGGACGTTCAGCCGGAAGAGGTTGAGGAAGAAGAACCAGCAGAAGAAATGCCGGAAGAATCATCAGACATAGACATAACCCGGATGGACGAAAAGAAAATTGAAGACTTTGACTGGGATATCCTGCCGGATGACATAATTGCGGCGTTTGAAGAAGGCTTAGGATATTATGAAGACGGAAAATATAAGCTGGCTGCTGAGTTATTTATCCTGTGCGCTGAGGCGGGGCACCCGACAGCTCAGGGGTATCTGGGAGACTTTTATTATTATGGTGAGGGCGTAGAAGCTGACCTGGATACGGCTGTGTACTGGTATTTGCGGGGAGCCTGGCTTGGCGACGAGTTGTCCCAGTACAGCTTGGGATATGCTTACCTTTACGGCGAGAGCGTGGAAGTGGACATAGAAACCGGAATCTTTTTGATGGAATGCGCGGCAAATCAAGGATATTTGGCGGCTCAGGATTATCTGGGCTGGTGCTACGAAACGGGCAGTTTTGTTAAATGGGATTTGGAGCAGGCGGCATATTGGTACGGCATGGCAGCGGACCAGGATTATGTAGATTCAATTATTTGGATGGGTATATATTACTTCTACTGGATGAATGAAGGCGATGCAGATTATCAGAAAGCTGTGGAATATTTTGAGAAAGCTATAACACTTGAAGAGAATCTTGATGCATATTATTATTTGGCTCTTTCTTATTATGCCGGTGTTTATTACGACCAAGATTATGAAAAGGCAATTGAGTATCTTCAGTACGGACTGGAAGCCGAAGACAGCAGGGCACAAAGCCTTATGGGGGAACTTTATTATTTTGGTTATGGAGTAGAGCAGGACTATGAACAAACAGCTTATTATTATGAACTTGCGGCAGAGCAAGGCCTGCCCATAGCCATGAATAACTTCGGTGACCTTTACGAGACCGGCATGGGCGTAGAGCAAGACTATGACCTGGCGTTTTACTGGTATTCCAGAGCAGTGGTTTACGGCGACGGAGTCGCCCAGTACAATATGGGGCATTTTTACTACGAAGGCTGGTCGGTGGAAACAGACTATGGGATGGCGGTATATTATTACAAGCTGTCGGCAGATCAGGGAACTGACGTGGGCCAGTGGGGGCTTGGAATATGCTACGAAAACGGTCGCGGCGTAACGCAGGATTTGTCTTTGGCCAAGTACTGGTATCAGCTGGCGGCGGACCAGGGGCTCGAAGAAGCAATTGAGGC
>CAZDZB010000004.1:10715-32083 GCA_964509795.1 uncultured Christensenellaceae bacterium | reverse complement strand
TAAGTGTATATATAATTACTTAAGGAGAGTGTAATTAATTTTCTTCATCACCTATTGCGAATGTTAGCTCGCATCTGGCTACAGTCTTTCCGTTGACCTTGGCTGTGCCCGTGCCTATCCCGACATTCAGTTTGAACGTAGTGATTTTGGTTTCCAGTTCCAATACATCTCCCGGAACAACTTTGTCCATAAAACGTGCTTTATTGATTCTTGCCAGGTATGCCAGCTTGCCTTTCATTTCATCCATGGTCATTATGGCGATACCTCCAGTCTGGGCAATGGCTTCAATTATCAAAACTCCCGGCATCACTTTTGTTTTTTCAAAGTGGCCTTGGAAAAACCATTCGTTTGCACTGACGGCTTTGATGGCCTTGGTGGTGTCTCCGGGAATGTTTTCCATTACTTTGTCCAGCATCAAAAACGGTTCTCTATGTGGTAGTATTTTTTTAATTTCTTCAATTCCAAACATCTGTAATTAAGCCTTTCTTGTGCTATGCCTTTTTAAACAAAATCGAGCTGTTGTGTCCGCCAAAGCCAAGCGAATTGGATATTGCGTATTCGCATGAAATGCTTTGGGCTTTATTAGGCACATAGTTAAGGTCGCATTCTTCGTCGGGCACTTTCAGGTTTATAGTCGGCAGTGCTAAGCCTTTTTGAAGCGATTGCAGCGTGAATATCGCTTCCATCGCGCCGGCTGCGCCCAGCATATGGCCAGTCATTGACTTGGTGGAGGACACAGCTATGTTCTTGCTGTGCTCGCCGAAACATGCCTTTATAGCAGCTGTTTCTGTTTTGTCATTGAGTGGTGTTCCCGTTCCATGGGCATTTATGTAGCCCACTTTGTCCTTGCTTATGCCGGCTTCGGCGACAGCCAGCTCCATGGCCTTGGCGGCGTGTATTCCGCCCTCCATGGGGGCTGTTATGTGGTTGGCGTCGCATGTCTGGGCAAATCCGCATATTTCGCCGTAAACTTTAGCGTTCCGCTTTTTAGCGTGCTCATAGCTTTCAATGAGCATAAAAGCTGCACCTTCGCTCATTACAAACCCCGTGCGTTCCTTGTCAAAAGGAATGCTTGCTCTGTCTGCTTTATCGGCCGTTGACAAGGCGCCCATTTGACTGAATCCCTGCACGGCAAGGTTGCCGATGGCAGCTTCGGTGCCGCCCACAAGTATGGCGTCCGCCTGATTGTTTTTGACTGCGTGATAGGCTATGCCTATGGCATCCGTACCCGAAGCGCACGCTGTAACCACGCCGTAGCATGGGCCGTTAAGCTTAAGCTTTATGGCCAGGTTGCCGGCGGCAAGATTGATTATAGCTTTGGGTATAAAAAGCGATGAAACGGTGTTTATCCCGTTTGTTATCATTGATTCATTTTGTTCGCATATGGTTTCCAGGCCGCCCATGCCGCTGCCTAAAATTACGCCCACTCTGTAAGGGTCGAATTCTGTCAGCCCTGAGTCCTCAAAGGCCTGCATGCCTGCATATATAGCAAACTGAGCAAATTTATCCAGCCTTCTCGCCTCGCGCTTGCTTATGTATTTTTCCGGAGTAAAGTCTTTGACTTCGCCTGTAAAATGAATATTGGTTATCTGCTCTCTGTCAAATAAAGTGGCGGTATCTATTCCGCATACTCCGTTTTTTGCTTTTTCAAATATGGCATCTACGTCATCGCCGAGAGGGCAGACTGCGCCGAGCCCTGTAACAACTACACGTTTTGTCATAATGTTTCTCTTCCTTTCTGACTATATCACCATGCCGCCGTCCACGCACAGAACCTGTCCCGTTATGTAACCGGCCTTTTCCGAACATAAAAATCCGACTGCGTGAGCTACATCATCGGGCACGCCTAACCTTTTAAGAGGTATTTTGCTTTGGATGGTGTCTTTTACTTTGTCATCTAATACTTCTGTCATGGGTGTTATTATGTATCCCGGGGCTACTACATTGGCGCAAACCTTGCGGGATGCTGCTTCCTTAGCTATTGATTTTGTAAAGCCTATTATTCCCGCCTTTGACGCGGCATAATTGGACTGCCCGGCATTTCCTGTTATCCCTATTACCGAGGATATGTTTACTATTCTGCCTTCACGCTTTTTAAGCATATACGGCAGCGCCGCTTTTGTTACATAAAAACAGGAGTTAAGATTTGCGTTGATTACGCTGTTGAAGTCCTCGTCCGGCATGCGCATAGCCAAACCATCCTTGGTTATGCCCGCGTTGTTGACCACGGCATAAAGCGCGCCGAACGCCTCAACACATTTTTCCACTATGCTTTTGCATTGCTCCGAGGATGTAAGGTCAGCCTGCAGCAATATTGCTTTCTGCCCCATATATTCTATCTGTTCCTTGACCTTTTTTGCGTTGTCTTCATTGGAATGGTAGTGCAGGCCTATGTCAAAGCCCATTGATGCCAGCTCAATGGCAATTGCCTGGCCTATTCCGCCCGATGCTCCTGTTATTAGTGCCGCTTTCGCCATTATTCTCTCCTTAACTGGTCAGGTATTTTTCCAGGGTGTTTAGGTTTCTCACAGAGGAAATTTTTATATCCTGTCCCTTTAGCCTGCGTTTGAGCATTTTGCTCAGTACCATGCCGGGGCCTACTTCAACAAATTCCGTTACTCCCTGTTCGATGAGATTTTCTGTTATCTCATGCCATCTTACTTTGTTTGACATCTGCTTTGACAAAAGCAGGGGAGAGGACTTTGAGCTTTCATAGGGCTTGGCGGTATAATTTGAATAAATAATTGCTTCGGGTTCGTTTAAGCCCGTTTTCTCTACCAGTCCTATAAACTGTTGGGCTGCCGTTTCCAGCATGGGTGTATGGAAGGGGCCGCTTGTTTTAAGCATTACTGTTTTGACTCCAATGTCGTTGAAATCAGCCTCAATAGTTTCAATGGCTTCCTTTTCTCCCGCGATTATTATGTTGCCGTCTGAGAGGTGATTTGCTATCCATATATTATCATACTTTGAGACTATGCTTTCAACCTGGCTCATCTCAATGCCGAGTATCGACATCATGCCTCCCTTACCGTATTCTACGGCGGAATCCATGATATTTCCTCTTTTGTTTACCAGCTTAGCGCCCTCTGAAACATCCATCATGTTTACTGCTGCCATTGCTGTGTATTCGCCCAGGGAAAGCCCGGCGAAGTAATCCGCATCGATGCCTAATGCTTTGAACAAGGCTATGGAGTGGGCGTAAATGGCAGGCTGCACATATTCACTTTTGTCCATGTCTTTGCCTTCAAAGCAGGAATCCTTAAGGGAAAATTCAAGTTTTGAATCAATTAAGTCAAAAACTTCTTTATAAACTTTATTGCTTTCATATAAGTCTTTTCCCATACCGGTTTCCTGTGCTCCCTGGCCCGGGAATAAAATTGCTCTTTTCATTTTTAATTACCTTTAATAAATCCTGAGGCGTATTTTAGAACGCCGTTCATCTTTTCGCCTGAGAATATGTTCTCAATTATTTCCTTTGCCGTCATTTCTTTATCAAGCATGCAGGCGACTTGTCCAGCCATAAATGAGCCTTCCTTTATGTCACCGTCAACGACAGCGGCTCTTAAGGAACCTGAGCCCATCTCTTCAAGCACTTCCACAGCGCCCTGCACGTATTCCGCGGCGAGCATCTTTCTTGCAAGGGCATTGCGTATTAAACGGACAGGGTGTCCGGTTACGCGGCCTGTCACCTTGCTGTCTATGTCTTTTGCTTTTATTATTTTGTTCTTGTAGTTTTGGTGGGCGGTGCATTCAGATGCCAGGATAAACCTTGTGCCTACCTGTATGGCATCAGCGCCCAGGCAGAATGCCGCCAGAGCTGTTTTGCTGTCGTATATGCCGCCTGCAGCAATGACGGGAATGCTGACAGAGCGAACGATGTCGGGGACTAAAACCATTGTTGTAAGTTCACCTATGTGTCCGCCTGCTTCGCAGCCCTCGGCTACAACGGCGTCAGCGCCCATCTTTTCCATCATGGCTGCAAGCGCGCTGCTGGCAACAACAGGAACGACCTTCGCGCCGGAGTCCTGCCACATTTTCATGTACTTTGCCGGATTGCCTGCACCTGTTATTATCACGTCCACTTTTGCGTCGTTTACTACCTGAGCGACTTCTTCAACGAAGGGGCTTAAGAGCATAACGTTTACACCAAAAGGCTTATCTGTCTTGCTCCTTAAAATTTCAATTTGTTCTTTTACCCATGACGCAGGGGCGTTGCCTGCGGCAATAACACCAAGGCCGCCTGCTTCAGAAACTGCAGAGGCCAGATGGGCATCCGATACCCAAGCCATTCCGCCCTGAATGATTGGGTATTGGATGTTAAACATTTCTGTTATTTTCTGATTGCCCGCCATTTTACTCTCCGAGGTATGCCATCAGGTCGTTCATGCAGTGAATGTCAGCTAATTTTTCGTTATCAATTGTAAGGTTCAGCTTTTTTTCGATTTCGATTACAAGCTCCATCATGTCCAATGAGTCCATTTCCAAATCCTCTACGAAGTCTGAATCGTCTTTAATGTCGTCGCGTTCTAAGTCCAATTGTTCCATTAAGATTGCTATAATTTGTTCTTTCATTTTAATAATACCTTTCAAAAATAAATAAGTTCATTAATATATCAAGGCTTACGCCTGAATATTTTATTATATGTCCCACTCGACTATTATGCCGCCGTAGGACAATCCAGCACCGAAGCCCACCAGAGCCACCACATCGCCTTTTTTCAGCCAGCTTTCCCTGTGTGCCTGATCCATTGCAAGAGGTATGGAGGCCGATGAAGTGTTTGCCAGCTTGTCAACATTGACAAAAAAGTTTTTCTTATCATAAGAAGATGATGACGCGGCGTACCTTATTATCCTGTTGTTAGCTTGATGCAGGATTATTTTGCTTATTGGCTTTTCCGTGCATAAATCCGTAAGTTCATTAAGAGTCTTTTCCACTGCGTCAACGGCGAAGGCGAAAACCTTTTTGCCGTCCATTCTTATTGATGTGCCATCAGAAGCCATTATATCACTCCACGGATGGTTACATTTCGCGCACTCAACATACAAAACATCGTCAGTGTCAGGTATGGCGTGGAGCACGGGGTGGTAAATCATGTTTTTGTCACTGCGTTCTATTACAACTGCGCCTGCGCCGTCGCCAAAAAGAATGCATGATGACCTGTCAGTCCAGTCCGACCTTGCCGACAGGTTTTCAGACGCTACAACTAATGCGTTGTTTTTGCCCAGGGTGTCCATTAAAGACACTGCCGTTGCAATTGCGTATATAAACCCTGTGCAGCCTGCAGCCACGTCCATTGCCGGCACATTTGCGCAGCCCAGAGCTCTTTGCACATATGATGCTATGGATGGGCTTGATACATCGCCTGAAATGGTTGAGCCTACTATTAGCTCAATGCTCTCCGGATCAATGCCCGCGCACTCAACCGCTTTTTTAGATGCCTCTATTGCCATTGTTGTTGTGGTTTCTTCTGTTACAAACCTTCTTTCTTTAATTCCTGTTCTTTTGGTTATCCATTCATCGGAGGTGTCCAGCACATCTTCCAGCATTGAGTTTGTTATTACTTTTTCGGGGAGATATGAGCCCACTCCTGTTATCTTTGTCTTTATACTCAAGTCAGTTAAATCCTTTCATGTTCAGCAGCTTGTCATACCTTCTGCTTACCAGCTCTTCTCCTGAATACTGGCTTAATTCCTTGTAGTATTCTTTTACTTTTTCCTTGACTTTGTAAACGGTGTAAGCCATGTTATCCCTGGAATAGTCTTCCTTCTCTTTTATGATGTCATCTGCTATACCGAAGTTTTTTAGATCATCGGGTGTAAGGCGCAGGTTTTCAGCTGCCAGGTTTGCCTTTGAGGCGTCTTTAAATAATATTGACGCGCAGCCCTCCGGCGATATTACAGAAAAGTAGCTGTTTTCAAGAAGCATAAGCTTATCAGAAAGCGCCAGAGCCAAAGCTCCGCCGCTGCCCCCTTCGCTTAAAATAACAGCTATTACCGGAACCTTGGCAGATGCGATAAGCTGAAGGTGTTCAGCTATTACGGTACCTTGCCCTTTTTCTTCAGCTTTTACTCCGCAGAAGGCGCCCGGTGTGTCCACCAGGCATAAAACGGGCCTGTTGAATTTTTCAGCCTGCCTTATTGCCCGCATTGATTTTCTGTAGCCTTCAGGGTTTGGCATGCCGAAATTGCATGCTTTCTTTTCCTCAATGGAGTGGCCCTTCTGCTGGCCGATAATTGTGTAGGGCCTGCCGCCTATTCTGCCTATTCCTGTTACTATGGCGTCGTCATCGCCCAGGCACCTGTCGCCCTTAACTTCAAAAAAGTCCTGGCACAGCGCCTTTATGTAGTCACGCGCTTGCGGGCGGTTTTGCATCCTGGCCTTCTGTACTTTGCTCCACGCCGAGGGTTTATCCTCATAAATATCTTTATCCTGTATATATGCTTGCATATTTTTCTCCTTATCAGACATAATCATTAATGAAGTGACAGTATGTGCGCAAGAGCCGTCCTCATGTCTTTGCGCTCTACTATCCGGTCGATCATGCCCTTTTCCAGAAGGTATTCCGCTGTCTGAAACTCATCCGGAAGTTTGTCTTTTACAGTCTGCTGAATTACTCTGGGGCCCGCAAATCCTATTAAAGCTTTAGGCTCAGAGAGTATTATGTCGCCTTGCATGGCAAAGCTTGCTGTCACTCCGCCTGTTGTAGGGTTGGTAAGCACCGTTACATAAAGCAGTCCCGCGTCGTGCATTTTGTTTATAGCAGCTGTTGTTCTTGACATCTGCAGCAGGGATATTACGCCCTCCTGCATTCTGGCTCCTCCGGATGCTGTGAATATTATCAAGGGGATCTTATCTTTTAAACATTCAGCTGCGATGTCTGTTATTTTTTCGCCGACCATTTGTCCCATGCTGCCCATCATAAAGTATGGATCCATCACGGCCAGGCCGGTTTTGTATCCGCCGATTTTACATTTTCCGCATACTATGGCTTCGCTTAATCCCGAATCTTTTTTTGCTTTTTCCAGTTTTTCTTTGTAGTCAGGAAAGTTAAGAGGGTCCTTGCTTACTGCTTGATTTCCTATTTCTACAAATGTCTCTTCATCTGCTATCATTTCTATTCTTTTTTTTGCGGGTACGCGAAAAAGATTGCCGCAGTAAACACATGTGGACAGATTGGAATGAACCAGCTCTTTTAAAATTTCTTTTTCGCATTCTGAGCATTTTAAAAATTCCGGTTTTTTTATTTCTTTTATTTTATTGTTGGATTTATCTATGTTCTCGTCAAAGAGTTTCATCAATAATCCTCCGTTTTATTTGCATAAACTTATGCTTACTTAAACAATTCTTTGCTTAAAACCTGCTCTATCCATTTGGTATGGATATTGCCTGTTTTGAAATCCTTGTGCATAAGAATTGATTTCGCAAAATCGGAGTTTATATCAATGCCTTGTATGTCCAGCTCGGAAAGAGCCTGATGAGAGGATAGTATCGCTTCATCTCTTGTTTCACCGTGGCATATTATTTTAAGAACCATCGAATCATAAAACGGCGACACCTTATCGCGCCCTACATATCCGCTGTCCACCCTTACTCCAAATCCTCCTGGAAGCTGCATAGACTTTATCTTTCCGGGGCTGGGAGCGAAATTTTTTTCGGGGTTTTCCGCGTTTATCCTGCACTCTATTGCGTGTCCGCTGGCGTTTATATCCTTTTGCTCAAGTACAAGCTTATGGTTAAGCGCTACCTGAAGCTGGCTTTTAATCAAATCTATTCCGTATACGGCTTCTGTGACGGGATGCTCCACCTGAATTCTGGTGTTCATCTCCATAAAATAAAATTTATTATCTTCGGTCAACAGAAACTCCACTGTTCCGGCATTTTTATATTCTGCGAGTTTTGCAATTTTCACAGCGCACATTTCCATTTCATGCCTGATATCATCAGGAATAAAAGGGGCCGGCGCTTCTTCGACGAGCTTTTGGTTTTTCCGCTGCATAGTACACTCTCTGGTACCAAGGTGCAGCACGCTGCCGTGCTCGTCTGCTAATATTTGTACTTCTATATGCCTGGTTTTTGTGAGGTACTGCTCAATGTATAAGCTGTCGCTTCCAAATGCAGCCTTTGCCTCGGCCTTAACCAGCATAAATTCACTTTTGAATTTTTCTTTTTCGTGGACTATTCTTATTCCGCCGCCTCCCCCGCCGTGGGAAGCTTTTATTATAACGGGATAGCCTATTTTATCTGCTAATTTTTTTGCTTCTTCATAATTTTTTATTTCGCCGTCTGAACCCATAGGAACAGGAATATTATTTTCTATCATTAATTGGCGGGCTTTTGCCTTATCGCCTAAAAGATCCATAGACCTTGCGTCCGGACCGATAAAAATTATTCCTGCCTCCTGGCACGCTCTTTGAAAATTAGAATTTTCGGAAAGAAAGCCAATGCCGGGATGAATCGCACAGGCGTTATAAACCTTTGCTACGGTGATTATTCCGTCAATATTCAGATAGCTTTTTTCGGCCTTAGCGGGGCCGATGCACACTGCCTGGTCGGCTATTTTGGTGTAGTAGGCGTCCTTGTCAGCTTCTGAGTAAATGGCTATGGAGTGAAGCCCCAGCTTTTTGCAGGTTCTGATAATGCGCACCGCGATTTCGCCGCGGTTTGCAATAAGTACACTTTCCATATCCTATTCCTCTTCAAAAACAAACAGTGTTTCACCTTCTTCAACAGGTTCACCGTCTTTGCCCAATATTTGCGCTATTTTTCCGCTGATTTCAGATTTAACCTCAATCATGTTTTTCATAGCTTCAAGTATGCAAAGAACATCACCTTCTTTTACCTTGTCTCCAACTTTGACATATGGTTTTTCATCGGGTGAGGGTGCTTTGTAATAAACGCCGGTAATTGGCGCAAGCATACAGGGCATGTTATATTCTTGTTCTGTTTTTTCTGGCGGAGTTTCTTTTGTGACTTCTTCAATATGATTTGCCGCATTCTTAAAAGAAGAATTCTCCCGTTTTATGCGGATTTTCAAGTCACCTGTTTCTAGTTCAAATTCTGAGAAAGATAAAGAATTTAAATAATCAATAATACCGAATATCTCTTCATTTGACATATTTACTTTTTATGCTCCTTTCTTAGGTATATGGCTCCTTTCTTAAAATTTTATAATTAGTACTACTAACTAATATAGCGACATACTACCACATTTTTATTTTTCAGTCAACCAGAAAAGAATAATGTTAAATTTATGTTTACCTGTATCTTACATAAGAAGCGAGAAGGAATGGCAGACACATATAAAGGTTATGCTGCTTAACAAGCGCGTATTAGAATATTTTTAGTGAAATATTCTTCATGTGCCGTTACGCTAAACTCCGGTTGTGCAGGAAGTATTGATGTATTATTTTAATCAACGTGTATATTTATCATTGGCAAAGGCGGATAATATGCTATAATATAGCCTAACAAAACAACGAAAAGCAGAAAGGGTAAAAAATGAAAAGATACGAAGATAAAGCTTTTAAAGAAAGCATGAGAATAAAATATGATTTTAATAACCTGATGGACAGCTCAATTGACGCAAAGCTGCAGGATAGTGCATTTCACGATAAAGTCGGTGCCATATCAAAAAAGGACATTGACGCTAGGATGGATAAATACAACTCAGCAAGGGCAAGCCTTGACAAAAAGCTGGGTAAATCCGAGTATATGCTTGCCTGGACAGAGCTTGCATACAACCAGGGCAATGTAGTAGATGAGATGCTCGATTACTCAAAAATGGCGGCAGATAAATTCGACAACTTTGTCGTTTTGGGAATCGGCGGCTCCGCATTGGGCCCCATAGCCATACAGCAGGCGCTAAACCACATGAAATACAATGACCTGCCGAAAGAGGTAAGAGGCGGCCCGAAGTTTTTTGTGGAAGACAATGTTGACCCCGAAAGAATGAAGGCGCTCTTTGACGTTATTGACGTTAAAAAAACCTGCTTCAATGTAATATCAAAATCAGGAAGCACATCAGAGACTATGTCACAGTATTTAATAGCATCAAATATTTTAAAAGAAACATTGGGTGACAAATGGAATGAAAACGTTGTTGCCACAACAGACCATGCTAAAGGAAATCTGATAAAAATAGCACAGAAGGAAAACATAAAAACATTCTACATTCCGGACGGAGTAGGAGGAAGATTTTCGGAAATCTGTCCCGTTGGCTTGCTGCCCGCGGCGGTGTGCGGCATAGACATAAAAGAGATGCTCTCAGGCGTTGCTTATATGGATGAGATATCAAAGGAAAAAGATATATACAAAAACCCCGCACATATGGCAGGGCTATTGATGTACATAGCCATGCAGCAGAAGGGAAAAAACATTCAGGTGGTTATGCCTTATGCGGATTCATTAAAATACATGGCGGACTGGCATGCTCAGCTTTGGGCGGAAAGCCTCGGCAAAAAGCATTCCTTAGACGGCAAAGCAGTCCACGTGGGGCAGACCCCGGTAAAGGCATTGGGCGTTACCGACCAGCACTCGCAGGTGCAGCTTTATGCCGAAGGCCCCTTTGACAAGGTGATTACATTCATCGGAGTGGATAATTACAGAACAGAGTATAAAATTCCGAAAGGCTGCGAGGACATTCCCGACGTTTCATTCCTGGGCGGGCACACACTAAACGAGCTGATACAAAGCGAACTGGACGCGACGGAGTACGCGCTGACAGTGCAGGGCAAGCTGAACCAAAGAATAACGCTGCCTGAGGTAAACGCATTTACCATAGGACAGCTGATGTATTTTTTCATGATGCAGACGGCGGTAGCCGGAGAGCTTTTGAACATTGATGCATTTAACCAGCCGGGCGTTGAGGCGGGCAAGAACGCCACATACGCGTTGCTCGGTAAAAAAGGATATGAGGAGACTAAGGAAAAGCTGGACTCACGCCCGCAAAAAAATTCAGATTATATATTGTAAAAATGAATAGTGAAATAATAAAGAAATTCTGGGAATGCATTGACAAAGCGAGATTTGACGCTCTGGCGCAGATTATGGCAGAAGATGCCGTAGTAATCCTGCCCAACACTAGAGAGCGCTTTTTGGGCAGAAATGCGTATATTGCTTTCAATAAAGATTATCCCGGCAGATGGTTTGCTGAAGTTGAGAAGACAGTTGAAGCAGGGGATGTGATTGTAACCGCTGTGAAAATTTACAATGAAGAAAATGCGAGCCTTTATGTTACATCATTTTTCAAAATTAAAGATGGTAAGATTTGCGAGCTAACAGAATACTGGGGTGAAAACGGCCCAGTGCCTGAATGGCGCAAAGACAAAGAATATTCAAGTTTATAAAGAATAAATTAAATAAACATTAATTTATAAGGATGCTCACGCAAAATGGTGGGGCATTCTTTTTTACCCAAAATTAGTTGGACATCAAACTAAATTTAGTTGACAAAATTGAATACCGGGAGTAGAATGAAGTCGAAGTTAACGAGGGCTAACTTATAATTGAATCAGACGCATAAGCTGAAAAGCAAATATATGACACGACTTCTTTGAAGGGAGTGAATACTTTATATGAGAAAGACAGAATTTAAACAAGACGGATACCTAACACGAAACAAACAAAGAGAAATGAATCTCTCCGACTATACATACTATACATTACTATCAATAAAAAAATGCATTTAAAAAAAGGCTGTCACAGCAGAACACTGTGACAGCCTTTTTAAAATGTTTAGATATATTATTTTTTGATAAGTTCACAGAACTCATCAACCTTTTCAACCAATCCGTCCAAAGCCTGTTTCCAGGTTTCTTTTTTAGTAAGGTCAACATCCATCATCATTGCCACATCATATACGTCATTTGACCCTGTAGCTGCCAGCAGTTTTTTGTATTTTTCCACAAAACCGTCGCTGGATTTTTTATATACTTCAAAAATACATTTGCCAAAGAGCAGACCAAAGGCGTAAGGCCAATTGTAAAAGGCCAGCTCAGGTATATAATAATGGCTTTTGCATGCCCACATGTATGGGTGCAGAGTGTTTTCGTCAAGGCCATCTCCGTATGCTTGTTTCTGCGCATCCAGCATGGCTTCTTTCATTTCTTTTACGCTCATTCCGTGGTCATGGCGCACTTCAATTACTTTTGACTCAAAAAGGTATCTGCTGTAGATATCGACAAGAACTTGTGTCGCGTCCATAAGCTCTGCTTCAATAATTGCAAGCTTTTTCTCGTCGTCAAGCTTTTTAAGCACTGCGTCGGTGACTATTCCCTCATTAAATATTGAGGCGGTTTCGGCCAGCGGCATAGGATAAGATGTTTTTAAAATAGGAAGGTCCTTCAGACAATGGCCATGCCAGGCGTGGCCCAGTTCATGAGCTAATGTCGTTACGCTTGAAAAGCTGCCGTCAAAGTTGGAGAGTACTCTGCTTTCTCCAATAAAAGGCAGGTTAGCGCAGAATGCACCGCCGCCCTTTCCCTCTTTTGGCAGTGCGTCAATCCATCTGTTTTTGAAGGCATGGTCAATGAACTCAGACATTTCAACGGAAAAGCCTTTGAAGGTGTCAACCAAAAATTCGTGTGCTTCTTCATATGTATATTTCATGTCTGCAGCTGCGCCGATTGGGGCGAACATATCATAAAACGGAAGGCCGTTTTTGTGACCGAGATATTCAGCCTTAGCTTTTAAATAGCGCCTGAAATCGGGCATAGCGTCCTGCATTGCGCTAAGCATTGCCTCAAGTATGCTTTTATCCATCCTGGAATCTTCCAGTGTTCTGTCAAGAATTGAGTCATAACTTCTCATTTCGCACACTGTTATGTTTTCGCCTTTAATTGCGTTAAGCGCGTGAGACAATGGGAGTTCAATTTTTTTGTATGCGTTTATTTCGGCTTCATATGCCTTTTTCCTTACCGCAGGGTCTTTGTCGTATGCCATGTTGCGAACCATTGGCAGGGGCAAAGATTTCATTTCTCCATTCTGTTCAATTTCAACGGTCATTGTGCCATCAATCATGTCTCTCATCCTTGACCATGCGTTTCCGCCGGTTAATGAAAGCTTGGCAACTGCTTTTTCCACCTCGTCAGGCAGTAGGTGGCTTGCCTGCTTGTATACTTCATTCAGATAATAATCGTATTCTTTTAAATTACCGGATGAATCAATTATAGACTGCAGGTTGTCTATCCCGCCTAAAAACCTTGTGAATTTAGATGAAAGAATCTGGCTCTCAATCATAAGATGTTCAAGCCTGTCGAGCATGCCAAGAGCAGTTTCGTTAGTGGCATCTGTTGCCAAAGTCAGCTGTGCGAATGCACCTAGCCTCCATTGAAGAGTCATCTGCTCTTTAGCGGTTTCGATTAATTTTGCCAGTTTATTTTCGGCATTTTCAGTGCTTTTCAGCTCAGTTTCCGCCCATTTTGCTGCTTCCTCTAAGCTGTCCTTTACTCTTTTCATGTCTGATTTAAACTCATCAGAATCAAAAGAAGGGTATAGTTTGGACAGGTCCCAGTTTGTTGAAAGTCCCATATTATCTCCTTTTCCCTGGCTAAATATTTTCCAGTTTCATTTTTTGGATTTATAATATTTATTATACCATAATGCATATTTACACACTCGCTTTGTGAGACAAATACTTATTATAATATATTAAAAGATGATTTTACATCAGTTTTCATCATCGCCAGTTTGGGTGTCGACGACGTAATTTTCCTCTTTGTCGTTTATTCCGTTCTGGTTTTGGTCTTCAGATTCATATATAAACCTCGCATAAAGCTCAGGGTAATTGTCGTATATACCAAGGACATCCGCGTAAATATCATATATTATATTTTTCTGAATATCATACAATCCATTGTATTCTAATATTACATACTGCGGGTCAGCGGCAGTGCCTACGTTGAACATAAACAGTTTGGCTTCAGGAGTATCAATACGCTCTATCAGATAACCCTCAAGATGATAAATCTGACCAATCATCTTGTTTGCTGAGGAGGTCAAAGCCTTGTAATCCAGTACCCAGGCTTGGCTTGTATATGAGCCTTCCAGCGGATTTCTGTATATATTATGCTTTAAAGTTGCTGTTCTTCCATCAGGCATTGTTACGTATAATATAATTGTATTTTTGCCGAAATCGCTTAATTTGGTCTTTATGTAGAACCTTCCGTCTGAGTCAACGTTGATTTTATCTATAAGTAAAGGCATGCTGCTGTCCAAAGTTACGGTTGCGCCCACTTCTGTTTCACCGTCAATTCTGAGTTCGCTGGCCTGCGTTTCGGTTGGAGCATCCAAAAGCTCAATTTCAACATCTTTTACAGGGCTGTTAACCAAAAGCTCATAATTATTGACCCTGTATCCATCTGTTTCTACAAGTATTGGGATGGAATTCATTCCCACAGGGTCGAGAGAAATATAGGTGCTCGTGTACCCTTCGCTGTCAATATTACCTGACATATTTTTTGTGCCGATAATTACGCGGCTGTCAGGCTCAATTTTTACTTTTACCAGAACTTGGGTTGTGTCGACAGAAAGCCCCTGCTCAGTGGGGTAAACCACTGTAAGAGGCGCTTCTGATACGCTTATCCTATAGGATGGAACATCAAGTACAGTTTCATTTCCATCCTTGTCAAAATGCCATGCGCTGATGTTTACATACGTAAACTCTTCGCCGTAATAATCTTCATCTTCTTTTGGGATGTAAGAATAATCATCAAGGCTTATTACTGCAGTATTTCCGTGAATTGTAAGGGTTCTTTTAAGATTATGGGATTCGTCTTCAACCAATATTTTGTCGCCGTCTTCGCCATAAAATGTAATGGTGTGCCACGTCTGCCCGTCCTTTAGGACGCGCTCAACCAAGGGCTGACCTCCGTTGGGCAGCTGATTTCGGGAAACAAATATGTCAGACATGCCTTCTGATATTTTTTCCGCAAGTGAAACAACGCCGATAATTAACCCGAACAGAATGGCAACAGAAAGCAAAGAAACAAGGATTAATCTGCCCCATTTTATGTTCAGCTTTTTTTTGTATACAGTTTTTTTAGGGCGAGTATCCGGCTTTTCTTCCTTTGGATTCTCCGGTTCAGGAGGAACTACCACGTTGATTTCCTGGCCTTCTCTGTAGTACCTTATTTTTTTTGCATTTTCTGAAAGCGGTTCCACCGCGTACTTTGAGCCTTTTTTCCTTTTTTTATTTACCTGAGTTTCGGACTCATCCTCTAAAGCAACTATGGGGATATAGTCTTCACCTCTGCGGGTATACCGGCTTGATTTACGGTCGCCCCATATGCCGCGGTCTTTTGCCTGTTCTTTTCTGGCATAGGCAGAATACCGGCGTTTTTCATATTCTTCTGCTTCGCCTTCCAGGCGGCTTGCGTCAACAAATGAGCTTCGCCTTTTCGAATCTTGAGCTAATGTTTTTTGCTCTGACATAGTCACATCAATTTCGTTGTCTTCCTTAAATGCTGACTGGGTCCACATGTTTTTTTTATTATTTATATGTTTTTCTTCAATATATTCCTGCGGCAGTACTGTGTTGCAAACATAGCACTTTTTGTATTCCGGCTTGTTGTAAGCCCCGCATTTTGGACATTTCATAAAATCATTTCCTTTTTTACCGATATTATAATATTGCCGGGACTAAATTATCCCTATGAAATATTACATTTCCATGTTAAAATATTATACACGAAAAAAGTTGATTTTGGGAGTGTTATTTTTATGAACAGATATAATGATGTTTTTTGTGAAGAAATTGTAGTCAGAAAAAAACAAGGAATTTTTAATATTTTATATTATACTTTAAATTTATTTATGTACGTATTTATTCTGCTTGCGATAATAGGCCTGCAGGGCATACTTCAGGGATTGGGCAACACTGAAACATTAATGACGTCTGTAATATGGTTTTTAGCTTTCGCTTCTCTTTCGGTATTGATTTTCTTCTTCAAGGATAATTTCAAGACCGACTATGAATATTCATTTACAAACGGCATCTTAGACATTGCCCAGGTTAAGAACAATAAAAAGCGCAAAGAAATTATGAGCGTCGATACCAAAAAAGAGTTGGAGATTGTATCACCCATCATGACTGACGAATTCAACAAATATCAGAGCATGAGCGGCATTAAAAAAGTAAATGTCTGGCTTAACAGGGACATGAAAAAATATTTTGCAGTAATCAGAAAAGACAGTCAGCGAATAATGCTTGTTTTTGAACCGAGCGAGGGATTTATGGCAGTCTTGAAAAAGCACAATCCTCAAAAGGTGAAGCTATAATAATATTATGAAGATTTATTTTGATAACGCAGCCACTACCAGGGTTTTTGACCAGTCAAGCCAAGCAGTGGCAAAAGCAATGACAGAAGAATATTTTAATCCGTCTTCTCCGTATGCGGACGCTTTAAACGTAGAGAAAAAGATTGACTCAGCAAGGGATACAATCAAGAAGAATCTGAACTTAAAAGGCGATATTATATTTACGGCAGGAGGAAGCGAGTCAAACAACCTGGCGATAAAAGGTGCTTTGAGCAAAATGCGCAAAAGCAAAATAATTACAAGCGAAATTGAGCACCCTTCAGTTAGAAAAACCTGTGAGCAGGCTGCAAAAGATTTGGGTTTCCCGATTGCAGTACTGCCTGTTGACAAAAAGGGGCACGTAATAAAAGAAGCGTTGCACAACGCCTGCAAAGATACCGAGTCAGCGCTGGTGAGTGTAATGCATGTTAACAATGAAACAGGAACTGTACAGAGCATAGGTGAACTGGCGAAGATTGCAAAAAATTCTGTAAAGAATTGTGTTTTTCACACGGACGGTGTGCAGGGGTATATGAAAGTCAGCACAGTCGATTTTGAGAATGTTGATATGTATTCAATCAGCGCTCACAAAATCCACGGACCCAAAGGAATGGGAGCCCTATATATAAAGGACAAAAACTTAATAAGCGCAGTCACAACAGGCGGGGGACAGGAGAAAAATCTCCGCGCCGGCACATATAATACTCCGGGGATTGCCGCGTTTGCTAAGTCAGTGGAAATATTAAGTGAAACTCACGAGGAATACATAAAAACAATGGAAACCATCAAAAAAATCATTATCGATGAGTTTAATGGCAGTGATATTGATTATATAGTTTGTGGAGACAAAATTCAAAACAGCGCTCCCCATATTCTTAATGTGGCTTTCAGGGGCATAATGGGCGAGGTTTTGCTTTCGGCAATTGATAATGAGGGCTTAATCGCCAATACGGGCTCTGCGTGTTCATCAAAAAAGACTGTGGTCAGTTCAGTGCTTAGGTCGATGAATATAGACAAAGATTATATACAGGGAGCTATAAGGTTGAGCTTCGGCGCATTCAATACGACAGAACAGGCTGTTCAGGCAGCGCAGATAATAATAAATAATGTAAAAAGGCTAAGGAGATTTAAAAGGACTTGAACAAAGTATTACTGATATCATTCGGCGAGATATTTTTGAAAGGCAAAAACAGACCTTTCTTTTTAAAAAAGCTAAAAACCCTGCTGAAAGCGGCAGTGTCCTTTGATGAAAACGCTTCGGTTGAGATGCAGGACAGCAGGTTTTATATAAAGGATTTTGATGACAAAAATCAGGATCTGATAATTGAAAAAGTGAAGAAAATCTTCGGCGTTCATTCATTCAGCGTAGCTTATGAGAGCGAAAAAGACATGGAGTCTTTGGGGAACACATGCACAGCAGTTGCAGAGAGCGTTGCCGGAAATGAAGCTTCTTTCAAAGTGAACACAAAACGCGCTGACAAGCAGTACCCTGTGAAGTCGATGGAAGTTTCAGCGAAGCTTGGAGGAGTGCTCCTTGAAAACTATCCTAAGCTTAAAGTAGACATACACAACCCTGATTTTACAGTATACGTTGAAATTCGCCATGAGCTTGCATATGTATATATCGATAAAATCATGGGTCCGGGAGGGATGCCGGTGGGCAGCTCCGGAAGGGCTATGCTTCTTTTATCAGGTGGTATTGATTCTCCGGTGGCAGGATATATGCTTGCTAAAAGAGGGTTGGAAATTGAGGCTGTACATTTCTTTTCGCCTCCTTACACGTCAGAAAGGGCAAAGCAGAAGGTCATTGACCTTGCAGTAATTGCCAGTCAATACTGCGGGCCGATAAAGCTTCACATAGTGCCTTTTACAAAAATACAAGAGGAGATATACGAGAAATGCCGCCATGAGCTTTTGACTGTTATAATGAGAAGGTTTATGATGAAGATAGCCGAGCAGATAGCGCAGAAAAACAAATGTCAGGCGTTAGCGACGGGTGAGTCATTAGGCCAGGTTGCAAGCCAGACATTAGAAAGCCTAAATGCTACAAACAGCTATGTTGATATGCTTGTGCTACGCCCGTTGGTTTGCATGGACAAGCTGGAGATAATATCGGTATCTGAGAAAATAGGAGCTTATGAAACATCTATTCAGCCTTTTGAAGACTGCTGCACCGTGTTTACGCCAAAGCATCCTTCGACAAAACCGAAAATAGAGAATTTAGAAAAAAATGAGTCAAAGCTGGATGTAGATTTATTAATTAGTGAAGCAGTTGAGAACACATATACAGTAAAATGCGGCTTTGCGGAAAAACAAGAGTAAGAAAAAGAATAAATGTAAAGAATGTGTATTGAGAATATATAGAAAGAGGTAAATAATGCCTAAGTTTGTATCACCGGAAGCAGAAAATTTATTGAAGGAAATGCTGGAAGCCAGCAATGTAAAAAAACTGATTGACGATAAATTCACATCTTACGAATCAGATCCTGAAGCGGACAGCGCTCTTCGGGAGCTTATTGATGAGCTGGTTGAAAACCACCTGATGATGTGCACATGGTACGCTGACACAGTTCATGAAGCCAAGATCCCTATATCCGCGGAAAAATATTTTGAAGAAAAAGAAAAGGCCTTGCTTGAAGAAGAAGAAAAAAGAAAAGAACAGGAAAGGCTCGCTGAAGAAGCCCGCATGCTTGAAGAGGCTAAAAAAGAAAAAGCAAGAGTTCAGGAACTGGAAAAGCTGAAAAAAGAAGCCGAGAAAAAAGAAAAGGCGCGCCTCGAAAAGGAAGAAAAGCTAAGAGAAGAATCCAAACGCAGAGAGGAAGTCAGGCTGGAGGAAATAGCCAAGCTTCAAGAGCAGATGAAGAAGGCAGAAGAAGCAAGGCAAATGGAAATAGAAAAACTTCATCAGGAAGCGAAGCTGGCGGACGAAGCCCGCCAGCGGGAAATATCCAGGCTGGAAGAGCAGATTAGAACAGCCGAAGAGCAAAGGGAAAAAGAGCTGGCAAGGCAGGCCGAAGAGCAAAGGCAAAGGCAGGAGGCAAAGCGCAAAGAGGAAGAGAGGGCCATAGAAGAAAAGCGGCTAAGGGAAGCGGAACTTCGCAAAAACGCGGCCGAGCTTTATGAGGAAGCCGGAATAAACTCTTCAACGCGCGCAAAAGCATCCGTTGCGAAAGGACAGGAAGCATCAATTCCTTTAAGTGAACTTATCAGCAGAGCAAAACAGCAGGTAACATCTTCAAATGCAACGGACAAGCAGCATCTTTTAGAGCTGCTAGAAGAGGCGGCTGAAATAGTGGAGGAAATAAACTCCACCAGGCGCATACCAAAGCGCAAAAGATTCTTTGCAAATGTAACGGAACTGCCTGAGGAATATTCATGGTTTAGTTCATCAATAATAAGCATTATCGGAAAAGCGGGGCTGGACCTGTTGGGAGAATAGTGATTATATAACACACAAGAAAAAAGTATCTGTGTGAAACCATCAAGGAATATTTATGAATCTGGATCAATTATTACAGAAACTGCGCAGCGACGAGTCATTTATGGGGAATGTCACCCACTGGAGGGAAATCCCTGCAAAGAAAGCGCAATACGAAGACTTTGGCTCATACTTGGACCAGAGGCTGGTTTCAGCCTGCAAAAAAAGAGGGATATCAGGGCTTTATACCCATCAGCGCAGTGCGATGGACGCAATAAACGAGGGGAAGAATATTGTCGTAGTCACTCCTACCGCATCGGGAAAAACCCTGTGCTATAATCTTCCGGTACTTAATCAGATTTTGAAGGACAGCTCATCAAGAGCTTTGTACCTGTTCCCGACAAAGGCATTATCCGCAGACCAGGTAAGCGAATTATATGGCCTTATTAATGAGGCAGAAGCAGATATAAAAACATATACATATGACGGCGACACGCCGGTTGCGGCAAGAAAAGCAGTGCGCCAGGCAGGGCATGTGGTTGTCACAAACCCGGATATGCTTCATTCAGGAATAATGCCACATCATACAAAATGGGTTAAACTGTTTGAAAACTTAAAGTACGTTGTAATTGATGAAATTCATACATACAGGGGAGTGTTTGGAAGCCATGTCGCCAATGTTGTACGCAGGCTTAAAAGAATACTTGAATTTTACGGCACTGAAGTTCAGTTTATCTGCTGCAGCGCGACTATAGCAAACCCCGAGGAATTAGCTTCCAATATAATCGGCGAAGATGTGGTTTTAGTGGACAACAATGGAGCTCCCGCGGGAGAAAAACATTTCATTTTCTATAATCCTCCTGTCGTAAACAAACACCTGGGAATAAGAAAAAGCGCAATCCTTGAAACCAAAAACATAGCTCTAAGGCTTTTATATAATGATATATCCACAATAGTTTTTGCTAAAGCGCGATTGACGGTGGAAGTCTTGGTAAATTACTTAAAGGAAAGGGCCAGGGACATCATAGGAAATGATTCAGCCGTAAGGGGATACAGGGGGGGATACCTGCCTACCCAGCGCAGGCAGATTGAAAAAGGCCTGCGTGAAGGAAAGATAAAAACGGTGGTTTCGACAAACGCCCTTGAATTAGGCATTGACATAGGCTCTCTGCAGTCCTGCGTTATATGCGGCTACCCGGGGACTATTGCTGCCACATGGCAGGAAAGCGGGCGTGCGGGCAGGCGCAATGACACGTCACTGACTATTATGGTTGCCAACTCATCACCGCTCAGCCAGTTTATAATAAAGCATCCTGAATACTTTTTCCAAAGTTCGCCTGAAAACGGGCTGGTAAACCCGGATAATCTATATATACTTATAAGCCATATTAAATCAGCTGCTTTCGAACTTCCATTTAGGGACGGAGAGACATTTGGTGGAAGTAATATAGGTGAAATACTTGAGTTTTTGGCTCAGAACGGGATTCTCCACCATGTGGCCGACACTTGGCACTGGGCGACGGACAATTTTCCATCAAATGATGTGTCTCTGCGCAGCGCGGCGGACGAGAACTTTATAATAATTGACATATCAGACCCGGCAAAGCACAAAGTAATAGGCGAGATGGACAGGTTCGCAGCTCCCATGCTTTTGCA
>CAZDZB010000004.1:0-10615 GCA_964509795.1 uncultured Christensenellaceae bacterium | reverse complement strand
GAGCTTGAAATGCATACCACATCATTCTGGATGTCATTTGACGAAGATACCACTGAGAAGTTCAGCAAAGAAGAACTGGAAAGTGCGCTGATGGGGCTTTCTAACCTGCTTGCCAATGCGGCGCCGATGTTTCTGATGTGTGACCCGCGGGATGTTTCGGTGCTGTATCAGGTGCGTTCGCCCTACACACATAAGCCGACAATACATATTTATGACAATCAGCCCGGCGGCATTGGATTCAGCCAGAAACTTTATTCGTTTTCCAATGACTTGCTGTTGAGCGCTCAAAGGATGCTGGAGGACTGCGACTGCCTGGACGGATGCCCGGCATGCGTAGGAGTGGACGGCAGCTCGAAAATGATAACCAAGGATTTTTTTAAGCATATAATAAAATAGTATGATATCGAATTTACAGCAAAAACTAGATGCAATATCAAAAGAAATGAAAGCTAGAGATGAGCAGGCAGCAGAAAAACCGGAGCTTAATTTTGCGTGCTCAGTTTTTGAAAAAGAATATGAAGCGGATTACTGCGCCGGTGACATACCAATAGGAAACCTTTTGTCAAAAAAAGTGAATCTGCTTAATAATATATGTTTCACATCATCGGAAGAGGAGATTTTGCTTTCCGACATCGTGTTTTTCGACACGGAAACCACAGGCCTTGGGACAGGGGCGTCTACTGCAGCCTTCCTTATAGGTACGGGTTATTTTGAAGGCAGCAGATTTATATTAAAGCAGTTTTTAATGAATGATTACCATCAGGAAGCTGACATGCTGCGCAGCCTGAACGACATTTTGACGGAACACAAAGCTGTAATTTCATACAATGGGAAATCCTATGATAACCACATAGTAAATTCCCGCCTGATATTAAACAGGCTTCCCCGCTTATTAGAGGGAAAGGTACAGATGGACCTTCTGCACAGCACGAGAAGGCTATACAAAAAAAGGCTGCCTTCCTGCTCAATGTGCAGCATAGAGGAAAACATTTTGAATCTAACAAGAGATGATGACATACCAGGAGCAGAGATACCGGAAATATTTTTAAATTATATTAAATATAAAGATGATACAATGCTTAATAAAGTCATTGAGCACAATGCGCAGGATATACTCAGCATGACTGCGATAGCCTCAAAGTTGATAGATGCTTATGAAAACCCCGAGTCTTTGCGGCATAAAGAAGACATTTTAAGCCAAGGTTTGATATTTGAGAAATTAAACTTTCCACAAAAAGCAAAATTATGCTATAATGTTTTGGGAATTTATCCGCCGGCAGTTGAAAGGCTGGCGAATATGGCAAAGTCCGCAGGTGACCTGGATGAGGCCATCAGGCACTTTTCAGATTTAAGCAGAATACATCCATTTGATCCTTACGCTGATGTTGAGCTGGCAAAAATATATGAGCATAAAATGAAGGACTATCACAAAGCGCTTCTATTTACTAATCGTGCTCTTGAAAAAGTCAGCTTGTTTTTGTCTGGTTCATCTATGGATTTAGCGGACGACATAAAAAAACGTAAGGCAAGACTATTACGAAAAGTTGAGATATAAAGGAAGGAACAACTATGTCATTAAAAGCAAATATGATAGGAAAATTAGCATATCAGGGACAGCTCAAAGGGGACAATGAAAAAGCAAAAGGGCTGTATGAAGACGCAATTGCCGACGGCTTGGACCAGCCCAATCTTTTTGATTCGTACGGAGTACTTTTGATGAAAGAGGGAAACTTTGAAAAGGCAGTTGAGATTTTTGGCAGAGCGTTAAGGCTTCAGCCTCATGGTGCGCTAAGGTATACAATACGCATTCACAGAGCGACGGCAAACCTTAAGATGGGCAACATAGAGGAGGCCAGGCTGGCACTTGAGGACATTCATCAAAAGCAGGAACTGGAAATTATATATGAAACATTAGGCTATCTATATATAATAACAGACGATGCAAAGGCAAGAGAATTTAACGAAAAAGCAATTAACATGTATCCGGACAACTCAACGATTCTAGACAACATAGGGCAGTATTACCTGGACAAAGGCCATCCGGAAATAGCAAAGGAATTCCTGGAGGATGCCTATGAAATAAACAGCCAGAAACTGGATGTAAACTATCATCTTGCCAAAGTGGCACAAAGCGAAGGCGACAAACAAAAAGCTCTGGAGTTTTTACAAAAAGCAAAAGAGTGCCCCATTTCGGCTTTAAATGATACTACTAAAGAAGATATAGACAAGCTTGAGGCAAAACTAAAGTTGTGACAATATAAACATTCAAGGAGATGCAATGAGCAATACAGCTAAAACTGCGGAAGATGTAAAAATAAAAAAAAGCGGCGGCAAAAGCCAAGACAAAAAAATAGTTATACTGCTTCCTTCGTATAACCCTGATGAGAAGCTGGTTAAATGCGTAAATGACATTTTTGATGCCGGATTTAACGAGATTATCGTAGTTGATGACGGCAGCAAAGAAGAATGCCAGAAATATTTTGACCAGGTTAAAGATAAGGTACACATTGTGCGCCACGCTGTTAACCAAGGCAAAGGAAGAGCCATAAAAACAGGACTTAACTTTGCAAAGCTTAATTATAAAAACAATCTGCTGGGGGTAATAGCGGCAGACGGAGACGGGCAGCACCCCACAGAAGCAATACTGGACTGCAAAGACGCCATGATAAAATACCCAGGCAAACTGATATTAGCCGTACGACGATTTGCCAAGGGACATGTTCCTTTTGCCAATCTTTTAGGAAACTTGATAACTATTGGAGTGTTTTTCGGCATAATACAAGTAAGGATAAGCGACACTCAGTGCGGATTGAGAGGGTTTCCTGAAGAGATAATCGACGACATGATTGCGGTAAAAGGCGAAAGGTTTGAATACGAAAATATTATGCTTTTGGATGTGCGCAAAAAAGGGATTGATTTTGTTGAGGTTCCAATGGACGCTGTGTACATTGAAGACAACCAGACCTCTCACTTTAACAAACTGACGGATTCTGTAATTATATATAAAAATATATTGAAATTCGCCCTTTTTCCGATTATAGCAGGGCTGGTAGGGTTTTTATTTTCATACATCTACTTTTTGAATTTAGGATGCCTGGCGGACATAAAGATTACGTTAACATATGCAGCAGGCGCGCTTTTAAGCTGGCTGATTTTATCATTTGCAATCAAGAATGAAAGAAAATTTGATGTGCTTTTCATTGTACTGTGGTCGGCAATTTCCACTGGGTTGTTTTTCGCGGCATTCAAGTGGCTGTTTAATTATCCTGCTGCTTGGTGGCTGTCGGCCGTTGTGGTAGCTCCTGTAAGCTATGCTCTGTATTTGAGGGCAAGATACGGCAGGAAACCTAAAAGACAAAAATATAAAGCTGATAAATAAGTTAAATATATAAAACGAGGGAAAACAAATCATTATGGAAACAAAAAAGAAAGAGGGCAATAAAAAGGCACCTTCTAAAGCACTCAAAGTAATCGGGGTGATAGCAGTAGATTTGATTCTGCTGGGCGTGGTACTTTGCACATTTGCATATTTTCATCACGTAAGGCCCCACAAAAGCACTGAAGAACCAATTGTAATTGAGCGGCCTACAAGCACTCCTGCACCGGTAGAAGAATCAGTATCAGAAACAGATATAAATGATGTAACTGCTGAGCCTACAGAAGCTCTTCCGCTAACATGGAAAGAAAAGTTTGCGGATATGTTTACAGATGGTGAGATTATACATACTGCGGATTCGTTTATCAGTGAAAACACACATGTAACAATTACTAGAGTTGAGACAACGCTGGAAAGAGCCTATCAGAATGAAATGGTAACCTATCCTTTGGTATATTATGTAGCAGACATTTATATTACCGATGTAGAGCAGTTTTCTACCGCGTTTCCAAAGGGAGAATATATGCAGGGCACAACCGGGTCAACGCTTTTTCAAGTACGTGACAATAACGGTATCGTGGGCGTGAACGGAGACAATTATGGTTCACGAAGTTTAGGCCTTGTAATAAGGAATGGGGTGCTTTACAGGCAGGATTTGTTTGAAGGCGATGTAATGGTGCTCTACTATGACGGAACAATGGAACCAATATTCTACAGTGATGTAAATATTGAAGAGATAGTAGCAAAAAGCCCATATCAGGCGTGGTCATTCGGCCCGGTACTTTTAAAGGAGGGGCAAATGGTTTCAGACTCAACGCTGCCTGACTATATCCGAGGCGATAATCCTCGTACAGCCATAGGGTACTATGAGCCAGGGCATTACTGCATGGTAGTCGTGGAGGGAAGAAGCGACGATTCCATAGGTGCAGATATAAGAGAGCTTGCGCAGATTTTTTATAATTTAGGCTGTGAAAGCGCATATAACCTTGACGGCGGTGCAACATCGGCAATGGTATATGATGACCAGTATGTCAATGAAAGAGCAGACGGCGGGCGGCACAGCACAGATACTATTTTGATATTGGACCCTGATTATGTTAAGGAGGGCGAGTAATGAAAATCCATAAGATTTTACCTCATATTAATCTTGTAATGTCTGTTATGATGCTTACATTGATAGTTGTTAATTCAATAAACCCAATGATGACATTCTTGGTTGGAGATGAATTTGAGATTGTACTTATATGTTTGGTTGCGATAGGAATACTTTCATCCGCTGCAACAATAGCGTATAACGCAAAATGCGAAAAAGACAATGAACAAGATAAATAATAAAAAGAAAATATAAAAACGAAAAAGGGCAGATAGCTGCCCTTTTTTGTTTTCAGAAAATAAATTTATGTAAGCTGTTACATAAATGGTTGATGAGTTAACCGGTTTTTTTACCGCCGAAAGCTTCGCTTATTTTTGTCTCTGTGTGGTTATATATCCTTCTGAAATTGACGGAATGCTTATATAAGCTCAAAAGTATAACAAAAGAAAACAATACTAATGCGAAGAGGTTAAAGTCAAAAACAATCATCCACGATAAAATAACTATTAGCATAAACACTGTACCTATTGCTATGTAGTCGCTTATAAATGTACCAGCAAGTATAGCAAGGCCCGCTACCACAAAAAGCATTGGGTGAAGCCCGAGAGCCATGCCTACAAGGCTTGCTGTGCCTTTGCCGCCTCTGAAGCCAAGAAAAACAGGAAACACATGGCCGAGCACCACGCTTACGCCGCCGACTACCTGTATCAGGGTGTCATCAGGAAAAATCAGAGTAAGTATAAAAACAGGAATGGCGCACTTAAAAATATCTATTAATCCGACAACAACTCCACTCTTCCATCCCATTACTGTGAATGCATTGGAAGCCCCTGCGTTCTTTGAGCCGTGTTCACGGATATCTATTTTACGGAGCCTGCCGATTATATATGCGCTCTGAATGCACCCTAAAAGGTAACAAACAATTACAACTAAAACGTAATATAATATATTCATGGTCCTTCTTCTTTCATTATGTTAGTAAAAACATAATATCACTTAAAAAAATGAAGGGCAAGCAGTCAATGTAAATTAGCTGTAAAAAATAAATATGGGAGTATTTAAGCGCTGTGGCTGATAAAAATGAAGTATTGTAATTTTTGCCAGTATTTTTCTTGTTTCTATGCCAAAAGATTATCTCTGAGATTGTTATATATGAGGATAATACATTTGGTTTGTATTATGTTTTGAGATAAAGTATAATGAAAAAAAGTTTTATCATAAAACTAAGGAGATTAAGATATGAGTAATAAAAAGGGCTGCCTTTTCAGCGGCGTTATTGTCGGACTTATTATGATTGTTGTATTTACAGTGGTGCTTTTTAGAAATGAAGGTAATGCGGTAGACAGAGAAAAAGCCCTGGAGCATATTGACGATGCTGTTGAGATATTGCCTGAGGGTGATGCATCCGTTCAGGATGGCAGCCTTGTGATATTATCCGGTGATTTAGCAGTAGAGGAAACTTTAGAAGATGAGTTCTTCGGCGTAACTGCGCCGGATGGCACATTGAAAATGGACAGGACAGTAACAATGTATCAATGGCAGGAAATATCAGAAACAGATGACGATGACAATACGACCTACAGATATGAAAAAGTATGGTCAGGTACTCTTTTGTCTTCTTCATCATACGAGTACGAACTGGGGCATGAAAACCCGGCGGCTATGATATACTCAGATGAACTGTTCGAAGCTGGAGACGTGATGATAGGCCAATATCACCTTGAATATGATTTTGTCAATCAATTAAACAATTATGAGCCATACAAAAACATGGAAGTGAAAATAACAGACCTTAGTTATCAAGTTACTGAAAATAAAATATTTATCAGCGCTGATGGAAAAACCAGCATAACAGCCCCGGGTATAGGCGACTATATAATAGAGTATGAAATAGTCAGTGCAGAAACGGTAACAGTAGTAGGGCAGAAGACGGGGGACATAATAACAAGCTATTATACTAAAACAGGAAATCTGGCCGAAGTATCTTACGGAATTAAAGATAAAGAAGTCTTAAAGCAGGAAAAACTGGACGAAAACACCAGGAAAACATGGGCAATAAGAATAGGTTCTGTGATTGCTTTGATGATAGCTGTAGGGCTGCTGTTTTCGCCATTGACAACTTTGCTTGCCAAGATACCGATTTTAGGCAACATAGTAAACGGCGGCATCGCGTTGGTTGGCGGAGTAATAGGAGGCGCGTGGGGAGTTTTGGTTATTGCGGCAGGATGGCTGTTTTATAAGCCGTTGCTAGCTGCAGCGCTGGCGGCGGCCGTAGTGGCACTGGTGATTTTGATATCAAAGGCCAAAAAGAAAAAGCCCGCTGCTGCAGCGGAACAGTAAATTATAAAAGCCTCCGTTTAACAAAGCGGAGGCTTTTGTGCGTTTAGAGTTACTAATGAGTCAGTGCTTCTTCGAGGTTTTCTATGGCTTTTTCATAAATTGCGGAATAGCCCGAAAAGAGTTGGGTGAATTTTTCCGCGTTTTTGTGAAAAGAAGTATCCAGTGACGAAACGGAATTCAAGCCAGTGAGGTGAGTTTCGTAAAATACGTTGGTCTCATCCAGGTAGGTATGTACCAGTGCTCTTGATGTTTCTTTGCTTTCCGAAAGGAGTGAGTTTGCGGCAAATGTTTCAGAGGCGGCAATCCATTGGGTATATGAGTTTGAACAGGCCTCAAATGCGCTTAAAATCTGCATTTGCCCCTGCAGGATAGCGTTTTGCTCTGCAGTTGTGCCTTCCAGAAAAGCGATTTCATTTATAAGCGCGTTATATGATTCTATATCAGAAGCGGGTCCAGGCGCTGCTGCATAATCATCAAGCATTGTTTCAATGCGGGAACATACATTTTCAGCATAGTATGTGTCAGCTTCAGATGTACACTGGGCGATTTGCGTTTCTAAGGCAGATATATCTTCTTGTGTCAAAGCATATATATCATCTTTTATGATGCCTTGCAGTGCGATAAGCTTTGCGTTCAGGACATCAGCTTCGTCATAAAGTTCGCTTTGCTTTTCATATGAGCTGACAAGCAGGCCGTAAGCATTTTCTTCGGCAATGATGCTTGAGTTCGTTTTCACAGACAAATCGGCCAGATTTGACTCGCATGCTATGATTTCATCAATGAGCATGTTATATTCAACATTTTCTTTTTGGCATGAACTTAAAAGAAAGGTTAAAATTAATATTGGTAAAATAATTTTTTTCATCTAATTTCCCTCCTTAATTACCATACCAGTTAAGCAATGCTGTTGTGGTACTGTTGTTTATTATTTCGTTTGCGTGCCATTCAGAAGTAAATATTATTACATGCCCGGGACTGTTGGATTCAGGTATTTCCAATATGTTGAACTGATTGGTTTCAGGGTCTTCAAAATCAACAATCTGCACGCCGTCGCCGGAAAGGATAACTCTGTGGGTTCCGGAAGCGTCAAAATTGTAGTGCGTATCATGCTTGGGGTTGCTGGTTATCTGGTGGAAATCGCCTTTAATTTCCAAGGTGCCTGCCAGCATACAGTTGCTGTGAGAGTAGTAGCTGTCCTGATAAAAGTCGCCCATTACAAGAACATAGTCCTCGTCGTACAGCATTCTGAGCGTTCCGTATGTCCACGTCAATACGTCTTTTTTATCTCCGATGTCCCTAGGGGCCTGAAAGCGGTAATCGCCTTCAATTATCAGCTGGCCTTTGGATATACGCATGTTAACACGATTGTTCATCACGTCTCCTTTAATCAGCAGAGTATAGCCGTCAAGGTCAATTGCCGGGGCAACCCTGTCGGTGTACAAATGAGACCAAAGCTCCACGTCGCAGGGGATTACGCTGTCTTGCTTAAGAGTTCTTATACCAAAACCATGGGTAATTTCCAGCGGATGTTCGCTTTGGTTTTCAATTTCCCATATATTAAACTGTGAGCGTTTAGGATCGTAAAAATAAACTGTCTGTGTGTCATCCCCGCAGAAAATTATTTTGAAATTTTCATCAGTATCAAAATTGTACCGGGACATCATATACTGCCCTGTGCTGTTAAGCTGGCTGAAATTGCCTGCCAATCGGAAAACCCCATCTGTGAGGTATCCTGTGTGGGCGCTTATGCTGTCGGTCACAAAATCTCCGCCTACATTCACTCTGTCGCCGCTTTGTGTCATATTAAGCTTTCCGAATGACATGCCGCCCTCCGCGGAATCCGTGATTTTGTAATCACCTGTAACATCCAGCAGTCCGTTATTGATTGTAAGAGTTCCGAAGGGTTGGGTAAGGCTCCCGCCCACGCAAAAAACACCGTGGTTTAAGTTTATATTTGTTTTTATAATGGCGTCGCCGAAAACATATAAAGTGAATCCGTTAAGGTCGATGTTTCCTGTTGTTTTTGTGAGATTCGCAGCGTAAATATCATTATGTAAAGTGAGGGTGTCCAGTATCACATCTTCTGTGTATACAGTAAATTCTGAAGACTGAGCTATCAGGCTGTCGCTTTCATCATAAGATGATATCTGTAACTTGGCGCCGTTTTGCGTGTCATATGTTACAGTGTGAGTTTCGTCTGCTGGTATTTTATCCGATTCTGCTGAATTGCTGATATCATATATTATATAGTATTCAACTTCGCTGACTGCGATGTTTTCGACATTTACAGAAATGGTGCCCTGTTCCATACTTATAATGGAAATTTGCTGCTCTTCCTGGGCATAGCCAGACACAGCAACAATAGTCAATACCAGCAAAAGCATTGACATTAAAATTATTTTCTTTTTCATAAATCATCCCTCTAGTATGTTTTAACTTGACCGTATTGTATTTAAAATATACCATATAAAATATATATTATCAATCAATACATTAATAATACATGATTAGTAATTTCATTGTTATAAATGTAAAAAAGTTGTATATTATAATTAGCAAAATACAAATAAGGTCCGGCAGATGCCAATTGACAATCTAACTTACAGGAGGCTGTAATTATGAACACACTAAGAGACGAAAAGCTAATTGCTATGGGACTGGGAGTATTGGAAAATAAAAGGGCAGCGGTAATAGGATGCGGCGGACTGGGAGGGTATGTCCTGGAGATGCTTGCCAGGTTCGGCGTAGGTGAAATCACGGTGGTGGATGACGACATAGTGGACGCTGCGAATTTCAACAGGCAGTTAAGAGCGGGAGGGGAAAGCCTTGGAAAATATAAGGTTAACGAATCCGTTTTATGGATAAAGCAAGTCAACCCTTTCGTTTATGTGAAAGGAATTGTAGAAAGAATTAATAAAGACAATGCCGAAAAACTTCTTTCAGATGTCGATATTGTAATAGACTGCGTTGATAATGTCGTTACAAAATTTGTGCTTCAGGATGCGTGCGAGAAATTAAATATACCATTGGTTCACGGGGCGGCCGAAGAATGGACGGGGCAGGTGTGCACAATTTTCCCGGAAGACAGGGCTTTGGATAAAATATACATGGGCGAAATGAGGGAATACAAACTTAAAAAACCTTCTTTGATTTATGCGGCTGTTGCGTCCTGCCAGGCTGCGGAGTGCATTAAAGTTTTCCTGAAAAAAGGTGAGGTTTTAAGAAATAAAATAATCTATATAGATGCTTTTAATAATAAAAATGCGGTGGTTGATTTGGTACAATAGGATTTGCGGAAGATACAGACTTTGATATATAACTAATAAATTATATATATTTGTGGTTTCATAATATCAAATAAAATTGTATAATAAATCTTAATGTGTATAGAAATGTGCGCATATTAATCAAATTGAATTTTGAGCTATGCATATTTAAGATAAGATATTTTATTCTGGAGGCGGTTATGGAGTTAAGTCAATTGATTCTCAAATTTTATGAAATTTACGGTGAAGAGGGCGGAAAAATAAGAGCTTTTCAGGCGCCGGGCAGAATCAACCTGATTGGTGAACACATCGACTACAACGGAGGGCATGTGTTTCCGGCGGCGTTGGAATTTAACAACACAATCATAGCGCGAAAAAACGATACAGATAAAATAAATATGGCCGTCACCAGCCTGCCAAACAGAGTGAGCGCAGAAATAAATAAATTAGAGGATTACAGAAATCTTGAATGGGGCAATTACCATCTTGGAGTTGCCTATATGCTACAGCAGTCGGGATACAAGATACAAGGGTGCGATC
>CAZDZB010000003.1:0-32847 GCA_964509795.1 uncultured Christensenellaceae bacterium | reverse complement strand
AGCGATATAGGTATAATATAATGGAATATTAATAATTATGCGATAAATGTGATGCAATAAATGCATCACATTTACATAATAGGAGGACAAAAAATGATCAAGGTCACCGGAGAAGTAAAAAAAGCATTAACCCTTGGTGAAATTAAAAATTCAACTGAAACGGTTGAAATTGAGGGAGCGGTACATAAACTCAGAGATATGGGCGGATTCTGCTTTATACTGGTAAGGACTTTGAACAATGTAATCCAGGTGGTCTGGGACATTGAAAATCTTGGTGCGTATAATTGCGGCGAAGGTGACTGGGTGAAAATAAAAGGCAGGGTTGTTGCCGAGGAACGTTCAAAGCTGGGATTTGAAATCCACGGCAAGGAGATAAATGTTGTTTCAAAAGCTAAGCAAATTTCTCCTGTTCCTATTAATAAGGGTAAAGTCCACCTGCATATGGATAATCACTTAAAATACAGGCCACTGGTTTTGCGCAATCCTAAAACAAGGGCTATATATAAAATTCAGGAGGGCATCTGCAGAGGCTTCAGGGAATACCTTATATCCCAAAACTCTACTGAATTTCACTCGCCCAAAATTGTAGCGCAGGGAGCCGAAGGCGGCGCTAATATATTTAAGCTGGATTATTTTGAGAAAATGGCGTTTCTTGCGCAAAGCCCGCAGTTTTATAAGCAGGCAATGGTTCCGGTGTTCGGCAGGGTTTTTGAGGTGGGTCCTGTTTTCCGCGCAGAAAAGCATGATACTTCCCGACACTTAAACGAATATACATCCCTGGACTTTGAGATGGGCTTTATCGACAGCTTTTATGACATAATGAACATGGAAGCTGCTATGCTATCATATATTTTTGAACTGCTGAACAAAGAATACAGCACTGAACTTAGGCTTTTAGATCTCACACTGCCGTCAGCAAAAGACATTCCCGCGGTTAAGTTTCACGATGCTAAGCAGCTGATTTCGGAAAAATACAACAGGCCGGTACGTACATATACGGACTTGGAACCTGATGAAGAGCGCCTTTTGGGCAAATGGGCGATGGAAGAGCATAATTCACCGTTTGTTTTTGTCACTCACTACCCTTCCTCAGCAAGGCCTTTTTACACAATGGATGACCCGGAAAATCCGGAAGTTACACTGAGTTTTGATTTGCTTTTAAACGGCCTTGAAATAACAACGGGCGGCCAGAGAATAAATGATTACGACATGCAGATTGAAAAAATGAAAAAGCTGGATATGGATATAAATGACTTTAAAAGCTATCTTATGACTCATAAATATGGTACACCGCCCCATGGAGGGCTGGGGCTGGGATTAGAAAGGCTGACTATGCAGATTTTAGGTCTTGATAACATCAGATTTACAACTTTATTTCCAAGGGATATAAACCATCTGATTCCATAAAAAAATGAAATAATAAAATCGGATTTTATACTGAGATTTCTTTTATAGATAATTAATTATCGATAAAACTTATCGGTTTGCCTATTTTTATCAGGTTGTTGTCATATGCCTGGTTAAATCAGTTAATATAAACAATTATATATAATTTAAGAAGAAAAAAAGAAAGTAATAATCATTTTTTATTTTTTATCAGTACTAACTATGATATAATAAACAAGAAGATTGTTAATATTTTATCAATCTATTTTATTGGACTAGATTGTTAAAATATTCACATGATGTAACAGTAAATTTTGAAATTGATTTGTTTTAAATAAATTAAAAATTTTAAGGGAGGACTATCAATGTCAGACAAATTAAAGTTTGATGAACTTCAAACCTACATTGATGAAATGAAAGCGTCAAAAGGACCGTTAATGCCTGTTATGCAGAAAGCACAGGAAATTTTCGGATACCTGCCTTTTGAAGTGCAGAAATTCATTGCTGTCGGCCTGGATGTGCCATTGACAGAGGTTTACGGAGTTGCGACATTCTATTCACAGTTTAATTTGGAAAAGCGCGGGGAACATACCCTGGGGTTATGCCTGGGTACTGCGTGTTACGTAAAAGGAGCGCAGGCTTTGCTTGATAAGCTGGAACAGGAGCTTAAAGTAAAAACCGGCGACACAACAAGAGACGGCAAGTTCACATTAGTTGGAACCAGATGCCTGGGCTGCTGTGGGCTGGCACCAGTCATGATGATCGATGATGATGTTTACGGGCAGGTAACAGTGGATGAAATTCCCGAGATACTTAAGAAATACTAACTGGAGGTGTTAAAAATGATTACAAAACAACAATTAGACCAAATCAAAACCAGCACCTTAGCTCAAAATTACCTTGACAATTCACGGGAAGGTATGCGCATAACAGTTGGTATGGCAACATGCGGCATGGCAGCAGGAGCAAGGCCTTTATATGATTTGCTGGTTGAAGGCACAAAAGATTTAGACAACACTATAGTAAAAATTACAGGCTGTATAGGAACATGCAGGCTGGAACCCATGATAGAAATATACGAAGGAAGCAAGCGCACAACTTATGTTTTGATGAATGCTGAAAAATGCGCTAGGGTTTTAGAAGAGCACATAAAAGGCGGAAAAATAGTAACAGAATATACAGTTGGAGCGGCTGACAGGGAAAACGTAACATGCATTACGGATATAAGCTATTTTAAGGCGCAAAAAAGAGTTGTTCTTCAAAACTGCGGAACAATAAATCCTGAAGACATTGATGAATATATTGCGCGAGGCGGATATCAGGCACTGGATAAAGTGCTGACATCAATGTCGAACATGGATGTTGTAGATACACTGCTTTCATGCGGACTTCGCGGCAGGGGCGGAGCAGGGTTCCCCACTGGATTGAAGTGGAAGTTCACAATGGCAGAAGCTGACCAGAAATATGTGGTCTGCAATGCAGACGAAGGCGACCCCGGCGCATTTATGAATCGCTCTGTCCTGGAAGGCGACCCCCATGCGCTTTTGGAAGCCATGGCTATAGCAGGATACACAATCGGCGCGACAATAGGTTATATATATATCCGCGCTGAATATCCTTTAGCTGTTGAAAGGCTGAAAATAGCAATAAGCCAGGCAGAAGAAAAAGGGTTGTTGGGCAAGAATATAATGGGCTCAGGAGTAGATTTCAAAATAGAGCTTCGCCTGGGAGCAGGAGCATTTGTTTGCGGAGAGGAAACTGCCCTTATAGCCTCCATTGAAGGCGAAAGAGGAGAGCCAAGGCCGAAGCCGCCGTTCCCCTCACAAAGCGGAGTATTCGGAAAACCCACAGTAATAAATAATGTAGGAACCTTCGCAAACATACCCCAAATTATAGTAAAAGGTGTTGACTGGTTCAGGTCAATGGGCACCGAAAAATCATCAGGAACAAAAGTTTTTGCCCTGGGTGGAAAGATAAACAACCCGGGATTGGTTGAAGTACCCATGGGTACAACCTTAAGAGACATTATTTATAATATGGGCGGAGGAATTCCCAACGGCAAAAAATTCAAGGCCGCTCAGACCGGCGGGCCATCCGGCGGATGTATTCCTGTTGAGCATATTGACACGCCTATTGATTATGACTCTTTGGCCCAAATCGGAACAATGATGGGCTCAGGCGGGCTTATTATAATGGACGAAGACAATTGTATGGTGGATATAGCAAGGTTCTTCCTGGACTTTACCGTTGACGAAAGCTGCGGCAAATGCGTTCCATGCAGAATAGGAACAAAGCGTATGCTGGAGATTTTAGAAAGAATAACAACCAGTAAAGGCAAAAAAGGAGATGTTGACTTATTAAAAGAACTGGGTAAAAACATCAAACTCACTGCCCTTTGCGGATTGGGACAGACTGCTCCTAACCCGGTATTGTCAACAATCAGATATTTTGAAGATGAATACAAAGCACACATTGAAGATCACAAATGCCCGGCTGGAAGCTGCAAGGCAATGCTGACATATTTCGTTGATCCTGATAAGTGCTTCGGATGCGGACTGTGCGCAAGAAAATGCCCAGTGGATGCAATAAGCGGCGAGAAAAAACAGCCTCATAAAATCGACAGGTCAAAGTGCATCAAGTGCGGTGCATGTTTGGAAGCCTGCCGACCCGGCGCGATTTACAAAAGGTAGAAAGGATATAAATCACTATGGCAAAAATGGTATCTTTAACTATAGACGGAATTAAAGTGGAGGTTGAAGAAGGAACTTCTGTTTTAAAAGCCGCAAAAGAAATAGGCATAATGATTCCCACGCTATGTTATCTAAATGGAATAAATAAATTCGGCGGATGCAGGGTGTGCGTAGTGGACGCAGGTGCAAAAAGCCTTTTGGCATCTTGTACACTGCCTGCTGCCGAGGGAATGGTAATAAAAACAAATACTAAAGAAGTTCAGGAAGCAAGAAGAATGAATCTTGAACTTATATTGTCAAATCACGACAGGAACTGCTTAACGTGTGACAGAAGCGGCAAATGTGAGCTGCAGGAGACTGCTTACCAGATGAATGTTGACGAAATAAGGTTTGACGGAAAAGATAAAAGGCATAAGCTGGATTTAACATCACCGGCAATGGTACGCGACCCAAATAAATGCATTCTTTGCAGGCGCTGCGTGGCAGCCTGCGGCAGAGTGCAGGACATAGGAGTAATCGGGCCAACCGAGCGCGGATTTAAAACAATTGTAGAGCCTGCTTTTAAGATGAGCTTAGGCGACGTTGCGTGCATCAACTGCGGACAGTGCTTGCAGGCGTGCCCGACAGGAGCGATAACAATCGTTGATGACACCAAAAAAGTATGGGACGCCCTGGCAGACCCTGATAAACATGTAGTAGTTCAGACAGCCCCGGCAGTGCGTGCGGCCCTTGGAGAGGAGTTTGGGCTTGCTATAGGAACCGCGGTAACCGGCAAGATGGCAACTGCATTAAAAAGACTGGGATTTGACAGAGTGTTTGACACTGACTTTGCGGCAGACCTCACTATAATGGAGGAAGGCACAGAGTTTATTGGCAGGCTGCAAAACGGCGGTGTGCTTCCGATGATTACATCCTGCTCTCCGGGTTGGATAAAGTTTATGGAGCATAACTATCATGATTTTATTCCAAATATGTCATCATGCAAAAGCCCGCAGCAAATGATGGGCTCGGTAATCAAAAACTATTACGCAGAAAAGATGGGAATACCTAGAGAAAAAATAGTTTCAGTTTCTGTTATGCCCTGCTCTGCCAAGAAGTTTGAAGCAGGCAGGCCTGAATTCGGCGATGATGTTGACATAGTAATAACAACCCAGGAATTAGGCAGAATGATAAGAATGTCAGGAGTGGATTTTGAAAGGCTTCCGAACAGTGACTTTGACCCTCTTCTGGGTGATTCAACAGGCGCGAGTGTTATATTCGGCGTAACAGGCGGAGTAATGGAAGCCGCACTGCGCACGGTTTATGAAGTGCTTACAAAAGAAACTCTTAAGAAAATTGAGTTTGATGATATCCGTGGAATGGAAGGAATCAAAGAGGCCACGGTAAAAGTGAATGATATTGACGTTAAAATAGCGGTTGCACACGGAACTTCTAACGCCAGAAAGCTGTTGGATGCAATAAGGAGCGGCGAAAAAGAATATCACTTCATTGAAATAATGGCATGTCCCGGCGGCTGCATAAACGGTGGCGGACAGCCTATTGTAGACGGAGAAACACGACTGAAAATTGATGTTCGAAAAGAAAGGGCGAAAGCACTTTACTCAGAAGACAGAGGCAAAGAGCTGCGCAAATCCCATCAGAACCCATCAGTACAGCAGATATATAAAGATTGGCTGGGCGAACCCGGCGGTCATAAATCCCATGAATACCTGCATACTAAGTATATTGAAAGAGAATTGTATTAATGCCATAAATTCTTATATCAAGCAAAAAGCCGTTCCCAGAGCGGTTTTTTGCTGTTTGCGTTTTTAAGATATTGATTTTTATAATAAAAGGTAGTATTATGATAGCGCATAGGGTGAAATACGGCAACTTAATAAAATTGTAAACTTTTGATAACAATATTTTAATTTTTTGGACGCTGTGATATAATGAGGACATGGGTAAATTGAAAAGTAGTAAATTAAAAAATTATGATATTATAGAAATTATTCTAAAGCCATTTTTATATATGGGTTTTGGAATTATGCTGTTTTTCGGGCTGATATATTATTCAGTATACATTTTAATTGCAAAAATTACAAAACAAGAAAATTATTATGGAAACATCAAAGGATTTATTAACAATATAAGATCCATTGTATTTTCAGATACAATTAAAAAAAGCAGGGAACAGCACCGTGGCAAGGCGCAGGTCAAAAAAAGCAGAAAACAAAGCGCTGAATACATTGAAAGGCCTAATACAAGGATATATAAGGGAAACAGGCCTCACACAAGAACAGAAAACAACAATGAGGAAGAAGAACAATTTCAAAAGAATTTTTTCTTTAAAAGGCTGTTTGCAAATGCGGGAATCTTTTTTCTTAAAGAGGAAATCAGACGGGAAAAGCAAAAGGAAATTGATCAAAAGTACCCAGTAAGCAAAACAAAAACCCGCAAGTATTTTTCTGCGAAAACAACAAAACAAACAGCCGAAACTAAATCAGCAAAGCTGGGCATTATAAAGGCATCAGAGGCAGCAGCGGAAGAAATAAAGCCATTAATCAGGCCGATATGGCACAGAAGGATAATGATAGGTTCAGCTGCGGTTATTATTGTATGCTCTCTTGTTTTTGTGGGCGCGCTGGCATATGCCCAGGAGCTTCCTGAAGGCCTTAATTTTATTTCGCCCAAACCTACGACAGACCTTTTTCAGACCACTGTCCCGGTTGAGACTCAGCAGGCATGCGAAGTAATTCCGGCCCACGAGGAAAGTTTATATATTGATTACGCAGATGATATTGACGCGTCATTCAGCAGCTCTGAGCAAAAGGGTGATTCCGCAGGGGCTGAAGTTGAAGTCACACTCAATGAGCAGGAGACAGGAACAGTTTCAGGAAACATAACGACAGAGCCGATAATTTACAAACTGGGTGACGAAGACCCTGAAATCGCTAAAATACAGGCAAGGCTCATGGAGCTTCATTACATGAGGTCAACGGAAGTCACCGAATATTACGGCAAAAACACAACATACGCAATGGAATATTTCCAAAGGCAGCATGGACTGCAGGTGGACGGGACAGCGGGGGCAGAAACACTGGAAGTGTTGTATTCCGACCAGGCCGAGGAATATAAGCTGGATGAAGGAACGGAAGGCGCTGACGTGGAAGAAGTGCAGCAGAGGCTGTATGAGCTTAGCTATTTGTCATCAAGTTCATACGTGACTGGATATTTCGGCACCAAAACGGCCGCGGCAGTAAAGGACTTTCAGTATACAAACGGATTATCAGCAGACGGTATAGTGGGATACTATACATATAACAAGCTTTTCAGCTCATCTGCCATAAAAAACACAGTAAGCAGTTCATCTTCAAGCAGCTCTTCATCGGGCACTACAGTTACAGGCAGCGGGTCAGCGGCGGACATTGTAGCCGTTGCAAAATCGCTGATGAACCAAGGATATATATATGTTTGGGGTGGCAAAAGCCCAAGTGACGGCGGATTTGACTGTTCGGGATTTGTATATTATGTTTTAAACCAAGCAGGCATAAGGACGGGGTATAAAGACACTTCAGCATGGGCGACGACCACAAGCTTCACTACTGTTGAGGACATGAAGGATGTAAAGCCGGGGGATGTGCTCGTTTTTAGCAGCGGACACGTGGCCATATACATAGGCGACGGTAAGATGATACACAGCACAAGCAAAGGCGACAGTGACCCGGGCGGAATATACATCGACAGTTTCTTCACTTCATACAGAGAAAGCGTATGGATTTGGGGAAAAAGAATTGCAAATTAGATAGCACTTAAAAAACGGCTGATGTATTCAGCCGTTTTTAATAACTTAATTTCTGTCAGGTACCCCTGTAATAAATTCAACGTAACTGTCGGTTACAGAATCCACTACATCTTCAAATTTAGCATCCAGTTTAGATTGAAAATTGCTCTCTATTGTAAAATCATCAATATTTAAATCATCAACCAAACCGCCGGTGGAAAGCACATGAAAATCAAAAAGATAAGTGCGGTTGTAATAAATGTACGTAGGCAAGACTTCAGTTTTTTGAATAGTCACATCTTCAGTAACGGGGTCAAAGCTTAAGTAAACATAGCATATTGCGCCCTCCTGCTCCAGGCGCATAGGAGAATTGGCCAAGAAGTTCCCCAGGGACCAGCAGACCACGGCTGAATTTGTGGTGCCGTCCTCTAAAGCAACTTCCATATATTCAATGGGCTGCAGTATGTGGGGATGGTGCCCGAATATTATGTCTACGCCGGCCTCAATCAAAATCGGTGCCAGTTCCTGCTGGTCGTCGTAGATTTCATAGGTGTTTTCGTATCCCCAGTGCATGGAAGCCACTATTACCTGTGATCCCGCGTCCTTTAAATCCTGAACTTCCTGGCGGAGGTACTCTGCGCTGTTTACTGAGATCATATAGCTTTGTTCTTCCTCTGTCAAAGCCCCAAGATTCTGATAAGCGTATGCTCCTGACAATATGCCCACCTTTACGCCGTTCACATCAATTATGAGAGGAGTATTGTAGCTTTCTACGCTGTCAAAGGTTCCTGTGTGGTAAAACCCGTTTTCATCGAGTATGGATATGGTCCTAAGGAGACCTTCTTTACCCTGGTCAAGGGCATGGTTATTTGAATTTGTGAGAACGTCAAAACCGGCGTTTTTTAAAGCGGCTGCTAAAGAGTCAGGGGTATTGAAATCAGGAAAGCCTGAGTATCCGTATGCAGCAGAGGCAAATACTGTTTCAAGGTTGCCAATCATCAGGTCAGGGTATTGCAGGGCTTCTGTTACATATTTGAAATTATGTTCAAAATAATAATCATAGCCTTCAACATACCTCGCGGTATAGGCGGCGTCGGTGAGCTGCTTTTTATGAACCATAATGTCGCCGGTGCCTCCGATTATTATCTCAATGGGTTCAGGCTCTGCTGTAGGGGAAGGCGTGGGCTGCTCTGTTATATACAATGTAGGCGAAACGTATTCAGTGGATAAAGGTGTTGCCTCTGCCTGTCTGCCTTGTGAACAGCCAATTAGAAATATTGCTGATAGAATTATTATTGCATAAAATGATGCTATCTTTTTAAAGTAAATTTTTTTATTTGTTAACATACTGAAATTATAAAGCAAACAAAAAGCCTGTTCAAGCATAAATGTATGTTATTTGTGTCAATGAGCATAAACTATAGATGTTTTAACATAAATATTGTATAATATTTGAATAAGCAAGACAGGATAAGGAGATTTTATGAAATTAAATCTCCAGCGCACCAAATAACCAACCAACAGGCCGAGGCTTGCTGCAAACGAAGTGCAACAAGCGCAAGGCAACACGGAAAAAATGGTTATACGAATAATATACAAGGAGAGTACATGAGTTATATAAAAAAAATATTTCTTCTTTTTTTTATCGTAGTTTTGATGCTGTCAGGATGCCAGTCAGGCAGATACACTCAAAGCATTGATATCGGCGCGGAGTACCCCGTGGAGATGTTTCCGGTGTATAAAGACGCCGTTATATATGAATATTCATTTGAGAATGGTGTTATAGACATTACTTTCGGAACCTCCGACGATTACGAGAAGGTCGGCAAATATTACGAGCTTTTATTTGAACACAGCAAATATGACGTTACCGCGGATAAAATGACCACGGAAAGCTATATTTCGTCGGGTAAAACAAATCATTATAAATATCTGCTGGAGGTAAACAAAGCAGAACTTGCCAAACAAAAGAAATACTTTAACTCCACTGTAAGCCTAAGAATTACAATTAACGGCTTTGTCACAGAGAGCACCTCATATGAGGCCACTCCCACTCCGCAGGCTGTGGACAAAGTGACTCCGGCCCCCACAAACACTGCTGCTCCCACCGACACGCCACAGCCCACTGAAGTGCCGGACACATACCTTACAATGGAAGTCATATCATCGGCTGATATGACAGATGAATTCATATCCATTGAATGCCTGGATGTGTCTGAAAAGACAAAAAATGAGCAGCAGAAAACTGTTTCCGTGCTTTTGAAAGTAATTAATTACGGGCAAAGCGAAACAGGATATATTATGCAGGAAGATTTCACTCTTATTGACGCGGAAGGAACAGAGCATTACAGTGACATGGCAGACGGCTTATTTGCTTCAGGCGTGAATATTCTTCCCGGCGGCTATTGCGTGGAATACGTAAGATTTGTTGTGGATAATGATGTTGTTTCAAGTGTTCTTGCCATACCGGATGGTTTAGGAAGCAGATTAATCGGCAGCTACGACTTGGATCTTGCGCCCCAGAATCCGCCGGCTGATGCGGGTGCCCACAACAGTGACATTATTGATGAAGCTGATATTTCAGATATACCGGCTTTTATAATTGGCCAGGAATACACATTTGACGGAATGTTGACCATAAAGCTTAATGACGCTCAGTATTTTGAAAACCATACAACAGTAAATCCGGATAACCTGATGTATACCTTCAGCGTGGAATTTGACAACATCTCAGACAACGTAATAATTCCTGCGGAAATAAAAGACTTTGTTCTTTATGACATTAAGCACAATATAATGGTGAAGCCAACTGAGGACTTAACTCCATATGATGAACTGGCGTTTAATCCGGTGCAAAGCGGTTTATCAGAAAATTATAATATAAGCTTTGAAATTTTCGAAGAGACGAGCGAAAATTACCTGTGCCTGCTGGTTTCCGACACAAACCAACAGAACAACCCAGTAATCTACAAAATTCGATAAAAAAATACATACAAAAAATAGGAAAAATATTATACAATTAGGAGAAAATGATGGATACAAATCATACAATAAAATTTAAAATAAGCAAAGAAGATACTTCTGTTGAAGACATACTTAAGCAGGTTTATTCTTCGCTAACGGAAAAGGGTTATGACCCAATTAACCAGATAGTAGGATATATAATTTCCGGAGACCCTACATATATTACAAGCTATAATAATGCCAGGTCTCTAATCAGGCGGTTTGAGCGGGACGAAATACTCGAAGAGCTGGTCAAGACGTATATAGCCAAAATCGAAAGCGAAAAACAAGGATAAGAAAATGGCGGACTACAAGCGTTTAATGGGGCTGGACATCGGCAAAAAGCGCATAGGGATTGCCCTGAGTGACCCGCTGGGCATGACGGCGCAGGGGCTGGAAACTTATATCCGGCAAAGTGTCGAAAAGGATGCTGAACATTATAAAAAAATAATAAAGGATTATAATGTCGAAAAAATAATTGCTGGACTGCCCAAAACACTGTCAGGTGAAATAGGAATTGCGGCGGAGGATATCATTAAATACTGCAGTGCAATCGGAGAAAGGCTGTCAATAGAAATAGTTATGTATGACGAAAGAATGTCTTCTGCTCATGCACACAGGGTGTTTGACGAAGGCAGCATAAGGCATAAAAAAAGAAAAAATTCAATTGATATGATGGCAGCCGCAATTATTTTAGGCGACTATATGAAAGGTGAATTATGGAAGGGCAAATAATACAACTGGAAAGCGAAGGCTTGAAAAAAGCATTTGAGCTGCTTATGATGTTTGATGATAATAATTCCCAGTATGCGGCCTTTGCAGACATAGATGATGATGAAAGCGTCGTCATAATGAAGATGATAGAGATTGACGGGGAATATGTTTTTGAGACAATAGAAAGTGAACTAAAGGCAAAACAGCTGTTTGTAAAGTTTTTGTCACTTTGGGAAACTCAAGAGGAAGAATAGAACATAAGGAAATGTTATGAGCGGCAGCAGGATTTCTGTATTAATAATAGATGATAATATGTCTTTTGCCGGAATGCTTAAGGAAAACCTGGAAGCAACCGGCCTTTATGAAGTTATAGATATGGTGGTAGAGGGAGTTGCTGCGCTGAAAATTGCCTTTGAGAGAAGGCCCAGAGTAATAATCGCCGATTTATTAATACCGAATTTGAACGGAAAAGAAATCAGCAATATGATTGAGCATGTGCCGGATTATAAACCGGTGTATATAATATACTCCTCCATTCACGAAGATGATGTAGTAAAAAACGTCGTTAAGGGAGGAGTTTCTCATTATTTTGTTCAGCCTTTTGATATTGACATTTTTGTCTGCAGGCTTAACTCTCTTTTGAATATATCCACTGACAACAGCTTTTCATTTGATATTTCAAAAGGCACATCTAATGGGATGTACATTGCCGAAACTACAAAGCTTTTAAGAAAAATGGGAATACCTCCGCATATATCAGGGTATCATTACCTCAGAGAGGCCATAATTCTTGCTGTTGAAGATTTTAACAGGATAAACACCATGATGAACAGCATATACAGGCCCATTGCCTACAAAAATGAAAGCACTATAGCCAGGGTTGAAAGGTCAATGAGGCACGCCATAGAGGTGGCCTGTGACCGATGCAGGGTGCCCGTTATGGAGGATTTGTTTGGGAATAATATAGACAGAAACAAAGACAAGCCTTCAAACAGGGAATTTATCGCCCTTATTGCAGATAGGGTAATGCTCAGCTTGCTGGAGCGGCAGGCAAACATAGAAGACAATAACCAGTAAATTAATTTTTTTGTGCTAAAAAGTGAATGCGCTCTGATGTGCTGGCTGGTTTTTTCGGTGATATATCAGCGTATAGGGCAGTGAGGTTAAAACCGCATTTTTCAAGCAACGATTTTATTTCTTCAATGCTATGCCCTCTTTGCACATGAGTTTCTGATGTGCGGGCAAAAAGGCCGTCTTTAACCTTTGTGTAAAAAGATAAATCCATATTAAGAAGTTTTTCCGTTTTATCATATTCATTAAACCAAATGTAGGCAAAGTCATCATCTTCTTCGGCAAAAAGCTGGCCGTCCATTTTTTCAAGTTTATATGATGTACTTATATCAAAGAGTAGAAATCCTTTATCCTGCAAATACATCCGGCAATTATTAAAAAACTTTTCCACATCAATTAGTTGGGTCAGATAATTAAGGCCATCGTTTATACAGGTAATGAAGGAGAAAGTTTTATGAAAAAGGAAGTGTGTCATATCCTGAACAGTGTAATTGACATGGAGTCCCAGGTTGTGGGTTTTTTCCTTTGCTATCATGAGCATTTCTTCGGAAATGTCAAAGGCATCAACATTAAATCCCTTTTTTTGCAGAAATATTGACATATCTCCTGTGCCGCAGGCACAATCCAAAACATCGCTTCCGGGTGTTGTTTTGCAGGAGGTTAGTATATTTTTAAGAAAATTAGTCCAAGCTTTTAAATCTTCATTTTCTCTTGAAATATCATAGAATTTATGTAATGTAGAATAAGGGTTAATAACAATCCCTCCGGTTTACTTATTAAATTTTGTCAGAGTTTTGATCGGCCGCTTTATCAGCATCCGGATTTAAATGCTTGGCAAAGACCGAAGTTGTAAAGCTAATCGTAACGTACATCGCAAAAGCAAAACCAAAAAGCAGGGCGTACGCAATCAAAAAAATTAATCCGTAGTTCCAAATGAAAGACAGCAATATTAGAAGGGCAAACGGCAGCAGTGCGCAAATCGGTGCCAAAAAAGTTGTATGCAGCGAGCCGACGGTTAGAAGCAGAGAATTTTTAATTATATGATTTAGTTTGAGTTTGTAAGTCACAATCAAGGGAAAAGCGTACATTACAGACAACGAGAGAAGCACAAAAAACACAAAGAATATACTTCTTAAAACTAATATAAAATTTCCTGCACTTAATATTGAATTGTAAAAGAAAAGAATAGTTTGGCCTACTAAAAGCATTACTCCATATGTGAGCATATATAAAAGGGCTTGCTTTGCGTTAGATTTAGCATGGGAAACGAAATCTTTCCAAAGCCAAACATGTTTATCCTGAGTAAAATTCTTAATAATATATGTAATCCCAGCAAGAGGTACCGCCAGTATCAAAAGACATGGAATTAATCCGAGAGTGTAAAAAATCATATACTGAGACAATTGAATTTGGGAAGTGCTTTCCGTTGCTATAACTGAAAAAGTCAGCCATGTCCAAACAAATGCCGGAATCATAAACACAACGATAAGAAGATTAAGCGTAATAAGCTGAGAATATTTTACGCCTAAAATATCAAAAAACAATTTTGTTTTACTCTCGTTTTCCAGCGCCTCTTTTGTGTAATCGGCTTTGTTAGATTTTCCGTAAATTAACCTGTTAAAAAAATTATTCATATTACCTTTTGTCACCTTATATTTCTGGCGGGAAAAAGCATTGCCATTTATCAGAACAAACCAATAATATTTCCTTCTTTGTCCACGTCAATGCTATTTGCACTCGGTACCGAAGGCAGGCCCGGCATTCTTAATATTTTTCCGCAAAGGGCCACTACAAAGCCGGCGCCATTGCTTAGCTTTACGTCCCTGACATTTATTTTAAACCCTTTCGGGCTGCCTAACAGCTTAGGGTTATCGGAAAGCGAGTATTGGGTTTTGGCTACGCATACAGGAAGATTGGATTTGCCAATCCGTTCAATTGTATTAATTGATTCTAGCGCTTTGTCTGAGTAGGTCACTCCGTCCGCTCCGTAGTATCCTGCCAGTGCTTCAATTTTTTCGCTGATAGACATTTCTGATGAATCATATAAATATTTTGGTTCACCTGCAGGTGCATTGCTGACGGCATTCATGACTTTCTGTGCTAAGTCTGTTGTGCCTTCGCCGCCTTTTTCCCAGCCTTCTGATAGCGAAACTTCAACGTTCATTTTTGAGCACAATTCTATAATCGGTTTTATTTCGTCTTCAGTATCGGCGGCAAATTTATTAATAGCCACCACAACATTTGCCTTAAAATGCTGCTGCAGGTTATCTATGTGGGTTTCAAGGTTTACGAGGCCTTTTGAAACTGCAGAAGTATTTTCCTGCTTCAATTCTTCTTTTGCTACTCCACCGTGGTACTTAAGAGCGCGTACAGTGGCCACAATTACAATTGCGTCCGGATAAATGCTGGCAGTTCTGCATTTTATATCAATAAATTTTTCAGCGCCCAAATCAGCGCCAAAACCTGCCTCAGTAACAACTATATCAAAAAGTTTCAATGCGCTTGTTGTTGCAATTATCGAATTGCAGCCATGGGCTATGTTGGCAAAGGGCCCTCCATGAACTAAAGCAGGAGTATTTTCCATAGTTTGGACAAGATTGGGGTTAAAAGCGTCTTTCAGCAGTGCTGTCATCGCGCCGTGGGCATTGAGCTGGTGAGCAAATACAGGATTAGAATCAGTGTCATAAGCAACTATTATGTTGCCCAATCTTTCTTTCAAATCTTCAATAGAAGAAGCCAAACAAAATGCTGCCATTACTTCAGAAGCTGCTGTTATATCAAACCCGTCTTTTCTGGGTACTCCACTGTTTTTTCCGAGACCGCATTCAATCTGCCTCAGCTGTCGGTCGTTCATGTCTATGCATCTTTTCCACGTGATGCGTTCCAAGTCAATTTTTAATTCGTTACCATGATATATATGATTATCCAACAAGGCGGACAATAGGTTGTTTGCGGCTGTTATGGCGTGCATATCGCCTGTGAAGTGAAGGTTTAAATCCTCCATTGGAACCACCTGAGAATATCCTCCTCCTGCGGCGCCTCCCTTCATGCCAAATACCGGCCCTAAGGATGGTTCTCTTAAAGCAACCGCGGCGTTAAAACCCAGTTTTCTCAGCCCGTCTGCCAGCCCGACTGATGTGGTAGTTTTGCCTTCGCCCGCAGGCGTGGGGTTGATTGCTGTAACCAACACTAATTTACCATCAGGTTCTTTATTTAAAGCCTCAGCTGACAAAGAAATTTTTGCCTTGTAATGCCCATATGGTATATAGTCGTCTTTTTTTAAGCCGCAGTTTTCGGCTATTTCGGAAATATATTTCTTTTTTGCATCTCTTGCGATTTCCATATCTGATTTGAACATTTTGTATATCCTTTTTAAGTTGAGATTAAAAGTCCAGGTGATTTACTTTTTGAAGAGGCAGCAGCCATTCTTCAATGCCGTCTGTTAAAAGAGCAGGAATAGTCATATCCGTATAAGTTACAAACATGTCTGCTTCATCATATATGGATATCATTGCCGGAGCCAGCCTGCTTAGAGTATTTCGGAAGTCCTGAAAAGTTGCCAGCCGCAGATGCTCAAGAACCCTTGCGAGTTTTTTAGCGTTTTCTGTGACTACCAGGAAATAATCGCTGGGCATTGCCACCGAAAAATCATTTGTATTGTATTCTTCGTCTAAGCCGATGTCTGTTAATTTACCTTTAAACTCCATAATTTCATCAGGAGTAAGCTGAATAAACTGAGGGTCCAAAAGGCTTGGGTGCACGGTCTGGAAAACTACAATGGGCTGTGTACCTAGAAGATATGAGCTTCTTGATGCGTCAAGGTACACATCAGTTATTACGTCCTCTTTTTCTTCTGCCTCTCGCCTTCCTTTGGCGAAAGAAAACTCGCATACTTCATATTTTGAACTTAGATTTTCTATAATCTTTCTTAACATACGGCCGGGCAGTATGTCCAGCCCTCTTGGTGCTGATATGCAAAAAACGTTTTCTGCTGATTTGTAATCGCACTTAATTGGCATAGTAATCTCTCCTAATAATTATTCTACAGCAAATTATTATATCATATATTAATAAAAATTCCCATTATATAAGCAAAAATATGTTTTCTGTTTTGAAAATTTTTATTTTACAGATGATTACTTGCGCTTATCATTATTACCTATGAGCACGCAGAGCATTTTATTTACTAAATTGTATTTAAAAATACACATAAAAGATGTATAATAATAAAAGTGCCTACAAGAAGGCACAGGAGGTTATAATGGAAAAAAAGACAATACAAATGAGTGTAAAGGGCTTTGTCTTCCCTTTGATTTTAATGTTTTTTGCCGGAGTTATTATATCAGGCGCACTGCTTTACATGGTGCTTGGCGGCAGTAAAATAGCAGGCGAAACTAGTATATCGGAAAGTTACGATTCCGGTGATTACGCTATTTTAGAAGAGATTTATAATAAATATACAGAATATTATATAGAAGATGTTGACAAAGATACGTTAATTGAATTTGCGGCAAAAGGCATGGTATACGGCACAGGTGACACATACGGCGCATATTTCACGGAAAAAGAATACGAAGAATTCCTGATGGAAGACAACGGAGAGTATGTAGGCATCGGAATCCTTATTAATATAGGCGACAGCAGCAATATCTCCGTAGCCCAGGTTTATGAAGGCTCTCCCGCAGAGCAGGCAGGAATACTCCCGGGGGATATTTTGATTGGGGTTGACGGCATAAACACCATTGGAATGGACTATCTTGAAGTAGTGGACATGGTAAAAGGCGAGGAAGGAACCGAGGTAACAGTTACATTCCAAAGAGACGGGGAAACTATTGATTTCACCATGATAAGGGCAAAAATAATTGCAGAGCAGGCAGAGTGGTTTATGGCCGAGGACGGCATAGGTTACATAAAAATCCAAGAGTTTTCAGGAAATGCCAGCGAGCTTTTCCACAGGGCTTTGGACGAATTGGAAGCTGCAGGCGCAAAAGGATACATCTTAGACCTGCGTTATAATCCTGGCGGAAGCAAAGATATCGCGGTTGACATCGGCGACACTCTTTTCCCTAAAGGCGACATAATCACCTTAATTGATAATGAAGGAAATGAAACAGTTGACAGAAGCGACGCAAACTACCTTAACAAGCCCTTAGTTGTGCTAGTGAACGGCTCGTCCGCAAGTGCCAGTGAACTTATATCTGGCTGCGTACAAGATTACGGTGTAGGTGTTCTGGTCGGTGAAACTACTTTCGGAAAGGGCGTGGCCCAGGGGTTCTATTTCCTGCATGACGGCGGAGTTCTTAGAATAACATCCAGCTATTACGAAACAGCTTCAGGCAATTGCCCGCAAGGCGTGGGAATAACTCCGGATTATGAAGTAGTTCTCAATGAAGAAGTGCAGAACGATCCTACGCTTTTGACAACAGAAGCTGACAACCAGATGCAGAAGGCTTTGGAAATAATTCGCGAACAGATTGCTGACTTAGATTAAAAAACAAAAAAAGGCAATAAAAAAAGTCTGATAATTTTATCAGGCTTTTTTACATTGCTACAAAAATTGACTAGCGCTTGTTTTTTCGTCTAGCAGCTTCTGCCTTCTTTTTACGACGCACACTAGGCTTTTCGTAATGTTCGCGTTTGCGAACTTCCGCCATTACGCCGGAACGTGCACACTTGCGTTTGAAACGTTTGAGCGCGCTTTCCAGAGATTCATTTTCTCCGACTTTAATTTCAGACATGTCCAACCCTCCCTTCCCTATTGGGAATTTGCATCCGTAAGGACATGTTCTCACAGACACAACTAAGATTATACTTTGATGTAGTCGTAATGTCAATATAAATAGAGTATTTTTGCTGCTATTGCTTATTACAATAAGTAATAGGTTTAAATATTATGTTAAAGCCTTCTAAAGCAAACTTATAACATAAAGCCATAGTGGTACAGTAATGCCAGATAGTATGGTAGAAATTGCCACAACAGACGCGGAATATTTCGGGTTAGTATCATAATTTGTGGCGAAAAGTACATTGTTAGTTGCAGTGGGCATGCCGGATAAAATGACAATGCATGTGAAGAATATGCCGTCATCAGGAGTGAAACCCATTAACAGCAGCAGAATAAGAGAAACAGCAGGGGCAAATATAAGCCTGAAAAAGGCAACAACATAAGTTGGGAAATCTTTAAGTGAGTGAATAATATTTACCTCTGACAAAAATGCGCCAATTATAAGCATTGCAATAGGAGGAGTCATTTTTCCTACCATGCTGAATGCGTTAAACAAAAAATAGGGGAGTTCGATTTTTAATACGAACAAAATTATTCCGATTACCACACTTATTATACCGGGCTTCAACAGGGGTTCGTACCACTTTTTTGGTTTTTCTGAAAATATCATTACGCCAAAAGTCCATAGAAACAAATGAAAGATCATAACGAATACAGAAGCATAAAGAACGCCGATGGAGCCGAAAAGAGCATAAAGCAAAGGGTAGCCCATAAAACCGCAGTTCATAAAAGCACTAGCATGGTTAAGGATTTGTGATTTTTCCTTTTCCTGATTTCTCCAGAGGAGTTTTCCGGCAATTAAACCTAAAGGTATTATTATAAGGGCAAAAATTGCGATTATACCCATTGTTTTAAGAATTTCAGCAGTAAAATCAATTTGGAAAGAAACTATTACGTATAACGGCGCTACAACATAAACCAGCATTGAAGACATCTTTCTTCTGGTTTCGTGGTCAAGTATTGAAAGCTTTGCCAATATAATTCCTATGATGATTATGACCATTAAAGTGAGTATTTGGTTGAATACGGTGAGCATTTTATACCTCTGTTATTTAATAAAATATTGTTCTAAAAAAGAATCAAGAATATCCAGTGATTCAATGAAGTCTTTTCTTCCGAATCCCAAGCGAAACGCATTTGTTTTAATATGATAAACTGACGCGGGCAGTATCATTAGGCTTTTTTCAATAATCAATTGTTGAGCCAATGCGTCTGCGCTTATTGATTTGTCTAGAACCGGCATACATATTGAGCCGCCTGTGGGCCTGTTATAACTTACTAAGCTTTTGTATTTGGCGGCAAATTCATCAAGCCTTACCAGGTTTTTATAAATTATCTCCAGGTTTCTGTTTAGAATTTTTCCTTTCTGCCGCAATGCCATTACGCCGAGCACTTGGGAAGGTGCGGTTGGACAGATGGTTGTGTAATCCTTATAATTTTTAAATTCATTAAAAAAGCTGATGTTTTTAGTTATCAGCCATCCCAGCCTTAGCCCCGGCATTGCAAAGGATTTGGAAAGCCCGCATAAAACCACAGCGTCTTCATACACTTCACATGCGCTGGGAAGCCTGTTATTTGAATCAAATTCCAAAAACCTGTACATTTCATCGCTGAATAGAATGCAGTTATTTTTCTTTGCGATTTTTATTATTTCGGCAAATTCTGATTTAGTAAAACTGAATCCTGTAGGATTATGAGGCGTATTTATTACAATCATATGAGTGTTTTTGCTGCACATTTCATCTAAAGCAGCAGTGTTGAAACTCCAGCTATTGTCATACACTGCATTCCAATGCAGCACTTTGGCTCCCTGGGATAAGGCCACCTCCTCCAGTGACTGATAGCATGGATGCATGATGATAACCTCGTCTCCTTGAGAAACCAAAGTCCTCATGGCTATATATATACCTTCCTCCGGAATAACATGCAGTATGTCAGAAGGAATTATATTTTGATATATTGTGGATATTTCATTAAGAAGCATTGGACTGCCCTGAGACGGTGTGTATGAAAGGCTTAAATTATTCCATAGGCTTAGCGCCTGGGTGTCCGCGCCCTGCAGTAAAGCACTCATTTCGTATGATTCGCAGTCAGAGCAGCTCAAAAGATGTTTTGCACTGAATTCATATTTGCTGAAGTATTTTTCCAGTTCAAATGGTTTTAGTTTCATAAATTTGGTTACCTGCAAGAAGTTATTATATTATTGCATTATTAGCCTGCTGTGTCAAAGCATAGTAAAAGGCTGTTTACAATTCGTAATAAAGAATAACCAGAAACAGCCGGAATTCTGTTTTTATTGCCATAGTGCGGCTCCGACTTCAAGAGTTGCCTGACGGTTATATTGATATGTGCCATACAAAACATTTTCCCCGAAAGTTTTGTATATGGCTTCTACATAGCTTGTGATGAAAGGCGTCTCAAGCGGTGCGTCAGTGGGGTCAGGATAGTATTCTGAAATATTGGTGCCCACAGGATTGGAAGAAGGGGGGAGTATTTCAAAATAACCTGACACGGTGTTAACTTTTTCTCCGCCTATATATATTTCAATTGTTGTCGTGCATTTTGCGCCCAGATAGCTGTTTCCGACCAAGCCGTAATAGTGCTTGTACAAAGGAACTTCATTAATAGAGATAACGAGTTTAGTATTGGCATTATCCACTATTTTAAGTCCGAGTATATTAAGGCTTTGAATTACCATTCCTTCATAATCGATGAAATCATCCTTGTCAATTCCGGTTACCTTTATGCTTTTCATTTCGTAGGATATTTCACTTATAACATTGGAGGTTCCCTCAATCTGCAGGTTTAGTTTTTTTGCGCCCTCCCCTACATAGTGCCAGCAAAGTATAGTAAACACAGATAAATCCTTGTATCCTGCATATACCTGCTCATAAAAATCATGGTGCTCAACACCTTCTGGGATTTTATTTAGTATTTGTATGGCGGTGTTTTTAATGTCAGAATTAGATGAATTCAAATCCTGTACGAGTTTTTGAGCGTAGGGAAGGAAGTCCATGTCCGTATACTGGAACTTAATGCCCACAGAAGTTGCCTCCAAAATTACGTCCATAGCGCTTTTTGACAGAGTATCGTCATCCCCTATGTATCTGTCCCAGACGAGCTTAGGAAAGACTGCATCTTGACCGTAGGCTAAAACTATCATTAGGCTTTTGGCACTTAGAACGTCCATATTATCAAGCATAACATCAAGCCTTTCGGAGATTGTTAAATTATCTGAAGTCTGCGAAAGAGCATCGCCGATTGTTTTGGGATTGGCCCCTTCCAGGTTTAACGTTTCGTTTAAAGCTGCGGCATCAAATGAAATTATTGCCTGGGCTGTTTTGCTGAGTATGGGGTCGTATATCAGCCGTTCTGCCAAATCATATATCGCGGAGTTAATGTCATCGCTGACATTTACGGAATTTAAAATCTCGACGAAAGCGTCAGTTGCCTTGTCATATGAAGATAAAGCAAAGGAAATGGAAGTGATTATCTCATTTGAATCGCTGGTTAAAGCCGTTTGAATGATTCCCGAAACTCCTGCCTGGTTAACCAGTTCCTTGAGCATATCGTTAGTATTGACGGCGTTTGAACTAGTAGCGCATTTTTCAAAAATGGGGCCAAGGTTCTCGCCGCCTGTAAGCTCGTATAACATTGTGGCTGAAGTAACGGGGTCTGTATCTCCAAGGGCCACTATCTTTATTATTTCATCTATGGCGGTGTCTTTGTTGTTGAATAAAGCAACTGTCGATATCTTTACAGCTTTTTCGTTTGTTAATGTACCATCAGATAAAACGGTTTCCACAAAAGGCGCGACAATATCACTGCTTGATACTGCAATTATTTCAAGTGCCCTGTTTTGTATATATGAATTCTGGCTGTTAACCAAAGGAATAATATCCTGTATCACTATTTCTAAATTACCGGCAAGCACAGCATTGACGCAGGTATAATATTTATCCTGGTAAAGAAGCGTCTTTAAAAAGTCATCTGCCATATCCCCCATTTGGATTAAGGCGCTGACGCTGACATCAAAGCCTCCTTCCAAGGAGCTCATGGCTAAAAGCTGCATAATGGCATCTTTGGTCATTTGTCCGGCCAAAACATCAGCGACTGCAGCCTTGCCTGAATCATTTAATGAGGCAAAGTCACTTAATACTATTCTGATTCCTTCGTTGCCCATAAGGCTTAAGAGTTCTTTTGTTTCAGCGACTTTGTTTTTATTCCCTGATGAGAGAAGGTCTGTGAGAACGGGAGCCACTAGGTCACTGTTATATATAAGCCATTGGGCTGCGTCATAACTGGAATTATTCTGAGCTAACACGTCGGTGATTTTGTCGTTCACAAAGGCACTGTTTGAGCAGGACGAAAAAACCATAAGCAGTATTATTATAAGTATAGTTATTTTTATATATTTAAACATTAAAGTTTATATCTCCTTACATACATTTATAATTAAATATAATATACGGGAATGTTTTATTGTTTTCACTAATTTTCTTCACTATTATACTCGAATTTTAAAATAATCTCAACTTGCGAAAAAGATATATAACATAAAAGGCTCTGTTGTAACAATTCCCTTATCACAACAGAGCCTTAATTAATCTGGGGCAATATGCACCCTCATATTGCCACGGCTTTTCCCTCCCCGGGAAAAGCGCAGATTAAAACATTTTTTTGCGCCACAGCCATACTACAGATAATATGCCTACAGCAAGTGCAATGGACATAACAATCACAAAACCATATGGATTGCTCTCCCACGGCAGATTTACATTCATTCCCCATGCGCTGGTAACCAATGTCGGCAGGGAAATTACGATGGTAACAGCTGCTAAAAATTTCATAACTATACTTAAGTTATTTGAGATTATTGAAGCGTATGCGTCCATCATTCCGGATAATATTTCTCTGTATATGGAACACATTTCGATAGCCTGTTTGTTTTCCACAATAACATCATCCAGCAGTTCTTCATCATCGTGATATTTTTTCACGTAGTTTACTTTTACAAGTTTTTCAAGTACGGCTTCATTTCCCTTTAAAGATGTTGCGAAGTATACTAAAGATTTTTCAAGAGCCATCATCTGAAACAATTCTTTGTTCCTGTAACTTCTCTGTACTTCTTCATTCAGTCTTTCGCTGGCTTTGTCAATCAGCCTCAGATATCTTAAATATCTGGCTGAATTTCTGTAAAGCAGCAAAAGCACAAAACGGGTACGCTTATATGTATAAAACTTTTTCACTTTGCCTTTTATGAAGTCTTCAATTAACGAGCTTTTTATTAGGCATACAGTAATAATATAATCACCGACAAAAATAATTCCTAATGGCAATGTCGTATAAACATAAGTATCTGTACCTTCTTTTTCAACACGAGGAATGTCAACAACCATAATTGTTTGATTGATTTCTTCTTCCAGCTCAATTCTGGAACGTTCTTCTTCGTCAAGGGCTGCATGAAGCAAATCTATGTCTGCTCCTGTTTTTTGCGAAACTAAGTTAAGTTCCTCATTTGTAGGTGCCACAAGATTAACCCAAGAACCGTTCTCAAAATCTTCAAGCAAGGAAAATTGTCCGTTGATGTGTTTATAAATTGAAACCACAGCTTTCCTCCTCTCTGCCTGTTATGCTAACAAGCGGGGGAAAGCCAAATTAGAAAATGTTTAAACTAAAATGAGCAAAAGCCGCTTAAAGCTATAAAGGCGTATTTTGTTGTACTGGTTCTACTTCCCGGATCTGCGTCCACGACTTTTACCTCCTATTGTTTGTTTTTCAGGGCGAACCCTGCCTTATCATTATATGATGAAGTGAAAAAAAATACAAGTTAAATATTATTATGAATTGTGAAATTATTTTAAAAAAACTAATGTTAAATATATAGGGACGGGCTTTACAAAGCGGCTGCATTACTCTAGAATTATATATGAAAGGAAGAATAAAATTATGGGAAAAACAAAACCTTCAAAAGTAGCCTTAGGCTGGTTCAGAGTGGAAAACAAAACAAATACAGAAATCCAGAATTTATTTAATGCGGCCATAGAAAGCGGAATAAATTTCTTTGATCACGCGGATAAATACGGAGGCGACCATGTATGTGAAAAGAGGTTCGGAGACAGCCTTACAATAAACGACGATTTAAGAGAACAAATTTATATTCAGACAAAATGCGGCATAAGAAGCTGGGAAGGCGGAGATTATTATGATTTTTCAAAAGAGCACATTCTTCGCCAGGTGGATGACAGCCTTAAGGCATTAAAAACAGATTATGTTGACTATCTGCTTTTGCACAGGCCTGATACATTGATGGAGGGCGAAGAAATTGCAGAAGCCTTTGACGAATTATCTTCAAAAGGGAAAGTACGCAATTTCGGCGTAAGCAACTTTACACCGTATCAGATAGAGTATGTGCAAAAGTATGTAAGTCAGAAAATCAGCGTAAATCAGATACAGCTATCCATTGCCCATACACCTGTAATTGATAACGGAATGTGCATGAATACGGTATTTGACGGAGCAATAAACAGAGACGGCGGCATTTTGGAATATGCGCGGATAAATGACATCGCGCTTCAGGCCTGGTCGCCTATGCAGTATGGCTGGTTTGAAGGCATATTCCTGGGCAACGAAAAGTTCGCTGATCTAAATAAAGAGATAGACATTCTAGCGCAGAAATACAACGTTGACCCTATTACAATAAGCATAACCTGGATATTGAGGCATCCGGCCTTTAAGCAGGCCGTAGTGGGAACGACAAACCCTGAACGCGTTAAAAAGAGCGCAATGGCTGCGGGAATTGAATTGACTAGAAAAGAATGGTACAGGCTCTACCTTACAGCGGGGCATATGATACCCTGATCTTTAAGTAAACTTTCTAAAATATCTGCGCTGTCATAAATAAGCTGGGCGCAGATATTTTTTTCTTTTAAATCTCTGCAGACAATGGAACTGTGTTTTTCTTTAAACTTTTTATGAAATTCTATGGTTAGTTCAGAGACTTGCTTTTTTGCATCAACATCATCTTCGTTTTTTTGGCCCAGTATCAGCCCAAGTGCCATTATGGTGCCGCAAATTGCCCCACATACTTCTTTATCCCGCACTCCGCCGCCAAAACCTGAGGCAACTTTCATTGCGGTTTCTTCTGAAATGCCTGCTTCCCTGAAGAAAGCGCATAATGCTGCTTGTGCGCAGTTTGTGTTGGGGCGAGTATAAAACTCTTTTGCGATTTTACCTTTTGCTGACATTTTGCATTCCCTACTTTTGTTTTTTTGATTTTATCAAATGTATCATATTAAATCAATAAATAAATATTCAAATATTTGATGTGGAGAGCTTTAATGAATAAATATACAGAAAACCGATAAATGTATGTGATAAAATTAACAAAGTTACTTGAACCAAAAAGTTTATTAAGGTATAATTAGTTTTGATACGCAAGTTTGTATTTTTGCATTAAGCAGAGAACATATTAAGAAAGTAATATTGGTGAAATATCAATCAAAAACTCTGTTTAATGTAAAACAAAGAGGTATAATAATTGGTAATAGTGTGTCAGGTAATTTTATAATATATTTTATTGCAGAAAAAATTAGTATGCAATGTATTATATATAATGTATACAACATTTATAAGGAGAAATTTCATGAACAAAATGACAATTAAAGACATTGACGTTAAAGGCAAGAAAGTGATAGCCAGAGTAGACTTTAATGTGCCGCTTGATAATGGAGTTATAACCGATGACAATCGAATTCAGGCAGCGCTTCCTACAATTAAATATCTGCTGGATAAAGGCGCGAAACTAATCCTTTGCGCTCACCTTGGCAGGCCTAATGGTGAATTTAAGCCAGAGTTTTCCCTGGCTCCCTGCGCAAAAAGGCTTAGTGAACTTCTGGGACAGGAAGTAAAGCTGGCAAAAGACGTTGTGGGGGAAAGCGCAAAATCATTAGCCGCTGATGTTAAAGAAGGCGAAGTAGTAATGCTGGAAAACGTAAGATATATGCCGGGTGAAACTAAAAATGACAAAGAATTTTCAAAGCAGCTTGCGTCTCTCGCAGATATCTATGTAAATGATGCTTTTGGTGCAGCGCACAGGGCGCACTCATCCACTGCCGGTATAGCGGAGTTTTTGCCATCGGCAATGGGTTTTTTGCTGGAAAAGGAAATTGAATTTATCGGAAAAGCTTTAGAGAAACCTGAGCGTCCGTTTATCGCGATACTCGGTGGAGCAAAAGTAAAAGATAAATTAGGTGTTATTCGCAACCTGCTTGACAAAGTAGACGTTTTATTGATAGGCGGAGGCATGAGCTATACATTCCAAAAAGCATTGGGCGGAAAAATAGGCGATTCTCTGCTTGACGCAGATAGGATAGAGTTCGCTAAGGAAATGATGGATTTGGCAAAAGAAAAGGGAGTTAAGCTGCTGTTGCCTGTGGATAATGAGGCTGGCCAGGAATTTTCAAACGATACAATGCGCGCCACATTCCACTCAAGGGACATTCCTGACGGATGGGAAGGCATGGACATAGGCCCGGATACACAAAAAATATTTGCGGATGAAATAGCCAAAGCAAAAACAGTCATTTGGAACGGCCCCATGGGGGTGTCGGAATTTCCTAACTTTGCTTACGGCACAATAGCAGTGGCGCAGGCCATGGCTGAAATTGACGGCATGACAATAATCGGCGGCGGAGACTCAGCTGCAGCAGTAGAAAAGCTGGGATTTGCCGACAAGATGAGCCACATTTCAACAGGCGGCGGCGCCTCACTGGAATTCATGGAAGGCAAAGTTTTGCCCGGAATAGCCGCAATACAGGATAAATAATTTGTGAAAGGATACTATAGATGAGAAAAGCAATAATTGCAGGAAACTGGAAAATGAATAAAACGCCCCAGGAGGCTGTAAAATTAATTGAGGAATTAAAACCCTTAGTAAAGGACGCAAACTGCGATGTAGTGGTATGCCCCACTTTTGTATGCCTGGACGCAGCAATAAAAGCAGCAGCAGGCTCAAATGTGAAAATAGGAGCGCAGAACTGCTATTTTCAGGATTCCGGAGCGTTCACAGGGGAAGTTGCTCCGGAGATGCTGGAGTCTATGGGCGTGGAATACGTAATAATAGGCCACAGCGAAAGAAGAGAATATTTCAATGAAACAAATGACAGCGTCAACAAAAAGGTGAAGCTGGCTTTGCAGCATAACCTTAAGCCCATTATCTGCTGCGGAGAAACACTTGAGCAGCGTGAAGCCGGAGTAACAAGAACATTGGTGCAGTATCAGATGCAGGCAGCCTTGTCAGGCTTAAGCAATGATGAGGTAAAAACAGCGGTTATAGCATATGAACCAATATGGGCAATAGGCACAGGAAAAACAGCGACCGATGAGGACGCCAATGAAGTGATAGGATATATACGTGCACAGGTGGAAGCTGACTTTGGCAAAGAGACCGCTGACGCAGTGAGGATACAATACGGCGGCTCAATGAAGCCTAACAATGTAGTGGGCCTGATGGCACAGCCGGAAATAGACGGAGGCTTAGTTGGCGGTGCAAGCTTGAAAGCAGAGGATTTTGCAGCTATCGTTAACTATGACAAATAATATGAAAAAGCCTTTAGCAACTTTAATAATAATGGATGGTTACGGCTGCGCGAAGCCTGACAAATACAACGCCGTAACGGACGCCAAAAGGCCTAACCTTGAAAAGCTTTTTGACAAATACCCTTATACAACTATAAACTGTTTCGGCCCCTATGTGGGCTTGCCTAAAGGGCAGATGGGAAACAGCGAAGTTGGCCACTTAAATTTAGGAGCAGGCAGGATAATATATCAGCCGCTTACAAGAATAACAAAAGCCATAGAAGACGGAGAGTTTTTTGAAAATAAGGCCCTTGTCTCTGCCATGGAAAACGCCGTAAAAAACAATTCCGCTTTGCACCTTTTAGGATTGGTGTCAGACGGCGGCGTGCATTCGCACATGGACCATTTGCTGGCGTGTGTCGAGATGGCAAAGCGGTTTAAAGTGAAGGATGTATATATTCACTGCTTTATGGACGGACGTGACGTACCCCCTAGTTCAGGACTTGACTTTATAAAAGAACTGGAAGCTGATCTTAAAAAAATCGGACTTGGCAAAATCGCAACAATCGCAGGCCGTTTTTATGCAATGGATAGAGACAACATATGGGAAAGGGTATCTCTTTCCTATTCAGCTATAGCTGACGGTGAAGGCGTAATGGCAAACAGCCCGGAAGAAGCTATGCAGCAATCCTACGACAAAGGCGAAACAGACGAATTTGTAAAACCTACAGTTGTGCTGGAGGGCGGCAAACCCACAGGAAAAGTATGCGGCAAGGATTCCGTAATATTCTTTAACTTCCGCCCGGACAGGGCAAGGCAGCTGACTAATGCCTTTATAACAGAAGGTTTTGACGGATTTAAAAGAAAAAAAGGATATCTTGACCTTTGCTTTGTAACAATGACAGTTTATGATGCTACATTTACAATAGAGGCAGCTTTTAGGCCACAGACATATGAAAACACATTGGGAGAGTATATTTCAAATCTTGGGCTAAAACAACTGCGCATAGCGGAAACTCAAAAATATGCCCATGTTACATATTTCTTCAACGGCGGCGTTGAAACGCCAAACAAAGGAGAAGACAGAATATTAATTGATTCTCCAAAAATCGCGACATTTGACATGAAGCCCGAAATGAGCGCATATGAAGTGACAGAAGCTGTATTAAAGGAAATAAAAGCACAAAAATATGATGTTATAATAATGAACTATGCCAACTGCGACATGGTGGGGCACACCGGCGTGCTGCAGGCAGCGATTGACGCGGTGGAAGCCGTAGACACATGCGTGGGCAAAGTGGTTGAAGCCATCAGGGCAGAGGGCGGCAAAATAATAATAACGGCCGACCACGGCAACGCGGAAAAAATGTGGGATTATGAAAAGAATGTCCCATACACTGCCCATACTGTAGACAACCCGGTTCCTTTCATAGTTATTGACGATGAAAAAGATGACATTGAGCTTTATGATGACGGCAAGCTGGCCGACGTAGCGCCTACACTGCTTACCATGATGGGAATTGAAATTCCTGAAGAGATGACAGGCAAGAGTTTAATAAAATAATCATTATGATAAAAGGCTATTGAGTGTTCAGTGGCCTTTTTTATTATGTTTAGAGCGGAGAAAGTATGAAAAAACAGTTGTTTGATGTTTTGATGAAAGTCGGCGAAAGGCTGAATACTGCTGATGCTGTATGGGCGGTGGGAGCGTCATTGATGCTGAACAATTATGGACTGTGCGAAGGCCCCAATGACATTGATATTTTTGTTAAAACGCAGGATATAGATAAGGTAATATTAGCAATAGATTCTTTGGGAGAATCTGTAAAGAAAGAACCAAACAGCTCATATACATCTGATTATTTTTATAAATATAAAATTGACCAAATAGGCATTGATTTAATATCGGGTTTCACAATTAACACAGGAGACGGTAAGTATAGATATGATTTTTCCGAAAAATCAATAGGTGATAGCGTGGATTTTAATGGTATAAAAATTCCTTTTTGCTCTTTGGAAGATTGGATTGATTTATATTCTGTTATGCCAGGAGGACAAAAGAAAGCAGAATTGATTAGAAATTATATGAAAAAGGTTTAATTAATTTATAGCTTTGGTATTATTTCCTCTGGACAGCATTTGAGTAATAATGAATCACTTATGTATAAATATCAGTTGACTCTTCGTGATGCAGGTTTGTTTTCAGCTTGTCAATCAGCAGCGCGCCTATGGGAGCCGTTATAATAATTGAAAGCACGGCAACAGCCAGTATGATGTTTCCGCTTGATAAACCATAGGCTAATGGTATGCTTCCGATTGCCGCCTGCACTGTAGCTTTAGGAGTGTATGCCACCATGCAGAACACCCTTTCTTTGGCGTTAAGATGGCTTCCTGACACGCTTAGGATGACTCCAAGCATTCTGGCACCTAGGGAGAAGGCAAGCAGAATAACCGCGCTTATGGAGACGATTTTCAAAACTGACAAATCAACAGCCGCGCCGACCAGCACAAACAAAATGATTTCGGCGGCAATCCACAGCTTTGAAAGCTTGGCAGAAAGCCTGGCCGCCAGGTTAGGCAGCTGCTTTAATATGGTCATGCCTGCAAACATTACGCCAAGCAGTGCTGAAAAGGGAAGATAGCTTTCAGTTACAGTTTCCAGAGCGACAAGCAGAATGGAAAGAGAAAGCAGGATAATAATTTTTGATGAATCACGTATGTGAAACCGTTTAAATATGTAAGACAGCGAATATCCAGTGATTACTCCAAAAGCCGCCCCTAGAATTATGCTTAAAGGTGCTTTAAAAAAGTCAAAAGTAGTCACCTGTCCGCCTTGGGAAATGCGAAGCAAGGTAAAGAACAAAATTATTACAAAGATGTCATCGACCGATGCGCCTGCCATGATAAGCTGGGGGATTTTTTTGTCGCTTCCGTAGTTTTGGTGCATAAGCTTTAACATTCTTGGAACGACCACGGCGGGGGACACAGCGGCGATGACAGTACCCAAAATGCCTGCTTCCAAGTATGATATATCAAAAAGGTGAGGCGCAATCAGCGTGATAGCCGCAATTTCAAAAACTGCGGGAACGAAACACAAAAGCACTGCAGGGCGGCCTACCTGCTTTAAATCCCTTAGATCCAGCGCAAGACCCGCTCTTAACAATATGATTATCAGGGCAAATTTGCGTAAGTCGCCGGATATAATAAGTATGTTTTTATCCAGCAAGTTAAGGGCAAACGGGCCAACGATTATTCCCGTAATAAGCATACCCAGAAGTGAAGGAAGATTAAGCTTTTCAAAAAGCAGTCCTAAAATGTATCCGATAATTAAAATAAGTCCAAGGCTGGTAAGCATTTTAAACTCCTATTATTTTGTTAGTGAGTCAGCGGGTTAAGCCAATTACGCTTTTTATAAATTATAACACAGGCAAAAAACTTAACAAAATGTTCAGTTCCTGTCATAAAGTAAATATATTCAAAGGGCAGTTTAAGCAAAAAAGCAGCGATCGAAATAAAAGGAATTCCCACAAACCACACAGTTGTGCCGTCTAATATCATGCCGATTTTGGGGCTGCCGGCGGCACGGAACACCCCCACAATTGCGATATATGACATTATAAAGAATGGAAAGATTACTGCAAACAGCCGCATAACTTTTACCGCCATGTCAAAGGTATATGCGTTCTCAGGACGCATAAGGCTGACTAAAAACGGTGCGAACAAAGCAAGGAGTATGCTTATGAACGCAGCGAAAACAACGGTATAAAGCACGTATTTTTTTCCAAACTCGTATGCTTTGTTCAGTTCATCTTTTCCGACGAGTTTCCCTATTATTACGCCGCAGGCTGAACACAAGCCGATAAAGAAAGTCAGTGTTATTTGATCATATGCTGAAAAAATAGTATAGGCAGCAAAGTTTGCGGTTCCCTGCCAGCTTAAAATAACTGCGTACACAGAAACGCCCACGCCCCACAATGTTTCGTTGGCTAAAGTAGGCATTGATGTTTTATAGAATTTTTTAATAAACTCACTGTTTTTGGGAACAAGCTGTGATAGTTTTATGTTTGCAATGTTGTTTTGTGCTTTGCATATTAATATATATAATAGCGCTTGCGTAACAGAAGCTATTAATGTAGCTATTGCGGCGCCTTTTACTTCAAGGCGCGGCAGGCCCATGTGCCCGAAAATAAGCAGATAGTTAAGCAAAGTGTTCAGACCTACGCTTACAAATGAAACAGCAAGAGGAATGCCAACCTTAGCGGTTGAGCGCAGCAGCAGAGAGTATGTTATGGCGATGGAACTCGGCAGAAAAGAAAGCCCTGCTATTTTTATATATTCCGCTCCGATTGCCCGTACATATGCATCATTTGTAAACAGTGAAATGAGTGCATTCGGGAACAGGAAACAAAACAAAGATGCAATAATTCCGACACCCATTAGATTGATTAGACCCAGTCCAAACGCCTGTTTTATTGATTTTTGGTCGTTTATTCCCCAATATTGTGATGCCAATACCATCATACCGGAGCAAAAGCCGAACATAATCATGTTAATAAGAAAAAAAAACTTGCCGGATGCGCCGACGGCAGTGGTGGAAACATCGCCAAGCGAAACGATAAACGCTGTATCCACCAGCTGCAAGCCTGCTGTCAGAAGCTGCTGCAATGCTATGGGTATAGCAATTTTAATAATGTTTAAAAATGATGTTTCGTTTAAGTTTGTATTCACGAAATTAATGATACCTTACTTAAATGTAAAAATCAATGATTATAAAAAGAGCAAATTGAATACGATATTTATATGTGCTATACTCATTATAGTTAACACATATTTTTGGTAAACAATACAACGAGATA
>CAZDZB010000002.1:0-49243 GCA_964509795.1 uncultured Christensenellaceae bacterium | reverse complement strand
GAATCTCTTCAGGCACGCCATACGAAGAAGACCGTCAGAAATGGCGGTTTTTTTCGTTTTTTAATCGATATAAAGAATTGTTAATTGTAAAATATAAATAATAGTAAAATACAATAACTTTTATGTTTACCCGCAGAATGTAAAAAGTAACCCAGGTAATAATATAAGAAAAGCAATTAATATAATTGATACTACTTTTCTTAATACAGCGGATTTTTGTCTGTTGACATCCAGATTATCAAAATTCTTCATTTTATTCTCTTTTTCTTCAATTTTTCTGTTTTCCAGTGACTTAACATAACTTCTGTGAAATTGAAAAAAACTATCACCTTTATTCATTATAAATATACTACTCCTTCATGATGAATACTTTAAATTATTGTTAATATAATAACTTGAAAAAAAGTACTTGTCTTTATTCTTGTAATAAACAAGAATTTTTTTCTTAAAAAATACAATAGCTTAGCAAATCATATTGTAAAGTTAAAATTAACTGTAAAAAATTGTTGTCTCTCCAGACATTTAATGCTATAATATTACGTCGAGAGCCCATCTTCTCCGGTGAAGATTATCACCGGACAATAGACCAAGGAGGTGAAACAATGAACAAATACGAAGTACTTTATGTTATTGATGCACTGCTTAGCGAAGAAGATATCGCAGCAAACATCACAAAGTTTGAAGAACTTGTTGCAAGCAACGGCGGCAAGGTTTTGAATGTAGATAAGTGGGGTAAGAGAACTTTGGCTTATCCTATCAACTACAAAACAGAAGGCTATTATGTCCTGATGAACTTTGAAAGTGCGCCGGAATTTCCGGTAGAGTTAGAGCGTGTGTTCAGAATAACTGAACCTATTATACGCTATATGGTTGTTCGCAAAGGCGAAAACGAAGAAGAATAAGAATTTAACCAGATTAGTGAGGAAGAAGTATGAACAGATGTATTTTAATCGGTAATTTAACAAAAGACCCTGAACTTCGCTCAACACCAAACGGAGTAAGCGTATGCACTTTTTCCATTGGCGTAAGTAGAAGATTTCAAAACCAAAACGGTGAAAGAGAAACAGACTTTTTCAATATAGTTGTATGGAGAAAGCAAGGGGAAAATGCTGCCAAATATCTGCGGAAGGGTTCTCAGGTGGCCATAGCAGGCCAGATTCAAACCCGCAGTTATGACGGAAAAGACGGCACAAAAAAGTACATTACTGAAATAATTGCTGAAGAAGTTCAGTTTTTAAGATCATCTAATAATTCCCAGGGTGGAAATTCATATGACGCTCCTGACTCATCAAATGATGGTTCTCAGATGCTTGAAATCAATGAGGACATGCCGTTTTAGGCTTTAAATAACCAGTATGGTTATTATATTGCGAAAGGAGAATTGTTTATATGTCAGATAATTCATATAGAGGAAAAGGACGCAAACGTAAAGTCTGCTCTTTCTGTGTTGATAAAGCAACAGAAATCGATTACAAAGACGTAGCTAAGCTGCGCAGATATATCAGCGAAAGCGGCAAGATTTTGCCGCGCCGCATGTCAGGCACTTGCGCAAAGCACCAAAGGTGGCTTGCAACTGCCATAAAGCGTGCCAGGAAAATGGCACTACTGCCATACACAGGCGACTGATTAAAAAGTGAGCCCCTTAATCAATTAAGGGGCTTTTTTAATAATTATTTTTAAAGGAGTAAGCCAAATGCACGACACTTATCAAAACCCTTTAATCACAAGGTATTCAAGCCCTGAAATGGGATATTTATTTTCTGATGATAAAAAATTTAAAACATGGCGAAGAATATGGATAGCCCTTGCGGAAAGCGAAATGGAGCTTGGCCTTTCCATAACTAAAGAGCAAATAAAACAGATGAAAGAATACAAAGATAATCTTAATCTGGATGTTGCCGAAGAAAGGGAAAAAATAGTCAGGCACGATGTCATGAGCCATGTTTATGCCTTTTCCCAGCAATGCGATAAGGCGGCAGGCATAATTCATCTTGGCGCAACCAGCTGCTTTGTAGGGGATAATACAGACATTATTATAATGGATGAAGCGTTAAACCTGGTAGTGAGGCGCCTTGTGAACGTTATTGATAAGTTAAAGACTTTTGCTGAAAAGTATAAAAGTTTGCCAACTCTCGGGTTTACTCATTTTCAGCCTGCCCAGCTTACCACTGTTGGAAAACGCACGACATTGTGGATGCAGGAACTTCTTATGGATTTAACGGAAATTGAGCATATTAAAAGTATTGTAAAGCTTAGAGGCGTAAAAGGAACAACGGGAACTCAGGACAGTTTTTTGGCGTTATTCGACGGAGATGAAAACAAAGTAAAAGAGCTCGAGAAAAAAGTATGCGACAAGCTGGGATATGCTGAATGGTATCCTGTGACAGGGCAGACTTATCCCAGGAAATTCGACACAATCGTTATTAACTCTCTTGGACTCATTGCCCAGTCCGCTGCAAAGTTTGCCAATGATTTACGCCTGCTGCAGAATTTAAAAGAAGTTGAAGAACCATTCTCTTCAAAACAGATTGGTTCATCCGCAATGGCATACAAAAGAAACCCCATGCGAAGCGAGAGGATAAATTCTTTGGCCAGGTTTGTTATATCTTTGGTAAGCAGCCCGGCCAACACAGCATCTGTTCAGTGGCTTGAAAGAACTCTGGATGATTCGGCTAACAAGCGGCTGGTTATCCCGCAGGCATTTCTGGCAATTGACGCCATTTTGAATATATATTCAAATATAGCGGCAGATTTGGTTGTATATGAAAAGATGATAGAAAAAAGAGTGAATAGTGAACTGCCCTTTATGGCAACGGAAAGAATATTGATGGCCGCCGTGCAAAAAGGCGGGGACAGGCAGAAACTTCACGAAAGAATAAGGGAGCACTCAATGGCCGCAGGCCACAGGGTGAAAGCCGAAGGCCTTGATAATGACCTTCTTGACAGAATAAAAAAAGATAAAGCTTTTGCTTCAGTAAAAGATGATATAGATAGTATAGTTGATGCCAAATTATTTATCGGCAGGTGCCAAAGCCAGGTGGATGAATTCATAGGAGAATATATAAATCCGGTTTTAAGCAGATATGCCGATTTTCTGGGAGATAAAGGAATAGTAAAAGTGTAAGTTGACTAATATAAAAAATAATGATATTATATTTAGCAATATTATTTTGAATAATTATAAGTTTTGATAAATATTATTTGAAAGTTTATATTGGTGATTACATGAAACAAAGAATTATTTCCTTTATAGTATCAAATCAGCCGGGAGTTCTCAGCAGAGTTTCAGGGCTTATCAGCAGGCGCGGTTTTAATATTGACAGCCTTACAGTGGGCGTGACACATGATGATTCTTTGTCAAGAATTACTATTGTAATGCGCGCAGATGAGCAGATAACCCAGCAGGTTATTAAACAGCTTAATAAACTGATTGACGTTAAGCAGGTTAAAGAAATCACCGAAGGCCGCCAGACATTAAGCGAGGTGGCACTCATTAAAGTAAAGTCACAAAAAAGCAAAGTTGAACTTATGGAGAAAGTAGGGCAGCTGTGGGGCAGGGTAGTTGACATGGGCGAAAGCACAACTACTATTGAAATCACAGGCCGTACTGAATACATAAACGAGTCGGTCAAGGAGCTTGAACCGTTCGGTATTGAAGAAATCGCAAGGACCGGAATGGTTGCTCTTGAGCGCGGTGATGATGTTCTGAAAAAATATGAATTATAATTATTTTATGAAAGAGGTTGGCAAATGGCAAAATTATATTATGAAAAGGATTGCAGCAAGAAAAATCTTAAAAGTAAAAAAATTGCGGTAATTGGGTACGGAAGCCAGGGACACGCACATGCTCTTAATTTGCATGAATCAGGATTTGATGTGGTTGTGGGGCTATATGAAGGCTCAAAATCATGGGTGGTAGCAGAAAAAGCCGGACTGCAGGTAGCCACGGCAAAAGAGGCTGCTAAAATGGCGCAGGTCATTGTAATGCTAGTAAATGACGAAAAAATGCCGGCGATTTATGAAAGTGCTGTTTTGCCTTCGCTGGATAAGGGCGATTACCTTATGTTCGCACATGGCTTTAATATTCACTATGGACAGATTGTACCTCCTGAAGACATAAATGTGTTCATGATTGCCCCTAAAGGGCCGGGACACACAGTACGCTCAGAGTACGTCGCGGGAAAAGGAGTTCCCTGCCTAGTAGCGGTATATCAGGACCCGACAGGCGACACCCTGGACGTGGCATTGGCATATGCCGAAGGCATAGGCGGAGCCCGTTCAGGAATACTTGCGACCACATTCAGGGAAGAAACAGAAACTGACCTTTTCGGTGAGCAGGCAGTTTTATGCGGCGGAGTAACTGAACTGATGAAAGCAGGTTTTGAAACCTTGGTTGAAGCAGGGTATGAGCCTGAAAGCGCTTATTTTGAGTGTTTGCATGAAATGAAGCTTATCGTTGACTTGATAAATAAAGGTGGGTTTTCTTTAATGAGGTATTCGATTTCCGATACAGCAGAGTATGGAGATTACAAAACAGGCAGCCGCATCATAACCGATGAAACACGCAAAGAAATGAAGCAGGTTTTAAAGGAAATCCAAAACGGCGCTTTTGCTAGAGACTGGATACTCGAAAATAAGGCGAACAGGCCGTATTTTAACGCCAAACGCAGAATTGAAGCGGAACATCCGATTGAGAAAGTCGGAAAAGAACTTCGCGCGATGATGCCGTGGCAAAACGAAGAAAAATAAAAAGCTAAATTTGGTTTATAATTTCCCCCTTTTATCTGTACGATAGAAGGGGTTTTTTGTGTGTCAGCGAATAATAAATTTATTGACAGATTGTAATTACGGCTATACTATATACTATGACTAAGAAAGAAAAATTATGAATACATTATATAAGCTTTTTGAAAATTCTAAAATCATAGCAGCAGTTAAAGACGAAAAGTCCGCAAGGTATGCATCAGTGTCAGAGTGTTCTGTGGTGTTTGTATTAGGATGCACTATTTGCAGCCTTCCTAAAATAGTCAGCCTGCTAGTTAATAAAAACAAGATTGTGTTTGTTCATGTGGACCTGGTAGAAGGCTTGGGCAAGGACACGTGGGCTGTGGAATTTTTGAAAAACGAAATAAAACCACATGGAATAATCAGCACCAGGCATCACCTTATTAAACACGCAAAACAGCTTGATATGCTTGCTGTACAGCGCATGTTTTTATTGGATTCAAGTTCTATTAAGACCGGCATTGATATGGCTGAAAAATCATCAGCTGATTTTATTGAACTTATGCCGGGAGTAATACCAAAGGCAATTTCAGACATAAAAAAACATATAAGACAGCCAATAATAGCCGGTGGAATGATAACAGAAAAAAGTGAGGCGGATATCGCCTTGAAAGCCGGAGCGTTAGCAGTGTCAACCAGCACTATGGAGCTTTGGAGCAAAGGGAGTAATTGATGGCGAATAATAAATTGTATACAAATTTTGCAGACATGGCGCCTGCTACTATAAATTTAAAAATAGCAAATGATATTGCTCAAAAGGTTGGTATTAACGTATCAGGGCAGTTCCTTTTGGGGTCAATAGCCCCGGATGCAGTTTTTGTCAGGTCAAATTTAACCCAAGAAGACTTTGAAAGTTCTCACTACAGGTGTAAAAGCATAAAGGCAAGCTGGAAAGAGGCTGTCGAGGAATTTAAGCAAGCAGAAAGCCCGTTTATGAAAGGATATGCTTTGCATGTTATGACAGATGTTTTATGGCTTTCCAGCATTTACGCAAAACTTATCAAAGAACATGATGATAGTTTTTCGAAAAGTGTTATGACAGATGACATGGATTATATCGAAAAATGGCTGTACAGGCAAAAAGAATATCAGAATTTATGGAATGCTATTTCGGGGGCAAAAATTAATAACCTGCATTTTTATGTAAGCCCTGGAGAAGTGGAGATTTTTAAAACACAAAAGGCACAGTCTATCAAATATGATCCTGTAATTGACAGTATGCAGTATTTGACTTTGGACGGCATTGATAAATTTATCAAAAAAACTGTTCAGAGAATTTTACTCGCAGTAAACAATTAGAAAAATAACATATTATTACATTTTATGCAGTAATATAACGTTTATTTTCCGCAAATTAAGCATTTATTTAAAAAAATAGTTTAAAAGTATTACAAATATGTTATGATATAGTGTATAGTTATTTCAGTAAGTAAGTATTTTAGTAAAGGATTATTACCTTATGCCAAAGAGAATATTAATCGTTGATGACGAACCGTTAATTGTTAAAGGACTTAAATTTTCGCTTGAACAGGAAGGCTACGAGACAGACACAGCCTATGACGGGGAAGAAGCATTGAATAAAATCAATGAGGGTGAGTTTGACCTGGTACTGCTGGATTTGATGTTGCCGAAAGTTGACGGAACAGCCGTGTGCCAGCAGGTGAGGGAGACAAAGTCAATTCCAATTATCATGGTTACCGCAAAAGGAGAGGATATGGACAAGATTCTTGGCCTTGAGTACGGTGCCGATGATTATCTGGTAAAACCTTTTAACATTCTTGAAGTTAAAGCAAGGATCAAATCATTATTCAGGCGCATTGACTCACTTGTTCCGGACAACTCAAACAATGAGATTACTGTTAAAGGTATGATTGTCAATTTGGATAACCGTTCCGTACAGGTAAATGGGAAAGACATTAACCTGACTGCAAAAGAGTTTGATCTGCTTCATTTATTCATTGTAAATAAAGGCAAGGTATTTTCGCGAGAACAGCTTTTAGATACAGTTTGGAAGTATGACTATATGGGTGAACTAAGAACGGTAGATGTTCATATAAGAAGGCTTCGTGAGAAAATCGAACCTGATTCTGCACAGCCTGAGTATATTTTAACAAAGTGGGGTTTCGGGTATTACTTTGCTGAGAAATAATCCATTACATAGCATCAGATGGAGAATAGTTGCTGCTTACTTTCTAGCTATCGCAGTGGCGCTATATGTTATATTTGAATTAGTAAGCGGTGTCGTTGAAGAATATATGGTTCAGCGAGCCGCTTCGGAATATATTGAAGCCGTACAGAATTATTCAGTTCAGGCGGCTTCTTTGCTGTCCAAATCTGATTCTGATTCGCTGCACGCACTTGCAAAGGAAATAGGTACAGAGTTCGACGGCAGGATAATAATAGTGGATAATAGAGGCATAGTACAGGTTGACGGATTTTCCGCGTTAAACGGACAAAAACTGGACCAGTCCGAGGTGATGAGTGTGCTGAGCGGAGAAAGCGAAGCTGGTTTTGGGTATCACCTGCTGGAAAGCACAAGCGAAAGAACCTCTTCTTATGCGAACAATTTTTTTGGAGAGATGCAAAGGCTAGTTGGAAAATCTCAAAAAGGGTATGAGTGGGTTCTTTACTGTGCTATTCCTATTGTTTCAGCGTCGCAGATAAAAGGATCCATGATATTAAGCGTCAGCATTGAAAGCATTGTTGAGCAGACCGCCTTGATAAGATGGCAGATGCTGGTCGTTATTTTAATTACTGGAGTATTGGTGCTGATTATTAGCGCGTTTATTTCAGGAGCTATGGTTAAGCCCATAAAAGTGCTGACTCAAGGTATTATAAGAATCGGCCAGGGGGATTTCAGGCATAGAGTCTCTATATACGGAAAATCAGAGCTCGCGCTGATGGCCAACACTTTTAACGACATGACCCAAAGGCTGGAAGACATCGACCGAACAAGGAATGATTTTGTTGCCAACGCCTCTCATGAGCTGAAAACACCAATGGCGTCAATAAAAGTTCTGGTTGAAACTTTGCAGCACCAAAAAAAATATAGCAAGGAAATGACTAAAGAATTTTTAAACGACATAAACAATGAAATTGATCGCCTTACAATAATGATTAATGAGCTGCTTGTTTTGGTGAGGCAGGACGAGGAAGGGAAACAGATACTTCATTTTGCAGAATTTGATTTGTCTGAGTTGGTAGGTGATGTGTGCAGGAAGCTAAAGGGGATTGCCGAAAAGAAAAACATTAGCATTAATACTGACCTTTCTGCCCAGTGTTACATAAATGCGGATATAAAACTCATTGAAAGAATGTGTATTAATATTATTGAGAACGCCATAAAATACACCGGAGACAACGGAAACGTAAATGTCACTCTTACTCAAAATGTACAAAATCTTAAACTGTCCATTGAAGATACGGGAATAGGCATTCCTAATGAAGAGCTGCCATACATTTTTGACAGATTCTACAGAGTGGACAAAGCACGCGCTAGAGAAACCGGCGGCAGCGGACTGGGGCTGTCCATAGTTAAATCAATAGTTAGGCTGCATGAAGGTGAAATATACGCTGAGTCTGAACTAAATAAAGGCACTAAAATAAACGTGACTTTGCCGAAAAATAGTAATAAGCAGGTATGAAACCATGAACATAAAAAAAATTAACATTAAATTTTTCAGTATATTATTTACAGCTGGTATTTTCATATTATTCTTACCAGGGTGTTCACCATTAATAAATGACCCTGATGTGGAAGATGACACTCCTTTATATCCCGGCGACACCAGCGAAGTACAGTCAAAAGAATATATGCTGTATTTTCAACTGGAAGGGGAGAATTATATTACACCCGAAGTCAGGACGCTCACCATACCTGAAAGTAAAAGTGTAGAAGAGACACTTATAAAAGAATTGATTGCAGGTCCAAAGGGCAGCTACGCAAACATAACTGCAAACATTAATAAAGATACAAAGGTTATTTCAGTAATTGGAAAAGAAGACGTGCTTTTTGTGTCATTAAGCGATGATTTCCTTACTCCGCCTTCAGGGCTGGGAGAAGACATTGAAGATGAAGCAGAAAAAGAAGCATTGATTTTAAGTACAAGAAGGATGGCCTTATACGCAATAGCCGACACTATAACTGAAATAGGGAATTATTCTTTTGTTCAGATATATATTGACTATGATAACAACGGAACAGGTACCAGGCCCACAAGAAAAGAAATGGGTTTTACAGGAGAAGACGAAAACCAGCTGATGGAGCCTCTGTACAGAAACACGGATATCATTTTTTCACCTCTCTCTGCAATTGAAACAGTAATGAATTCAATAACAGAGAAGAACTGGACAAAAGTGATGGAATACACAAGCCTTGCAGACAATGCTGATGTAACTTCGGATGAAGCGGCGCGTCAGTTTGAGCTTAGTGATTTGTCTTTGCTGGAATACAGCATAATAAGCAGCACCGTTGCACTAAACGGCAAATCAGCAGTGATTGTTTTGTCATACACTTACGCGCTAAGCGACGGCACATCAACAACAAAAGAAAACGTCTCGGTAAAAATGCAGACAGAAGACGGAATATGGAAATGCTCCATTGTTTCGCTGAATCAGATACTTTTAGGTGAGTACGTATGAAAAAGCTTATTAAAATAACCTCTCTTTTTCTAAGCGTGTTGTTTTTATACGGCTGTGTGTCAGGCAGCGGAGAAGTTATTTATGAACTGGATAACAGCACTGTCGGTGAAACATATGAAATGAAAAGCGATTTCATAAACACTAAAACTGTCACATTGTACTTCCCCGATTCAGGATTCACTTCTTTATCCAGAATTGTAAAGGAAATAAGCGTGGTGCAGGGCGGCAGTGAAATATTGTCCATAGCCAGAAAGCTCTTAAACAGCACAGTTACACAAGAAGACAGCTATGTGGTGCCTTTTTACGGAACTGCTGATGTTGACTGGATAGTTTTGAGCAGAAACCTGGCAACTGTTAATCTTGAAGGTGACTTTTCAGTATTTTCTGAGCAGGAGATGTTTTGCGGAATTGTTTCACTGGTCAACACGCTTTGTGAACTTAATGCAATTGATTATGTGGAAATACTGCTGAACGGCAAGCAGTTTGAAAGCAGGGGACTGCTTGTTAATCCGATGTCTTCTATTGGGTCCACACTTCACTTGATGTATTTAGACCATATAAACATAATTGAAAGTGAAGATAGAAAAATAACCAGAAATAAAAATATTCTGTATTTTTTAGATACTAACTCCAACTTTCTGATTGCTGAAATATCAAATGTTGCAGTAAGCAAAGAGAAGGCTGCAGAAGATTTGTTTAAGCTTCTTAAAAATGAACCGGACTATGGAAGCGGAATTCAATCGAGCATTCCTCAGAATGTATTGATGTCATCAAGCGCTGTAATATCCGAAGAAGGTGATGAAAATGTTTTGACCATCAGACTGGAAGCGCCAAAATACGAAACCATGGAAAATAAAACAAGGTATATGATGTGCGGAAGCATTGTATTGACTCTATTAAGCTATTATGAAACTGTATCGGCAGTAAGGATTTTGATAAACGGACAGCCGGCACTGGAAGAAACATTGCTCACAAAAGATATGTTTTTTGATTACATAGGTCAGATTGTCACTGTTTATTTGCCTGACAGATACCTGGATTACCTTGTACAGGTAGATTTCGCAATGAGTCAGAGCAGATATAACAGCCCTGAAGAGCGTGTGCGAGAGATAATTTTGGCAGACACAGACTACAAAGCAAATACAGCTGAGATTATATCAGATGACGTAACAGAAGAGGACATTCTAGATGTATTTGTACATGATTTATGTTGCGTTGTGAGCATTTCGGAAAACCTATATAATAAAATATCCGTGCTTCCGTATAAAAACAGAAAAATGTTTGTGTATTCTGTTGTAAACACTCTTACGGAGTTTGAAAACGTCAGCAGCGTACAGTTTTTAGTTGAAGGAAAAATATACGAAAAGCTAGGTGAAAGCCTTTATATAGAGACTCCCATGCTCAAAAACCCCGGAATTGTTTATGATTGAAAAAGTTATTAACAAAAAGGTGTGTAATTTTAATTTATTTATGTCGAATTGTTAACAAATAGCGAAATTTATTGACTTTCGGTTGATTTATACAATTTTCTATACTATAATTAAACAACAATGTAGAATGATATAATAATATAGAATTGTAAAAGGTAGTTTTCGTTTTATATTTTATTTTTATTTTGTTATTTTATTTTAATTTTGGGGTTTGAGGAGTAGTTGGGTATTATATTTTGATTTTGAAAACGCAATAGAAATAGATATGCAAGTACATTATTTTCGAAAAGGAGACAAGTATATGAGAAACAAAAAAACGTTAACTATTTTACTGATTGTAATGGTTTTGGCTGTTGTTTTAGCTCCGGCAATTGCTTTGGCTGACAACTTTACAGGATCAGTTACAATTACAAGCGACTATGAACCGACAATTTCGGCATTTACAGCGTCAGCAGGTCTGGGGGCGATGTCACCAACAAACGTAATTACTTTTAGCCTAACCGTTAACGACCTTGATGAATTTAGCAATATCTCTAAAGTTATGGTAATGTTTTGGCACACAACAACAGCAGGTGCGCCTACTGACTTAAAGACAATTGTACAAAGTGAAAATGACAGTACAGTTGAAAACTGGATAGAGGTATATGACGGGGCAACATTTAATACTGATTTAACTAACACAACATGGAGTGCAGAGAACTTAAACACTTCTCCGGCAAACCCGACAGGTTCAGAAACTAGTTTCGTATTTAATTTTACAGTTACTATAGGACAGGAAGCCATGGAGGTTGACCCAACAGATCATTTGTCTGATACTAATAAATGGGTAGTGGCTGCAAAAGTAACAGACGCACAAGGAAACACAGCATTTGCTTTGCCAGAAGGATATGAGACAACGCCTCTTTCAATGTCATGGTTTGGCTTAATGACTGCATCAGGAGATGCTCGCCCTGAATGGACTTCAGGTACACCGGGAATGAGCTATTCAGACGATACAGCAGATTCACAAATATTTGATAATACATATACTTTATTTATCAGGTCCAATGGTGATTATTCATTTGACGTTTCAACTGTTGAAACTTGGACTAATGATACGACTTCTATTAACTATAATACGGCTATGGATACTCACAACCAGTTCTCACTTGCAATTGATACACAGGATGTATATAATTTCACAGGAACAGCGCAGGAACTTACATACAGCGGAGGCGGCACAACGACTCCTATTAGATTGACTCCTTCAGCAAATTGGGGCACAGGCACAGATTATGCAGGTATATATATCACAGACATATATATGTTCTTACAAACATATGATACGATGACTGAAACAAACGGAGATAATTATGAAGGAATTGTTACATTTACGTTAGTTCAAAACTAAATTTAGCAATAAATAAAAAAATAAAAGGATAGCACTATTAGCTATCCTTTTATTTTACAAAAAATGCTATAGAAGAAACATGAATTTACTATTAACTGTGGCTGGGCTTCGCGCAAAAAAAGAAATAGCGATGTTTTTAATAAAACATCGCTTTGGAAATAAGTAATTTAAAAATAAAGAACATTGTGAAACTGCGCCGCTTAATGTTGATTTTTGCTTTGCAAACCGTAGAGTTTCACTCTACTAATCAACTGTCGCTGGGCTTCGCGCGAAACAATAAAATAGCGATGTTTTTAATAAAACATCGCTTTGGTACCCCCAAGGGGAATCGAACCCCTGTTTTCGGCGTGAGAGGCCAACGTCCTGACCGCTAGACTATGGGAGCGGGCTACAAAACATTATAACACCAGGAACGAAAAAGTCAATAGAATTATATTATTAGTAAAAGAGCAGCTATGATTAAATTGAAAAAATACAATCCATGTGAAAAGCAAATTGAATATTATAAATCATTATTAGAAAAGTTATGCGAAAAACCGATAAACATCTTGTATGATAAGCAAACCTTTATTACAAACATTTCTAGAACAGATTTAATAAATTCTGATGTTTTTAAACTAAATAATATATCTTTTAATGAAAAAGGGCTTATTATATTAAGGGCAGAAGGATCTTTTTTCAGAGAAGAAATTCTTTTGTGCCCTCAAATGAAATTTTACAATGTTCAGGATTTGTATCTTGAAGGCATACTGAAAAGAATGTTTGCGCAGATGCAATTCGGATTTTTATCAGAAGACATATCTCACGCTAATTTTAATGAAATCTGTGACTGCATTTTTAAATCAATTTATTCAAATAGCTTAAAGATAAAATTAAAATATATCGAAAATAGCTTGGAGCTTTTCAATGAAGTGCAAAAAACAGCATATATAAACCGGCACTTAATATATGGGATTATATATGCTTTATATGATTATTATAATTTTGCTCTAAAAGAAAAAGATTAATGCTTATTCTGCCAGGCTGAAATCAATTTTGCTTTCGGCGATATTTGCACGTATGCACACTACCTTAACTTTATCACCTAATTTATATGTTTTCTTCGTGTTTTTTCCCTGCAGCATATAACCATCTTCAATATAAATGTAATAATCGTCTGTTAATTCTGTCATATGGACCAGGCCTTCAATGGTGTTTGTCAGTTCAACAAAAAAACCAAACTCTGTGACGCCTGAAACTATGCCGTCAAACTCTTCATTTAAGTGATATGACATATATTCAGTCATCTTCAAATCGTCAACTTTTCTTTCGGCTTCCATTGCCTCACGTTCTTTTTCTGAGCAATGCTGGCTTTTTTCATGTATTGTACTGCTTATTTTTCCGATATATTCAGCATCATTTTCAATTACTGCTTTGCAGATTCTGTGTACGATAAGATCAGGATATCTTCTGATGGGGGAGGTGAAATGGCAATACATACTGCTTGCCAGTCCATAGTGCCCTTTATTCTCAGGCGAATACCTAGCCTTCTGAAGTGTCCTCAGCAAAATTCTGTGTATAACGTCTTCCTCGGGCTTTCCTTTGACGTCATCGAGCAATGACTGCAGCTGCTTAGGCGTGATATCTTCTGCGCTGCCTTTAAGGTGGTAGCCTATGTTGTTTGAAAATCTGCCGAACTCCCGCATTTTTTCGGTGTCGGGCTGCTCATGGACGCGATACATGCAGGGCATTTTCCTGTTGCTCAAGTGCGCGGCTACGGTTTCATTAGCGCATAGCATGAACTCTTCAATAAGCTTTTGGGAGTCGCCCCTTGTGCGTGCCGAAACTGATGTCGGAACACCTGAGGTATTAAGCTGGATGTGGGGTTCGTCGATGTCCAGCTCCAGTGCGCCTCTTTCAATACGCTTTTTCTTCAATATTTTTGCCAGGGTATTCATTTCAAAAAGCTGGTCTGAAACATGTTTAATCTGCTTTTTTACGTTTTTATCGCCTTCAAACAGCAAATTAACCTGATCGTAGGTGAGCCTGGCTTTTGAATTGATTATTGATTTTTCAACAGAATATTTAGTAACTTCGCCTTGATTGTTTATGTCCATGATGCAGCTTAAGCACAGCCTGTCAACACCCGGGTTGAGCGAACAGATTCCGTTTGAAAGGCACTCCGGAAGCATGGGGAGGACTCTGTCGATCAAATATATGCTGGTTGCCCTCAAATATGCCTCTTTGTCCACATAAGAGCCAGTGGAAACATAGTGCGACACATCAGCAATGTGAACACCCAGTTGATACATGCTTTTGGAAATCTTTTTTATAGATACTGCGTCGTCAAAATCTTTTGAGTCAGTTCCGTCAATTGTGAAAATTATTTCATCACGTAAATCCAGCCTATCTTCTATGAAATCAGAGGGATTCTGGGTACATAAGGTTTCTGACTCTCTTAAGATTTTCTGCTTGAATTCTTCTCTTAAATCCATGGATTTTACTATGGATAGAATGTCAACTCCTATGTCCTGAGCGCTTCCTAAGGATTCAACTATTTCCCCTACAGGTGAACGTTTATTAGTGGGATAGGATACAATTTTTGCGACGACTTTTTCACCGTCTTTTGCCTGGTTGAGTTTCTTTTTGGGAATGTATATATCATGCGGGTTTTTATTGTTATCAGGGATAACAAAACCTCCAGATGGAATTATCTCAAGGCGGCCTACAATGGTTTTTTGATTTCTTTTCAGGATTTTATATACTATGCCTTCACTTTTCTGCGTACCTTTAACAGGCCTTGTAACGAGGCTTACAATCACAGTATCGCCATCCATGGCCCCCTTAAGATTGGGAGATGCTATAAACACATCATCAAAGCCTTCGTCAAATGGCCGCAGGAAACCGAAACCTTTAGGGTTTCTGTCCAGGACACCCGCCAGATACCCTATATTAATCGGCATTGCCCATTTACCTTTAGGGGTCTGCATTACCTTGCCGCGCTTTTCCATCTTTTTCAGAAGCTTTGTAAAGCTTTTGATGTCAATACTGCTTTTAATGCTTTTTAAAAGCTGCGTTTCATCCGGCATCTTGCCTTTCCAGTCGGATAATTTTTCTACTACAGCCTCTTCCAGGCTTTCATATTTATTTTCATTAATATCCATGTTACACCTTTAAAATTCTTGCTGCTGCCAGCACTCCTGAAACTGTTTTGCCGTCTTCTATTTCCCCGGACATTATCATATTGATTACTTCACTTATATTTACTTTTACTGTTTCAACAAACTCATCTTCATCAGGGGCAGTATTTCCGGGCGTGAGGCCTGTTGCCATAAAAATATGTATGCGTTCGCTTGAAAAGCCGGGAGATACCATCGGAGCAAATAAAAAGTCGATTTTTTCTGCAGAATACCCTGTCTCTTCTTTTAGTTCTCTCTTTGCGCATTCCAACGTCGTTTCGCCCTCATCCAGCTTGCCTGCCGGGATTTCGAGCATAATTTTTTCAGCACTTGTCCTGTATTGCTTCACCATAATTATGTTGTTTTCTTTGTCAACCGGAACAATAGCAGCCGCATTTGGATTAACGACTAAGTCTCTTAGGGCTTCATTATTATTGGGCAGTAAAACTTTCTTCTGCTTTACTGTAAATATTAAGCCTTCGTATATAGTTTTTTCGCTTATAGTTTTTTCTGATAATTTATCATTCATTAAAGTACCTCATCTTACCTTTTATATTCTTTAGATGCCTTTAGAATTTCCTCAAACAGCTTTGCAAGTCCGTTGCCCATGCCGGAAGCGCGCATATTTGTTTCAAATTCAAATCTTTTGCTGTATACTTCCTCAATGCCTGCAATAAGTGTGGTAACATTCAAAAATTCCTGCCTTAGAACTCTGCAGAAACCCTGCTGCTCAAAATATTTAGCATTGTGCATTTGATCGCCGCGGCTGGCGCTTACAGGCAATGGGATCAGCAGCATAGGCTTATATAGTGAAGAAAACTCAAAAATAGCATTTGCTCCTGCTCTTGAAACAATGACATCTGCGCAGGCAAGAAGGTGTGGAAGCTCTTCGTCGACGTAGCCGAACTGCCTGTATCCGCTTTTACCCTCAAGTTCTTTTTTTATGTTTGCTATGCCCCGAATATGAATGACCTGATACTTTTCTATCATTTCGTCTAATGCTTCATCAACACAGTTGTTTATTGCCACTGCGCCGCTTGACCCGCCGATAACCAGGATAATCGGCCGGCCTTTTTCGAAGCCGCATATTATTCTGCCGCGCTCCGGGTCACCCTCAAAAATGCTGGGACGTACAGGAGAGCCAGTGAAAACTCCTTTTTTGCCGGCAGCTGCTGCCGTCTCTTTGAAGGTTGTACACATTGTATTTGCAAATGGCAGGGCAATCTTGTTTGCAAGGCCGCTTGTGAAGTCGCTTTCATGGATTACTACCGGTATCTTGAGCATTTTCGCGGCAATTACCACAGGAACTGTCACAAACCCCCCCTTTGAAAAGACAACAGCAGGCCTTAGGCGCTTTAGTATTTTTTTTGCTTGAAAAAAGCCTTTTAAAATCCTAAAAGGGTCAGTAAAATTTTTGATATGGAAATAGCGCCTTAATTTTCCGGAAGAAATTCCGTAATAACGCACATAATTTACATCTTCTATTATTTTTCGCTCCATGCCATCAACCGAACCTATGTAGTGGATTCTAAACCCCTTATCTCTAAATAGCGGAATCAATGCTAAATTAGGGGTCACATGCCCGGCTGTACCACCGCCTGTAAGGACAACATTTTTCATTTACATCTATATCTCCAATTTATTTAATTATTGACCGTAAAGTAAGCAGTGAACTGCATACCATATCGCAGTTAAGGTTTTCCGGCACCTTTTGCCCGTACCGATTTATCAACACGGTTCTCATTCCGTATTTTTTTGCGGGTATTATGTCGTGGTTTACAGAATCTCCGATGTGAAGCACCTGCGACGGGTTAAGCTTCAAAGTATCAACAGCATACTCAAATATCCTGTAATTGGGTTTATATGCTTTAGCATCCTCAGAACAGATTATTCCTGTGACATTAAGCCCTGCAAACTCAACTGCGCTTTCAACCGACTTTCTGTCCCCATTGCAAAGAATGTAGCAGGGCAGGGGAAGCCTGGTTAAAAAAAGCCTGGCATCTTCATAAAGAACTGGCCTTGAGCCTTCAGACCTTATTTCGTCATGAAGCAAAAAAGGATCCAGGCGGCTTTTATATTGATTCAGAAGCCGTGTCAATATGACCTGCTCTAAATCATGCTCAGGAAGGAATTTGTCATTATAGCAAATATCAGCGCATTCTACCGACAGCGCAAGCCAGGATTTGCTTACCTGTGCAGAAGTTGATTCAAAAACACGTGAACTTGCGTTGATTCTCTGGCAAATGTCTCTCATAAGGACATTGCTGTCTTTCACAAGCGTACCGTATAAATCAATTGTCAGTGCTTTTATTGCCATTTTTTAAATAATTCTCCCGAGTCTGCGCTTTATTATTAAAAAACTACATGCCAGAAATTTTGATCAAGCAGCACTAATGCGCCTAAAACAAGCACGTAAACGCCGAACACCCAAAGTTTACCTTTTTTCACGAGGTTAATCATGACTTTAAGGGACAATATGCCTGCAGCAGCAGCAGCTGCCATGCCTAAGAGTACATTTAAGCCGATAATTTCATCGCTTGAGCCTAAATCAAGAATATCCTTAAGAAGAAAGACCAGTGAGCCTAAAATTGCGGGAATTGACATAAGAAATGAAAATCTTGTTACGGCGTCTCTGTTTCCTTTTGTGTAGAGGCCGCCGCAAATTGTTGAACCTGACCTTGAAATCCCTGGTAAAATAGCGATTGCCTGCATAATTCCCATAGCAATAGTCTGTTTAGTAGTGATTTTGTCTAAATCATTGTCGCTTGATGCCTGTTTGACTACTGTGGTCAAAAACAATATCAATGCGGTAAGCAAAAAGCCCCAGCCAAGATAGGAGCCTCCGAAGGCTTTGTCAATAAAATCTTCAAAAAAAATCGCCACTATAACAGCCGGAATGGTTGCTATAATAATATTTAAAGTTACTCTTCTGAATGGCTTTTTAAGTATTGCCCAAATGTCTTTCCATAGGACTATAAAAACCGCAATAAGCGTGCCCAAATGCAAAAGAGCGTCAAATACTAGTTCGCCGCCTTCTATATTAAAAATATTCTGAAACAGAACCAAATGCCCGGATGAAGAAATGGGAAGAAACTCACCCAACCCTTGTAATAATCCTAAAATAATCGCCTGCCACCAAGTCATTGTATACCTCTTTATTTTTTTTCTTTTATTATACTATCATTTCTATTTTTTTTCCATGAAACTTTTAAGTAATAAAAAAACTAAATGTATAAAATACACTAAAAAAATAAAAATACAAGTTTACATTTGAGAATTTTTCATATAATATATGACTATGTTTATAAAATTAATACCTATAATTGTAGTAATTATACTTGGCTATGTTCTGACAAAGCTTAATTTTTTTAGTGATTCAATGGCGGAGAATTTAAAGAAATTAGTCGTAAATGTTACATTGCCTGTAGGCCTTTTTTCTTCATTTATTAAAATAAGATTTGAGCTGAAATACATACTTGTATTTGCAGCAGTTTATGTTACATGCCTGATACTCATGAATCTGGGCAAGGCAATTGCCAAGATATTTAAAATTAAAAATAAATACTTTCCTTTCATGCTGACAGGATTTGAAGCGGGAATGATAGGCTATACTTTGTTTGTTACAGCATACGGCTCAAACATGTATTCAACATTCGGAATTGTTGACATCGGGCAGGTTTCATTTGTGTTTACCATAATGGTTCCTGCAATATTGGCTATGGAAGGAAGCGCTTCAAACGAAAGCAAACTGATAACTTCGGCCAAGACAGCCGCCAAATCTCCCGTAGTGTGGGCTATTGTTTTAGGGCTTGCGCTTTCAATAATGGGAGTATGGCGATTTGAAGAAACGTCTGCTTATGAAACGCTTTCAAGTGTTTTTACAATAATATCAGCGCCTACAGGATTTTTAATATGCCTTGTTATAGGCAACGGATTGAAATTATCATTTAAGGGAATGAAAATTGAGATTTTAACTAATGTAATAAGATTTGCCCTGACATTACTTTTCGCTACGATTATTAATATACTTGTATTTGATAAAATCGGTATGGATGAAATATATACAAAGGCACTGTATGTAATGTTTATTTTGCCTGCGCCTTTTGTTATCCCTGCGTTTATGCATAACCCTACAGAAGAGGATAAGGCCTATGTGGCAAACACTCTTTCCATAGGCACGCTTATGTCATTGGCAGGATTTATTATTTATACAACTCTTTTTTAAACGCTACAGCACAAACTTAGCTTCAATATCTTTAAGATATTTTTTGTGCTGCTTATAATCCGGCATCAGCGAGCCTACGGTTGCCCAAAACTGCCGTGAATGGTTCATGTGCAGCAAGTGGGCAAGCTCGTGTATAATCACATAATCTATGGCATTCTCATTGGCCATGACAAGTTTGTATGAAAAATTGATGTTTTTCTTTGAAGAGCATGAGCCCCATCTTTTGTCGGCCTTAGTTATTTTTATTTTATTTGGTTTAAGGTTTGTCTGCTGTGCAATCTGCTCTGCGCGCTTTATTATGTATTTTTTAGCAATGCCTAAATACCAGTCAACCATATGCTGCTTAGGGTCATCAAGAAAGTCAGATGGGAAAAATATCCTGTCTTCCACTATTTTTATTTCATCATCAACTGAGGATATGCACATTGTATATTCTTTACCGAATATCATAAAAACTTCGCCGCCTGTATATTCTTTAGGCTGTCGCAAAATAGCGTTTTCCGACATTCTTTTTACGTTTTTTTCTATCCAGCTTTTTTTTGAAGCAACATACTCATCAATATATTTCTGCGACACTGCGACAGGCGCCTTTACTATTATTTTGGCGTCTTTATCTATCATTATGCTTATTGTCCTGCGTTTGCTTTTTATAAGTGTATATTCCATCAATTATTATGCTCCGGTTATTTAGTTAAGCACGATATCGTGCAGATGTCTGTCGTATTTGATGGCGGCCTGGCGGTGAAGCTCACCGATGCAGTCGCCGAAATCGCCGTCCTCAGCTTTTTTAACAGCTTGTTTTGTCATCTTTACCAAATCATAATCGCTGATTAGGGCAATTACTCTTTTGTCCAAAAGCCCTGACTGGCGCATTCCTATGAACTGTCCGGGCCCTCGCATATCCAAATCCTTCTGTGCTATTTCAAAGCCGTCATTTGTTTGTATGATGGCTGCCAGCCTTTCCAAAGATGTTTGGTTTTGCGATTTTGTTGTAATAAAACACCACGATTCTTTTTGGCCTCTGCCTACCCGGCCTCGAAGCTGGTGAAGCTGCGCCAGGCCGAACCTTTCACCGTTTTCTATGACCATAATAGTAGCGCTGGGGACATTTACGCCCACCTCAATGACAGTAGTGCTGACCAGGGCACGGATTTTGCCGCCTGAAAAATCATCAATTAGTTGGCGCTTTTGCTCATCGGATACCTTGCCGTGGATTAAACCGATATTTATGTCTTTAAAATATCCTGCTTTTAGCTGGTTGAATATTTCAGTTGCCGAAAGGACATCCAGCTTTTCAGACTCGTCTATTAATGGAAACACTATATACGCCTGCTCATCACGGCTTATGTTTTTGGCGATATATTTGTACATATCATCTCTTTTGCTGTATTCAACCAGGCGTGTTTTCACCTGTTTTCTTCCGGGAGGAAGCTCATCTATAGTTGAAATGTCAAGGTCACCGTATAATATCAATGCCAGAGTCCTGGGAACCGGAGTGGCGGACATTACAAGCATATGGCAGTCCTCGCCCTTTTTTGAAAGCAGCGCTCTTTGATTCACGCCGAACCTATGCTGCTCGTCCGTTATTGCCAGGGCTAAATTATTAAACTGAACATCGCCTTGGATTATTGCATGTGTTCCGACGATAAGGTCAAGGGTGCCTGACGCCAAATCATCCTTTACTGCAGTTTTCTCTGCTGCGCTCATAGAAGATGTCAGAAGGCTTACCTTTACGCCTAGTGGGGCAAGAATGCTTCTGCAGTCTTCGTAATGCTGAAAGGCTAATATCTCTGTAGGAGCCATCAGTGCGCTCTGGAAGCCGTTTGAGTGCGCAATATATATTGCAGCCATTGCCACAACGGTTTTGCCGCAGCCCACATCCCCCTGCAGCAGCCTGTTCATTATATGGATTTTTTTGTTTTCACCTGAAAAATCCTTTCTTATTTCCTCAATTACTTTTACCTGAGCTTTCGTTAATGAGTAGGGTAGGCTGTTTGTGAAAACCGCCAGGTGTTCATCAGTGGAAGTTAAAATAATACCTTTTTTGCTTAGATTGCTTTTGCGCAATCTTTTCAAAACAAGCATGAAAAAAAACATTTCCTCAAATGCAAGCCGTTTTTTAGCTGAAACTAAAGTTTTTTGATTTTTAGGGAAATGTATCTGTTCAATAGCGTAATTTATGGTGCATAGCCCGTAATGCATCCTGAGCAGCTCTGGCAGCGTTTCAGAAAGATTGGCATTTACCGCTTCAAAGGCTTTCTTCACTGCTGATATAAAGCTTTTTTGATTAATATTTTTGGGGAGCCTGTATTGAGTGAGTATATTAGGAGTGTTTTCATCGGGCCTGATTATTTTGGGATTTACCAATGATACAGCATTTCCCTCTTTTTTGACAGTACCGTAAATAATGAATTCATCACCTAAATTAATGTTTTTTAAAAGATATTGCTGGTTAAAAAAGGTACACTTTGCTTTTGTTTTGCCGTCGGTTACATAAAAAGAAAGAAAATTCAGTGCACTGCTTTTCCTTTTGAAATATGGGGTGCTTACAACCTTAACAGAAGATACTATTTCTTCTTCATTAATCTTTTCCGCAAAGAATTCCCTTTGTGTTATATCCTTATATTTATAGGGGAAATGGTAAAGCAAATCTCTTATAGAATAAATTCCATAAGCGTTAAGAGAGGCTTTTCTTTTCTCGCCTATACCTTTTAATATATCAATTGATTTATCCAGCATAAAAATATTATATATTAAATTTTAAAATATATCTATAATAACGAAAAGTTTATATAAAGTGCTGAACAAGAGTTTTTATTCCCAGACCTATAAGGATTACGCCGCCTATGATGTCAAAAACTTTACCCGGAGTACTTTTGGAAATGGCTGCGCCTAAGAATACGCCGAAATATGAAATAGCAAATGTGATAACCGTGACCAGAACAACAGGAAGAAGAAAGCCAACAGACAAAACCGCAATGCTTATGCCTGCTGCCAGAGCGTCAATAGAGGTTGCGACAGAAAGCATTATTAATGATTTGAAAGTTGTCATATTAACTGCTTCTTCTTTTGATAAGGCTTCGTAAATCATTTTGATTCCAATGTAAAGCAGCAGAAAAAATGAAATCCAATGGCTGAAAGGCGCTATTAAAAAAGCAAGGACATTTGCAGTCAGTATTCCTGCAAGAAGCATTCCTCCCTGAAAAACGCCAAAAAAAACTCCGCTTTTCAGCGCGTTTATTTTTGCTCTGTCTCGTGAACTTACACCTATTGAGATTGAAACCGCAAATGCATCCATTGCTAATGCCGTTGATAAAAGCAGTATTTCAAATAATGACATAATATTTCCTGATAATTTTTTATACGATAGGTATTATAGCATAAAAATAATTTAATTAGCAAAAAGATTATAATTAAAAGAAATAATTTTTTAAAAATTAAAATAAAATAAGATTAAATCTAAAAAAGTGAATTATTAAATTCGTTGACATATAAATACCACTGTAATATAATCGTAACATATCACAGAAACTACATGTGAAGTTTGAAAGGAATGGTGAAATTGAGCGATCAAAAAACACCTAAGTGCATAAGGCGCGTCCGGAGAGGGCAGCCAAACCCCAGCAGGGGAATGAGCGCCGAACAGGAAACTCAAAGCTTTAAAGATAAGTTTATTAATATAGTAAAACATTTTCAGAAAAAAGATTTAGACAGCTCTGAAGAAATAAAACCAACCAGAAGGAATGTTGCGTCAGGGCAAAGCAGAGACACCTCAACCAGAAGCAATTACAAAACGCATCATGTATTTAACGAAGACAAAACAGGCGATGCCGACAAAAAAAAGAGAAGGCTCAAACATAAAATAAAAACTCTGCTTTTGTATGGCTGTGCAGGGGCTGCTATAATTGCGGTTATAGTTATTGTAATAATAAGTATAGCCAAAAACAGCGGCAGCCAAAATTTATCTGAAAAAATACAAAATGAAAATCTTATAAAAGTTACTGTGTATATAGAAAATATCCCCTCAGAAATATACACAGAAGCCAAAACAATAGATGAGCTTTTTGCGGAGAATGGCATAACAGTGGCGAGTAATCAGAAATGCAGCGGCGTAGCTGATGATATATTAACAGACGGTATGGAAATTTTCATAAGCAGCGCTATGAGTGTTTCCATTGTAAATGATGGAATAACAAACAGCGCCACTATGTACGGCGGGAAAGTTTCAGATGCCTTTGAAGCCATGGAAATTGAGCTGGATGATTATGATATTGTTGACCCCGATGTTGACACATTGGTTTATGACGGGATAAAAATTCAGTTTACTGATGTGCAAATAAAACAGGTGACAGTTGTTGAGGATTTGCCATACGAGACGGAAGAGGGGGAAACCAGCACTGTGGAGTCCGGATATTATCATGTGGAGCAGGACGGAGAAAAAGGCGCAGTTGAAATAATATATGAAGTTACTCTGATTGACGGAGAAGAGCAGAGCAGGACAGAAATAAGCAGGGAAACTATAAAAGACCCAGTTAACAGGATTATTCTATGGGGCACTGCTACGCCGTCCAGCAAAGCAAGCACTTCAACAGATTCGTCAAGCAGCAGTGACAGCAGTACAAGCTATGACGATGCTACGGTAAAAAACCCAGGTGAGCAGGCAACAAACCCCAGCTTGCCATCTCCGCCTGGCGATTATGTTGAAATAATGTATGCGCAGGTCACGGCATATACGCATACGGGAAGCACAACTGCAACCGGCACATGGCCGAGGTCAACACGGACATTGGCAAACCCGGGAACATGCGCAGTGGTGCCAAGCACCATTCCATACGGATCGCTGCTTTATGTCACGGGGTATGGATACTGCATAGCCGAAGACACCGGCGGTTTCCGCACAGACCCTGACAGGTGGAACCAAATTGACCTTTTTATGAACACAGAGCAGGAGTGTATCATTTGGGGCAGAAGATATGACGTGACAGTGTATATCTTAAGAAAAGGATACTAAATGTACGATTTGAAGCAGGCACTAAAAGAGTATGGATTTTTCACAAAAAAATCTCTTGGGCAGAATTTCATTTTTGATAAAAATATCTTAAAAAAGATTGCCGCCCAAAGCAGCGGGATATGCATGGAAATCGGCCCGGGGCCAGGCGGGCTGACAAGGCAGCTCTGTGGGCTGTGCAGCAAAGTTATAGCCATTGAAATTGACAAGGATATATGCGGATTCTTGCAAAGCACAATGAGCGAATTTGGCAATTTTGAGCTTTTAAATGATGACTTTATGAAGCTTGACCTGGATGCTCTTTACAAAGAGAAAATAAACGAATCCTTTATTGTAGTAGCCAATCTTCCTTATTATATTACAACACCTGTTTTGATGAAGCTGCTTGATTCGGAGCTTCCCATTACAAAAATCCGTGTTTTGGTGCAAAAAGAAGTCGCAAGGAGAATTCAGGCAGCGCCAGGCACTAAAGATTACGGAGTGCTCTCAGTTATGGTGCAGTGCAGGGCGCAGGCAAAGATACTGTTCGATTTACCGCCTCATGTTTTTTCGCCTGCTCCTGATGTTACATCCTCTGTAATAGAAATTAGAATGGATGAAAATAAAAAGATAAACAGTGACATAGATGAATTCAGAAAATGTGTAAGAAGCGCATTTTCTAACAGAAGAAAGCAGATAGCCAATAATATATCCGCTGACTATGCAATACCCAAAGAGCAAGTTTATGATATTTTAGAAAAAATGCATCTGAAAAAAGACATTAGAGGTGAAAGGTTATCTGTTCAACAATTTGATGAATTGTGCTATAATCTAAAAAAAGCAAGCGAGAGGTAAAAAAATGGATTGTATTTTCTGCAAAATAATAAACGGTGAAATACCCAGTGATAAAATATATGAAGATGACAATGTGATATGCTTCAAAGACATTGCTCCAAAGGCTCCCGTCCATGTTTTAGTTGTTCCTAAAAAGCATATCCCCAATATTATTGAGGCTGCTCAGGATAAAGAAATTTTAAATCACGTCAGCAGCGCGATTGCTCAAATTACAAAAAAACTAGGAGTAGACAAAAGCGGATTCAGGACAGTTGTAAATACAGGAAAAGACGGCGGCCAGACTGTTGACCATCTGCATTTTCATATTCTGGCCGGTAAAACGTTCGGCGAGGATTTCGGCTGAAAAAATAAATTTCAAAAAATTCTTGATTTTTACAAGAAGGTTTGTTATGATATCAAAGGATTAATAAAAAAGAAAGGCAGGTCGCGAAATGATAAGGCTACTAATCTGTGACAAAGCAAAATCAAATAGAGTTCTAAATCGATCTGTCGTTTTATATTAACGTTCTTATTTTTATGATGTAATTAAAACTGCAGGTTTGACCCTGTGGTTTTTTTGTGTCTGTTTTTATCTTTTTGATAATGGGTTGCGTCAGGCAATGTGATAAACGAAGCGTTTACATAAAAAACGACAGTATCTCGCAGGTTTAACTTTTATAAGAGAAGATGTAACATCAAGGGGAATATTATGAATACTGAAAAAAAGAGAGAGAATAAAAAGATAAAAAAGCATAAAGGGAAAAAGCTATTTAGTTTCACAAAGGGCGCTAGGATTGATTTTTCAACAGGCATGATAAATGTTGTATTAGAAAACATTTTTAATTTCCTGGGCCCAATATTTATGGCATTGGCCGCAGACATACTTATTAAAACAAGCGAACTTCACTATCCTGCTTTTATACTTAAGCTAGTTGAAATATTTGGAGGACAGGAGGAGCTTTACGGCAGGATATGGCTTATTGCGCTTGCATTTGTCATTTCTATGTCCTTAAAATCACTGTTTTTGTTCTTTAGGTCTAAATACATGGCAAAGGGAAGCGAAAAAGTTGCCCGCAACGTCAGAAACAAAGTGTATGACCACATACAAAGGCTGCCTTACGATTATCATGTTAATGCAGAAACCGGCGACTTAATCCAAAGATGCACGACAGATATTGATACAGTGCGAAGATTTTTAGCTGTGCAGCTGACAGAAGTAATCAGAGTTGTCACAATGGTTATAATTGCGCTTATAATACTTGTACCAATAAACCTGACATTGACTTTTTACTCAATGATACTGCTTCCGGTGATTTTAGGAATTTCGTTTTACTTTTTCAAAAAAGTGCAGGAGCAGTTTACTGAGGTGGAAGAAACGGACGGAGCATTGTCCACCATTCTCCAGGAAGGCCTCACGGGAGTGCGCGTAGTGCGCGCCTTCGGACGGCAGGAATTTGAAAGGGAAAAATACAGCGAAACAAACATTAAGCTAAGAGATAAAACTTTTGTACTTATGAAGTATTTCGCAGTCTTTTATGCTGTCACTGATGTCGTTGTTGTGGCCCAGCTTTTGATATGCATAGTCCTTGGAATAATTTACGCCGTAAATGGCTCAATTTCAGCCGGGCAGTATATTATGTTTGTAACCTATGTCAGAATTATGATATGGCCTATAAGGCAGTTTGGCAGAGTTTTAGCAGACATGGGCAAGGCGCTTATAGCAACAGGCAGGCTTGACGAAATACTTCAGGTTGAGCAGGAAAAAAACAGCGCTAACCCCGTAATTGCGCCGCTGGATAAAGATATTGAGTTCAGAAATGTAAACTTCGCGTACGGCGACACAAAAGTTCTTAATAATATATCTTTTGAAGTAAAGCACGGTGAAACTGTGGCAATATTGGGAGCGACCGGCAGCGGAAAATCGACCCTTGTTCAATTGCTGCAAAGGCTTTACGAAGTGGAAGACGGCGATATATTAATTGGCGGTATAAATCTGCGTGATATTGACAAATACCACCTGAGGAAAAGAATCGGCATTGTTCTTCAGGAGCCGTTTTTATATTCAAGAACAATTGAAGAAAACATAAAAATTGCAGAAGAGCATGTGGAATTTCCCAGCATTGAGGAGTCAGCACAAATCGCTTCAATACATGATGTTATCCTTGGTTTTGAAGAAGGATACAGCACTGTTGTAGGAGAGCGCGGAGTTACCTTATCCGGCGGACAAAAACAGAGGATTGCCATAGCGAGAACTGTTTTAAGAGACAGTGACATCTTGATATTTGACGATTCATTGTCTGCAGTTGACACAGAGACTGACTCAAAGATAAGAAAATCACTCAATAAGCGCAAAAAGAAGATAACGACTTTTATAATTTCTCACAGAATATCAACCCTTATGGAAGCCGACAGAATATTGGTGCTGGAAGACGGACATATAGTTCAGCAGGGCACTCACGAGGATTTGATAAATATTGAGGGATTATATTCAAGAATATGGAGAATCCAAGCCTCACTGGAACAGGAAGAGGAGGTTATATAATGAATTACTATGAAGAAGAATTTGAAGCAAAAAAAGTTGACATAAGAACATGGAAAAAATTGCTGCAATATGCGGTGCGTCATAAAAGAAACTTGATTATAATGGCTGTTTCAATGGTTATAATTGCTGTTTTTGACGTTGTAATTCCATATATGCGTTCATATGCTATCGATAATTATATTCTGGCAGAAACAACTAAAGGGCTTACCTGGTTTACCGTTTTGTATATGGCACTATCAATAATTGTTGGATTTATTGTTTTTCTGTTTATATACAAAGCAGGTTTCCTGGAAACCCACATAACCTACGACATAAGAAAAGACGCTTTTAATAATCTGCAGAAATTGTCATTTTCATATTATGATGTTACACCAGTGGGATTCATAATGGCAAGGATGACATCAGACGCGGTAAGGCTGGGCGAAACCATTGCCTGGGCTTTGGTTGACCTTGTGTGGGGCGCTTTTTTCATGGCAGCGGCACTAATAGGCATGCTTATTATGAATTGGCGTCTTGCCATAGTAATGGTTATTGTCCTGCCGCCCATAGCAATACTGTCAGCATATTTCAGCAAAATTATTCTTAAATATCAAAGACGGGTGAAGAAAACAAATTCCAGAATTACATCAGCTTTTAATGAAGGAATAATGGGGGCAAGAACCACAAAAAGCCTTCACAGAGAGGATGCTAATTTTAAGGAATTTGACGAACTGACAGGAAGAATGAAACATTCTTCAATAAGGGCTGCTGTTGTTTCGGCAATATACATGCCGATTGTTATGACACTTGGCGCTGTCGCAACCGGTGCAATGCTTTGGGTAGGCGGTGAGCAGGTGCTTGACCAGGTAATAATGCTGGGGGAACTTAACTTTTTCATTTCAATGTCTACAATGTTTTTTGAGCCGATTTACCAGATAGCAAGGGTGTTTGCGGAACTGCAGTCATCCCAGGCTGCGGCTGAGCGCGTAATCGGACTGGTGGAAGCCAAAAGCGACATAATCGATTCCCCCGAAATTATCGAAAAATACGGGGATGAAATACATCCGAAAAAAGAAAACTGGCCATCAATAAAAGGACAGGTTGAGTTTAAAAACGTTTCCTTCAAGTATAAAGGCGGAGAAAAAGTACTTGAGAATTTTAACCTTCAAGTTGAAAAGGGCAAAACAGTGGCTATAGTAGGGGAAACAGGAAGCGGCAAAAGCACCATAGTTAACCTTTTATGCCGGTTTTATGAACCAACGTCAGGCGAAGTGTTAATTGACGGCACAGATTACAGAAATTATCCCCAGATATGGCTTCACTCCAATTTAGGGTATGTTCTGCAGACGCCGTTTTTATTTTCCGGAACCATAATGGACAACATACGCTACGGAAAGCTGGACGCGACAGATGAAGAAGTGAAAAGGGCAGCGGAGCTGGTTGATGCTGACCATTTCATCAAAAAGCTGCCTAACGGTTATGACACCTCGGTAGGAGAGGGCGGAAGCAAGCTTTCCACCGGTGAAAAACAGCTTGTGTCATTTGCAAGAGCCATTCTTGCCAATCCTGCGCTTTTTGTGCTGGATGAGGCTACAAGCTCAATTGACACGGAAACAGAAGCCAAAATACAAAACGCCATTGAAAAAGTGCTTGAAGGAAGAACCAGTTTTATTATAGCCCACAGGCTGTCAACTATCCGCCATGCAGACCGAATATTAGTAATAACAGATGGCAAAATAATGGAGGACGGCACCCACAAAGAGCTGATGAAAAATAAAAAGCATTATTACGAGCTTTACACAAACCAGTTTAAACAGGAAAAAGAAAACCAAATACTGGGCATAATTAATTAGTCAAGTAAAGGAATGCAAATGAGATACATTTTAAGCTGCGTAAGGCGAGCTGTAGAAGACTTTGATATGATAAAAGAAGGCGATAAAATAGCCGTAGGAGTATCAGGAGGCAAGGACTCCATGGTGCTCCTTAAAGCTATGCATCTTTACAGGTATATATCAAAAGTCAAATTTGAACTTCACGCAATAACTATTGACTTGGGGCACGCAGGCGAATTCGACACAGAGCCTGTTAAAAAGCTATGTGACGAATGGGGCATTGAATATCATGTGGTTAAAACAAATATCGGCAAAATAGTTTTTGAAGGAAGGCAGGAGACAAACCCGTGCTCACTGTGCTCCAGAATGCGCAGAGGTTCCATTCACGATGAATGCAAAAGGCTAGGGCTTAATAAAGTGGCATTGGGGCACCACAGAGAAGACGTTATTGAAACTTTTCTGATGTCTCTTTTGTATGAAGGCCGTATAAATACATTTTCACCACTTACATGGATGGACAGGGCTGACATTGTGCAGATTCGCCCCATGATATACGCGCCGGAAAAGGAAGTTGTGCTTGCCGCAAAGCAAAATAATTTGCCAATCGTCAAAAATCCATGCCCTGCGGATGTTGACTCAAAAAGGCAGGACATGAAGCAGCTTTTAAAAACCCTGGATACTTACAGAAAAGACGGAGACGCAGCCAAATACATAATGCTCGCCATCAAAAAAACAGATACATACCACCTGTGGGACAAAATCAAAAGACGCCCCGGTGAATAATTAAATTATCTGCGCTCCCTGATTTAAAGCGTATGATGTGATTATTTCATAATTACCTAAGGTATTGAGATATTCCGATATATTCTTTACAAAATCAATATTACTGTCAGATATGATGCAGGCCATAGTCGGGCCGGCACCCGAAAGAAAAAACGCATGTGCGCCAAAAGCATATGCTTTTTTATTTATATAATCAAAGTGGGGAACCAAGCTTTTTCTATACGGTTGATGCAGCAGGTCGTCACTTGAGGCTTTTAAATTGCTTTCATCGCCATTTACTAATGACGATGTGAAAACCACAGCCCTGCCTACAGAAGAAACGGCATCATGAAATGAATAACTTGAAGGAAGCACTTTTCTGGCATCAGATGTTTTAAGGTGGAAATCAGGAACCATAAAAACAAACTTAAATTTTTCATGTGGCACCATTTTCACATAATTGACTTTCCCTTCGTGTGTCATCGCCGCTGTAAGTCCGCCCGTTAAAGCAGGCAGGACATTATCGGGGTGGCCGTCCATAGTTACGGCGGTATTTAAAATTTCATTAAAAGTTAATTTATCACCCATTAATTTATTTGCAATCAAAATACCGCCAACAATGCAGGCCGCGCTTGAGCCGAGTCCCCGTGCGAAAGGAATGTTATTTTCCTGAGTCAGTTTTACAGGAATGAAGTCGGCCTTGGCATAGTCAAAGGTTTTTTGCATTGCCTGGACAATAAGATTGGTTTTATCTGTTGGTATTAAGCCAGCATCTTCATCAGGTATTTCGACTTCAAGTGTATTATTTTTTTGCACAGAAATATAATTATACAGGTTTATAGACATCCCAAGGCAGTCAAAGCCAGGACCAAAATTTGTGGTTGTTGCCGGAATTTTAACTTTAAAAATAATAAATCACTCCTTAAAATAATCTTTGCAGCTGACCTGATTTTTGCCCCCACACCCGCCAACTGGATGAATTGCCTCGGGTGCATTCCCGTCACTCCGCATCTCTCTTATTAAAATAAGGTTGGACTTACTTCTAAACCGCGCCATGCTCACTGGAATTTTTCCCAGCTTATGTGGATCGTTTTGCCCGCGACTAGCATCGACTTTCAATCACAGACCTGCAAAGATTATGTGATATTATACTATTTTTTAAAAATTACTGCAATTAAAAATTGCTTTGTTTATTATTTTTAAGATACATGTTATTATTAGATAAATAAAAAATTACCCGAAAGACGGAGGATGATTATGAAAAGAATAAAGTTTTTGTATTTGGCGCTAATAGTTCTGGTGTTAGCGGCTTCGCTTTCCGGCTGCGCTGCCCTGCAAGCCAAAAGCCAGGCAGAAGAAATGCTTCAGGAATACTTTAGCCTGTATAACGATGAAGATATAAAAGACTGTGTTGACTTGCTTAGTGAAGACATGATTGACTACATGGACGACAAGGACACTGCTGAAAAGGTCCTTTACAGCCGCAGGTATATTTTAGGAGAGGCCGAAGAAACAAATGTATTATCTTTTGATTCAGAAGGTACGTTTAGCGAAGTCAGTGTTGTGTTTGAAGTGGAAGTTTACTATGAAAATGCAGCAGATGCTGTAATTGAAGAGTTTGAATTCTTTTATTCAGGCAAAGAAATGGAGATAGTATTCATCAATTTCGGTGAGGCAGAAAAAGGCGTTGCAGCTCAAATGCTGGCAGATTATTTTGATGATTATACAAACATGGGGCATATAAAAGAATTATATATTCCTTATGTACTAGAAAGCCTCTTTGACGAAACAGCAGTTTTAGCTCAACATGAATATGCCGGTGAAACTGCGGGGCAATACAGCGGAACTGAAATAGAGGACTTTACATATTTTTATGAAGAGCTTGACTGGAGCGATGCCATTTATTATCTTGCTCAGGTTGATGCCTTGGTTGAATTTGAAGATGATAATTTCACAGTGACCGCCGAAATTTCAAAAGAAGGCGATGAGGTTAACTTCAACTATGTGGAATTCTACCCCGAAATACCATATAAAATTATTAATGAATATTTAGATAATCTGGAAACAAAAGACGCAAGTGCAATTTTAGACATGTATAATGATGATTTCTTTACGTATTCAAACATGTCAGCTGATGAATGGAAGCAGTCCGTCCTGGATATACTGCTAATTGATTTCGGCGATTTACTGGATTATGAGATAACAAGCTGGGAATACACAGATTTGGACTTAACTGACAGAACTGTTTTTGTATATAGTTTCAATGTGGTCACTTATTATGAAGACGGCACTTTTGATGAATACATTACAATAATTAAAGGTGAAGACGGCCCTGCTGTATTAGGGCATTACATTTCGTTAAGGCCGTAATTTACTAAAAGAGCCTGTGTGCAAAGTGAACAGGCTCTTTTTTTTATGCTCAATTATATTTCTATGGTTAAAGATTATTCACCAGTTGTTGTGCCTTCATCGGGAGTTACGTAAACATCCAAGTAAGCCTGCTTTAATACTGTCAGGCTTTGTATTCCGTCTAATATCGCGGTGTAATCATCCATTGCGTTTTTTTCTGCCGTAAGGGAAGCAATTGAGTCATTTAACTGCGCCAGCTGGTCTTCTGTAAGGTTTATGGCATATAATTCTATCAATGAATTAACCTCAGTAATTAGCGATTCTGCCACCAGGGCCGCATCTTTTATTTTGTTTTCGTTTTCATACCATTCCAGCGTATGAATATTGCAGTAGTAGGATGAATACTTTTCGTCCTCATAGTTTTCAGGATTCAGCATTGCCGCAATATCTTCAACGTTTCTGACAGCATTGGTAAAATATGTGCTGAATTTTATATCATCCAGTAAGTTTATAGTGGAATCCTCAGGTATTACAAGAAGAGCCTGGGGAACAACGCTTGGGCAGTAGGGAGTGGCCAGCAGATTTGTCTCTGTGCATACCTGTACCAGGTAATGCTGGTCACAGTACTCCGTTGGCACAGTGCCGCTTTGAAAATAATCAGTTACAGGTGTTCTGCCGGATGAATCCAGGCTGCAGGCGTCAGTTGCCAAAAGCCCTGAAACCGCGCATACTTTAACTTTTGTTAATCCTAATTCGGAAGGTGTTGTATCCAAGATATCTTTGTTGGCTAAATCTTGATCCTCGTGAATTTGGCTCATAAAATCCTGCCATAAAGGGGCAGCGTCAGCGCCGCCTTGGGCAGTTCTTTCCAAAGGTTCGTATCCGTCATGCCCGACCCAAACGGCGGCTGAATAATACGGAGTCATTCCGGCGAAGAATACGCCCCTATAATCGCTGTTTGTGCCGGTTTTTCCTGCAACAGTCATCCCGCTGATGTTTGCTCTTGTTCCGGTTCCCGACTTTACAGCATCTTTTAGCATGTCAACCAAAAGCCAGTCCGCGGCAGGGGTGAAAACAGTTCTTTGTTCTTGATTTTGTGTAGCGTCTATTATAACATTGCCGTCTGTGTCAAGTACCTGAGTAAAGGATATTGGTTCAATATATACGCCGTTGTTGGCAATGGCTCCGAAAGCCACAGACATGTCTATGACAGTGATTCCTGATGTTCCCAAAGCAAGTCCTGCTCCGTCTTTGTTGATATAGTCAGGGTCAATGCCCAGATTAATCAAAGTGTTGTATGATTCTTCAATGCCTACTTCATCCACAAGCAGCCTTACTGCGGCCATGTTTACAGAACGCCTTAGTGCGGTCCTTACTGTGATAGGACCTGAAAAAGTACCTGAATAGTTGCTGGGATATCCTTTTTCGGAGAGCCAACCTTCAACAGGCAGGGGTAGGTCCAAGACAACTGAAGCAGGGGAAATCCCGTTATTCAAAGCAGGCCCGTAAACCGCTATTGGTTTGATTGAGCTGCCAACTGGCATGTGCGACTGATATGCCCTGTTAAGCCCTTTCATTACAGTGGGTTCCTGCCGGCCGCCTACGATTGCCATGAGCTGGCCGGTGGTAAAGTCATAAACTGCTGCCGCTGACTGAGGCTGAATTATCTCTTCTGTAGTCCCATCGCTGTTGGATACAAGCATAGTAGAGCTGGATTTATACATAGTGCTGGGGTAATCATCCCAATTATATAATGAAGACTGAACAGTAAGCTGCATTTCTCTGTCAACGGTAGTATATATATGATAACCTTTTGTCCTTAATTCATTTTCGACAAGTGTACGGTTTGTTTTGCTGTCAACCATTCCCCTTGCTTCAATGATGCTGCCTACAACATCTACGATGGCATACTCAAGGAAGTAAGGCATATCATACATCTGCTGGGTTTCACTTTCTTCGACGATGTTATCATCCTCTGCTAAAGCAGCGTCATATTCTGTCTTCGTTATGTATCCTGCCTCATACATCCTGTATAAAACCAGATTTGTCCTGTCAATTATGCGCTGGGGTGTATCCCATTTGTAATAGTTTGACCTTGGGTTATAAAGATAGGGGCTGTTTGCGATGGCTGCCAGTATGGCTGATTCGCGCAGAGTAAGCTCACTTAGCTCTTTTCCGAAATAATCAAGTGCAGCTGCTTTTATGCCATAATTCCCGTCACCCAAATCAATTGTATTTAAATATGCTTCTAGGATTTGATCTTTGGTATACAACTGCTCAAGCTGCAATGCCAGATAAGCTTCCTGAAGCTTTCTTTTATAGGTCTGCTCATAGCTTAAAAGGCGCAGCTTGATTAATTGCTGAGTAATTGTGGAGCCGCCTTGGGTGGTGTCAGTTCTTAAATTGTTAAAGAATGCGCCTATTATTCGTTTGGGGTCAACTCCATTATGAGTGTAAAACCTGGCATCTTCGGTAGCGACAAATGCCTGCTGTATTACTGCGGGTATTTCATCGATAGGCACGTATATTCTGTTTTCCAATCCTGAAAATGTAGTAATATACTCACCGCTGCTGTCATAAATAAAAGATGATTCTGAAAGGTTTTCAATTTTAGCAAGGTCAAGCACAGGTGTTGTGTCAACGTAGGCGTTTGCTACGCCAAATACGGCACCAATAGCTGATATACCAAGAAAAATTAAAGCAAGGACAAAAACAAAAATTGAGGTTAATAATGAAGACACCAAAAAAGAATGTTCTTTAGTTCTCTTTTTGAATATAGTAAGATACGATGTGTTAGAATAACGATTTTTTTCAATCTCATTAGAACTGCGGAGATTATCCTGATTTTCCAACTGACCTCTTTGCTTTTTGCTGGATTTAATGACCTGTAAGCCGTTTATAAAATCATTTTTTAATCGCTTAAAAAAGCTATCTTTTGAATTTCCGGTATCTCTTCCGCCATTGCTGCTTATATCACGGCGGTTATTATTACCATTCATCTAATAAAACCTCCAGCATTACTCATATTCTCATAATAGTATATACTAAATAAGTATTTTTTAAAAGTAAATTATTTAAAACCTTAAGGTGAATCAGGTTGCTTTAGGCTCGAATTCAGACACAAATATATTATTTGTTTTCTTTAAATTTACAGACAAGCTCATTAGTTTTATGATATAATTTAAAAAAGAAAAGGATTGGAGTTAATTATGTCAATTAAAATTTATTCTGACAGCTGCAGCGATATGCCCTTGGAAATGGTTAATGAGCTTGGAGTTAGCATTATTCCTTTAACATTTACAATTGATGGAGAAGATTATTCTGATGACTTCGGCAAATCAATGCCGATTGTTGAATTTTATAATAGGGTCAGAAAAGGTTCAATGCCTAAAACAGCTCTAATAAATACACAAAGGTATATAGATGTTTTTTCAAAGGAGCTTAAAGCAGGCAATGATATTTTATATTTATGCTTCTCCAGTGCGCTTTCAGGCTCATATCAATGTGCTGTAACGGCAAAAGAAGAGCTTCTAGTCAAATATCCGGAGGCGAACCTGGAAATTGTTGACTCGAAATGCGCCTCCTTTGGAGAAGGATTGTTTGTCAACTATGTTGTTGATAAAATGAAAGAAAAAGTGGATTTCGCTGAACTCACTGAATATGCAAAGGATTTACAGGCATCTGTATGCCATTTGTTCACAGTTGACGACCTTAACCATCTGGCAAGAGGGGGCAGAGCATCAAATGTTTCTGCTGTACTTGGCACTGCGCTTAAGATAAAGCCGGTTTTACACGTTGATGACGAAGGCAGACTGGTATTGCTTAACAAGCAAAGAGGCAGGGCGAAGGCTCTTAAAGAGTTAGTAAGGCTAATGGAAGAAAGCGCAAACACTGACACGGACCAAACGGTATTTATAAGCCACGGCGACTGTATTGATGAAGCAAAGCAGCTGGGTGATATGATAAAAGAAGCGTTCCCGAACGTTAAAGAAATTAAATATAGCTTTATCGGACCGGTAATCGGTTCTCATTCCGGCCCCGGCACAATTGCGTTATTTTTCATAGGCAGCAAAAGGTAGGCATAAATAAAAGTTTGCGAATTCAAGGGGCTGTCCCAGTGTAATGATGGGACAGCTCTTTTTGAATAAAAAAGATTAAAGTGAGCGGTTTCAGCAACGCGAAAAACAATTCTTTATCCATTTGCGCTGCCTTGACTAAATTATTCAAATAGTTTAAAATTCTTTTTGGAAGATGCTAAGTGAGATGTTATGTGTCTTGCGATTAATTATAAAAAAAGAGCGTAATTAAATTGAAGAAACACATCCTGATTATTTCCCAATATTTCTATCCGGAACAATTCAGAATCAATGATATTTGCACTGAATGGGTTAAAAGAGGCTACAAAGTAACTGTTGTTACTGGCATACCCAATTATCCGGAAGGAAAGTACCATAAAGGATATAGCCTCAGAAAGCAACGAAAATCTGTTTATAACGGGGCGGAAGTAATCCGCATACCTTTAATACCGAGAGGCAATAATGTTGTTATGCTTACGCTTAATTATTTCTCTTTTGTGATTTCTGGCTTTTTCTGGAAAGCTTTTTCAAAAGTAAAGGCCGATTTAGTATTCAATTTTGAAACATCACCCATGACTCAGGCACTGCCTGCGGTGTGGTACGCAAAAAAACACAAAATTCCTTTTTATTTATATGTACAGGATTTATGGCCGGAAAATGTGGAAATTATCACTGGAATAAAAAGCAGGCTGGTTATCGGGCCTATTGAAAAAATGGTAGGGTATATTTACAAAAACTCTTCAATAATTTTCGCAACATCTGAAAGCTTTGTAAAGTCCATAATTTCCAGAGGCGTGCCGGAAGAAAAAGTGGAATACCTGCCGCAATACGCGGAGGATTTTTACAAGCCGTCCGATAAAAAAAACACAGCTTTAATACCTGATGATGAATCGTTTAATATTATTTTTGCGGGAAATATCGGCCAGGCACAAGGCCTTGATGTTTTGCCGAAAGCAGCTGAAATAGTTAAAAATAAGTATACAACAGGCAAAATAAGGTATAATATTGTAGGTGACGGCCGCTATAAAGATGAATTTATTAAAATTGTCAGTTCTTATAAAGTTGACAGCCTTTTCAATTTCATTCCCAGGCAGCCCGCCGAAAAAATACCGCAGTTAATGGCTTCATGCGACGCGGCATTCCTAAGCTTAAGTGACAGTGCTATCTTTGAAATGACTATACCGGCAAAGCTGCAGTCCTATATGGCCTGCGCAGCTGCAGTAATAGCTTCCGCTGCAGGGGAGACAAAAAACATCGTCGAAACATCAGGCTGCGGTCTATGCAGTCCTCCAGGCGATGAAAAGCGGCTGGCAGAAAACATAATAAGCTTTGTGCAGAAAAATAAAACGCAAATATATGAAATGGGCAAGAACGCTTTAAAATATTACAATGAAAATTTTGACAAGACCAGAATTCTTGACAGAATAGATGAAAATTTTGACAATACTCGGAGGGATTAAGACATGTTTAAAAATAAGACGCTGCTTATTACAGGAGGAACCGGTTCATTCGGAAATGCGGTTTTAAAAAAGTTCCTTGATACTGACATTAAAGAAATAAGGGTTTTTTCCAGAGATGAGAAAAAACAGGATGATATGAGAAAATTTTATCAAAATGATAAAATAAAATTCTATATCGGAGATGTCAGAAATGTAGAAAGCCTGAAAGATGCAATGCATAACGTAGACTATGTTTTTCACGCAGCGGCATTAAAGCAAGTGCCTTCATGTGAGTTTTTCCCGATGGAAGCCGTTAAAACAAACGTGCTAGGCACGGATAACATGCTGAATACAGCAATACAAATGGGCGTTAAAAAAGTCATATGTTTATCAACCGATAAGGCCGCATACCCAATAAATGCTATGGGAATATCAAAGGCGATGATGGAAAAAGTTTTTGTGGCAAAATCAAAAACGGTTGACTCAAACGACACATTAATTTGCGGAACACGCTACGGCAACGTTATGGCGTCACGAGGCTCGGTAATACCATTATTTATTGAGCAGATAAAAAGCGGCAGGCCTTTGACAGTAACAGACCCTGAAATGACAAGATTTTTAATGAACTTGAACGAGGCAGTAAAATTGGTTGTTTTCGCTTTCAAAAACGCAAAAGCAGGGGATATTATGGTACAGAAATCTCCCGCTTCCACAATTGCGGATTTGGCACAGGCATTGAAAGAACTCTTTGAGGCGGACAATGAAATAAAAATTATAGGCACAAGGCATGGGGAGAAAAAATATGAAACACTGCTGACAAAAGAAGAGTTTGCAGTAGCGGAGGATTTAGGCGGTTTCTTCAGAGTACCTGCTGACAAAAGAGACTTAAACTATGAAAAATACTTTGTGGAAGGCGATGTGAAGCTTTCTTCTCAGGAAGAATATAATTCAGACAACACAGCAAGGCTTAACGTGGAACAGATAAAAGAAAAACTGCTGGAAATTGATTACGTAAAAGACGAAATTGCATTATGGAGACAGAAATGAAGATTTTAGTTACAGGCGCTAAGGGGTTTATCGGGAAAAACCTCATTGCTGAGCTTAAAAACCGTAAGTTTGACGAAATATTTGAATATGATATTGACACTGACAAACGCCTGCTGAATGAATACTGTAAAAGCGCTGAATTTGTTTTCCACCTAGCTGGAGTCAACAGGCCAAAAGAACAGTCTGAATTTATGGAAGGCAATTTTGGTTTCACTTCGGAGTTACTTGATATTCTTGAGCAAAATAATAACAACTGTCCGATTATGATTTCATCGTCCATTCAGGCAGAGCTTGACAATCCATATGGCAAAAGCAAAAAAGCGGGCGAAGACCTGATGATTGAATACGGCAGAAAAACAGATGCTAAGATTTTAATTTACCGGTTTCCCAACGTTTTTGGCAAATGGAGCAGGCCGAATTATAACAGCGCTGTAGCAACTTTCTGCAATAATATCGCTAACGGATTGCCTATCACAGTCAACGATGGCAGCGTTGTGATGAACCTTGTATATATTGATGATGTTGTAAATGAGCTAATAAATGCTTTAGAGGGACAGGAAAACAGGGCAGGGGATGTCTGCGAGGTGCCAGTAGTGCATACAATAACTTTAGGAGAAATCGTTGACTTGATACATTCATTTAAGAAAAGCAGAGAAGACCTTACTCTTCCTGATATGTCAGATGAGTTCACGAAAAAATTATACAGCACTTATTTAAGTTATCTGCCAAAAGATAAATTCAGCTATGATTTGAACACACATTCTGACGACAGAGGTTCATTTACAGAATTTGCAAGAACAACTGACAGGGGCCAGTTCTCTGTTAATATTTCCAAGCCGGGCATAACCAAGGGCAACCACTGGCATCACACTAAAAATGAAAAATTCCTTGTAGTCAGCGGAACAGGAGTAATAAGATTCAGAAAGATAGACAGTGCAGAAGTGATTGAATACTATGTAAGCGGCGATAAATTGCAGGTGGTGGATATACCCGTAGGATATACCCATAATATAGAGAATTTAGGTAGCAGCGATATGGTTACATTAATGTGGGCCAACGAATGCTTTGACACTGGAAATCCGGATACATTCTTTATGGAGGTCTGATATGAAAAAATTGAAAGTTATGACTGTTGTGGGTACAAGGCCCGAAATAATAAGGTTGTCTGCGGTTATAAATAAATTGTCTGAAACAGAATCGGTTGAGCATGTGCTGGTGCATACAGGGCAGAATTATGACTACGAATTAAATGAAGTGTTTTTTAATGACTTTAAACTAAAAAAACCGGATTATTTTCTTAATGCCGCCACAGGTACGGCGGTGGAAACGATAGGCAACATTTTAGTTAAAATTGACCCGATATTAGAGCAGGTGAAACCGGATGCTTTTTTGGTGCTTGGGGACACAAACAGCTGCCTTTGCGCAATTGCCGCAAAAAGAAGGCATATCCCTATTTTCCATATGGAAGCAGGAAACCGTTGTTTTGACCAGAGAGTACCGGAGGAGACCAACCGCAAAATTGTTGACCATACTGCGGATATTAACCTGACATACAGTGATATCGCAAGAGAATACCTTCTTCGTGAGGGCATAAGCCCTGACAGGGTGATAAAAACTGGCAGCCCTATGTATGAAGTAATTAACTCAAGAAAAGAGGATATAGAATCATCTGACGTACTTAAAAGGCTTAACCTTACAGAAGGCGGGTACTTTGTTGTTTCAGCTCATAGGGAGGAAAATATAAATTCAGACCAAAACTTTAATGACCTGGTGGAAAGCTTAAACAGCATTGCTGAACTTTACAAGATGCCTTTGATTGTCAGCACCCACCCAAGAACAAAAAACATGATAGAAGAGAAAAACGTAAAGTTTAATCCTTTAATTAAAACAATGAAGCCTTTGGGGTTTAACGATTATATCAAGCTTCAAATAAAAGCTAAGGCTGTATTAAGCGACAGCGGCACAATCAGCGAAGAATCCTCAATATTAGGGTTTAAAGCCCTGAATATACGCCAGGCTCACGAAAGGCCAGAAGCCATGGAAGAGGCATCAGTAATGATGACAGGACTTAAAAAAGAAAGAATTATGCAGGGTCTTAAAATATTAGAAACTCAAAAAAAGGGTACTCTGCGACAGGTTGCTGATTACAGCATGCCTAATGTTTCGGAAAAAGTTGTAAGAATAATCATTTCTTACACAGATTATATCAACAGGGTAGTGTGGGGGATTAATTAGACAGTTAAAATAATTTGAACATAAAAAACAACCTTTACATAAAATTAAAGGTTGTTTTTTGGTGCCGAAGGCCGGATTCGAACCGGCACGCCCTAGGGCACTTGATTTTGAGTCAAGCACGTCTGCCAATTTCATCACTTCGGCTAATTCACAAACGTTATTCTAACATATGGAAAGTAAAAAATCAATTAAAAAATAAAACTAAAAAATAAAACTTTTTTGACGCTCTAAGTCAAATGGCAATTAAGCATTTCAAATAAATAAAACTTTAAAAAAGCGGCAGTATAAATGCTTATACTGCCGCTTTTGTGTTATTATCTGTAAATGTACTTTACCCTTAAAATATTTTCCACATCGGGCTTTGATATTGTATTGCTGTAATAATACCCCTGTACTCTGTATATTGGTATTTCTTTCATAAGTTGAATTTCTTCTGCGCTTTCTATTCCTTCAACTATCAATCCCATATTCAGTCTTCTTGTCATGCTGTTTATAGTGTCAAACTGTTCTCGGGCTTGCTTTGTTATGCCCTCGCTAAGAACGCTTTTGTCCACTTTAATTACGTTAACAGGAAGCCTGCCTATTTGAGCCATGATGGTTTTATCGGCTGTAAAGTTATCTATTGATATGTTTACGCCAAGCTTGGCAAGTTCTATTAAAGCATCGCCAATTTCATTTAAATGCTCAATAAAATCAGCTTCTTTTATCTCGATTTCCAATGACCTGTAGGGCATTCCTATGTTGTCGTGAATCTGAATTGCTGCCGCTACTATGTCAAACTGCGCAATTGTTATGTAGGACATATTGCATGAGACAATGAAAGTTTTGTCAACTAATTTTTTATCCAGCCATTCAACATAAGTTTTGCAGGCTTTGGTAAGAATAGAAACATCAAGTATAGGAAGCATTCCGTTCTCTTCTAAAACAGGAATTATTTCTTTAGGGTAAATCATACCCTGTTCTCTGGAGTTCCATCGGGCGAGGGCTTCTACGCCTATTACGCGGCCGTCTCTGATGTCTACTTTGGGTTGATAGAACGGCTCAATTTCTGCTTGTATAGTTTCTTTTGTAAGCTGTTCATTGAGGAATTGCTTTTTCCTGTAAGCGAAGAATTCATCTTCGGATGCTACAACATATCTGTTTTTGCCTCGCTCTTTCGCTAGGAAGAGAGCGGTGTCAACTTTTTTATAAAGTTCTTCCATGCCTCGTTCATCTCTTTTTACGGCAATTCCGATGGAAGCTGTCAGCTTATGGTCAGTATCATATATTCTAACGTTTTTTGTAACCTCGTAAAGTATTTTCGCAGAAATTGATACAAGCTTATCTTCATTGTAGGAACCGTCATCCAAGAGCAGGAAACTGTCAATATCCATAGCATAGGCTTTAAGCGCAAATTCATCCGCTATTGCTTTTATACGTTGTGCGATTTCATAAGCGTACATGTCGCCGATATCGTGTCCATGAACGTCGTTAATGCGTTTGAAATCGTCAATATCAACTAATATTAATGAACCGGTAGCCAAGGTATGATCATTGTAAAACGCTGTTCTGTTATGCAGGCCTGTTATATTGTTGATAAAGGCTATTTCTCTTACTTTTTTGTTTGCCTTTGTCAGCCTGTACATAAAGAATCCTAAAAAGCCTATGACCAAAAGCACAAGTGCGCCGATAAGGAAAAGCATATCACGGTTTCTTGACTGTATGAACGAGCTGATGTCTGTATCAATTGAAGTTAAATCTTCAATAATTTTACCTGATTTAACAAAGGGTACAACCTTATCATATATTGATTTCAGAGTACGCCCGTCTTTATTGTTGTAAAATGCTATTGCAGACTGCACATCTGATATTTCGTATTTTATTGTTAAATCATAATTATGCTGCTCATAAAAATACTGTTCAAACTCAGACTCCGACAGGACTATATAATCAATATTTCTCGCTAAAAGGCTGTCAACTAAATCATCATTTGAAGCAAAGCCTGTAATGTATTGCTTATTGGGGAGATAAGTTTTAATTATGTTTGTCGACTCCAGGCTCTCGACAATGCCGACTCGAGTATTGGTCAGGTCGTATATTTCGAAAATGTTTGACGAGCCATGAAGGCCTACAACAACAAACTTGTCAACAACAATAGGAGTGGAAAAGACCAGCAGTCCATCTTTATCCTGAGTTGTATACATTGGAATAATGGCGTTTATGCCGTCCTGCAAAGTATCTTCCTGAATTTGTTTGTATACTGTGTTTGAGTCAAGCCCTGAATCAATAATCATATAGGGAATATCCGCCATTTGGGCAACAGCGTCCCATATTTCATAGCTGATTCCTTCCCAATTTTCCGCATTAGCGTCATAATATATGTAGGGTTCTGAATTGTTTACGGCAAGTATATTCAGCGGCAGAGAAGTAAGGTCATACAGGAATGCACGCTCGCTAAATGAAAAGACGGAACCCAGAGAAATTGTCATTGCGGCGAACATGTCCATGTAATCCTGCTTTAATATAAGCATATAATCTCCGTAATTATATATTTTTTCTATTACGGACATTATTAAATCTATGTCTTCATTATTTTTTGTAAAAAGAAAATCCGCGCCATATTCATCGAATATCTGCGAAACATTCTCAGTGTAGCACTGATTATATATTAGGTTTTTAGAAAATGTCTGAATTACTATATCAAGCCTGTCGTTTCTCAAGGCATCCAAAGCGCCGGCTTCGGATATAAGATTATCATATAGAGTATAATTTACGCCAGCTGCATTTAAGGTTGAAACTATTGAATCATTGAAAACATTTAAATCCTGCAGAATTCCTATTCTAAGACCGTCAAAATCATTTATATTTTCAATTTGTATATTTGTTGTTGAGTATGCATATAGATAGTCAGAGACAGAACCAGAATCAATGGTATATCCGATGTCTGCAAGATTGTCTGCCATGTAAACTCCGGGTACGAAATCCACTTGGCCGGTTGAAACAAGGCCAATAGCCTCATCGTATGAGACCTGTTCAATTTCAATGTTTACACCTAAGATTTGTGCTATCGCTTCAGCCTCAAACACATCAACGCCTACTGGGTAAATTGAATCTTTATATGTCAATGTTTCGCTTTTCCCGGGCCAGGTATAGGTAGCCGCACGCAAAACATTGCCGTATTTGCTGTACTTTTCTATGATTTTTATTTCATCTCTTGTTAAATCCAAGTCATTATAAGTCAGATCAATCCTTTTAATCATAATATCGTGCAGATTGTCCGGGTTTGTCAGAACAAAACTGCTTTCATACACTACTTCTTGTTTTGAACTGCAAGATCCAAGCATAAAAACAGCAAGAAAAGTCACAGCTATCCATAGTAATCCTATTTTTTTCATATAAACACCTTCACTAAATACACATACTCGTCATATTAATTAAATATATAATTATATTTTGGGCTTGTTTTATCCGTTTTAAACGGCAAAACTCAAAAAAATTAAAACATATCATAAAATTAAATTTACTATACAATATATTATATACAAATAATAAATATATACAATAGAAAAAAACTAAATAAAAGCCTGCCGGATGCCCCTGCAGAGCTTATTGTAATGATGTTTTGGCTAAATAAGGTTTTTTATTCCTAGTGATTATGTTATAATAGCAACATAAATTAAGCAAATTAGAAGGGGAATAAATATGTCTCGTGAGCCTTTAATTAAAAATAAATCCATAGATGAATTATATAAAGCCATAATTTCAATTGACAGCATCGAACAGTGTTATACTTTTTTTGAAGACTTATGTACAATTGCTGAAATACAGGCTATGGCTCAGCGATACCATGTGGCACTGATGCTCGAGCAGGGAGTAACATACAGCAGAATTGCAAAAGAAACAGGAGCCAGCTCCGCGACAATAAGCAGAGTTAACAGAGCTTTAAATTACGGGGCAGGGGGATATAAAGCCTTAATCGAAAAGGTGGAAAAATGACAGAAATGAATTTTAATAAAGACCAGCAGAAAGCCGTCGATCAAATTGACGGCCCTGTTTTAGTTTTGGCAGGCGCGGGGTCGGGGAAAACCAGAGTGCTTACAGGGCGCATAGCCAAAATAATAGAAGAAGGCTATGCTTACCCTTATGAAATTCTTGCAATAACATTCACAAACAAAGCCGCAAAGGAAATGAAGGACAGAATACAAAAACTGGTTGGGGACGCGTGTCATGACATGTGGGTATTTACTTTTCACAGTATGTGTTCGAGAATTTTGCGAAAAAACATCCAAGAACTTAATAAAGGATACAACAGAAATTTTGTAATATATGATGAGGCAGACTCTGTTTCTGTAGTAAAGCAATGCTATAAAGAACTGGATATTGATACTTCAGTGATAAATCCAAGAACTTTGAAATGGTATATAAGCGACGCTAAAAACAAGATGCTGACGCCGGATGAATACCTTAATCACCTAGGCGGGAATTTCAGGGATAAAATAATAGTAAAAGTATTTAAAAAATACGAAGAACTGATGAACAAAAACAATGCGCTGGATTTTGATGACCTTCTCACAAAAACGCTGGAGCTTTTTGCTGAAAAGCCAATGGTTTTAGCATATTTTCAGAATAAATTCAAGTATATACATGTTGACGAATATCAAGACACCAATAAAGCTCAATATAACCTTGTAAAGATGCTGGCGCTGAAGCATGAAAACATTTTTGTTGTCGGCGATGATGACCAGGGGATTTACAGCTGGCGTGGAGCAGACATAAAAAACATTCTTACCTTTGAGGATGATTATCCGGATGCCGTAGTCATAAAGCTCGAACAAAATTACAGGTCCACCTCAAATATACTGGACTGCGCAAACACAGTGATAAAAAACAATCCAAAGCGAAAGGCTAAAAATCTTTGGACGGTAAAAGAACCGGGCAGCAGAATAAAGCTGTATACAGCAGACAATGAAAAACTTGAAGCTTCCTTTATTGTTGATGAAATACAAAAACTGAAAATACAATACAGCTATGATGATGTTGCGATATTATACAGAACTAATTCTCAATCGCAGGTTATTGAAAACACTCTGGTTAACAGGGGAGTTCCATACAAAATGTACAGCGGCACAAAATTCTATGACCGAAAAGAAGTAAAAGATGTTGTTGCATATTTAAGGCTGCTTGTTAATCCCCTTGATGACGTATCACTCGAGAGAATAATCAATGTACCTAAAAGAGCAATAGGCAAAACGACAGTAGATAAGCTGATAAGTGAAGCAAATTACAGAGGAATAGGGCTCTACGAAGCTATTTTCAGCCAAACAATTGTTGCAAATACGGTTCCCCGTGCCGAAGCAAAAATAAAAGAGTTTACAACACTTATGGAGGAGCTTAAAAATTATCAGTCGGATAACCTGGTTGATTATGTTACTTTTGTTGTAAACCACACAGGGCTTCAGAAAATGTATAAAGAGTTAAACACTGATGAAGCGCTTATGAGGCTGGAAAACGTCGGTGAACTTGTGTCTGCTGTAAAAAGATATGAGCAGGAGACAGAGGATGCGACTCTTTCAAGCTTTCTGGAAAATGTGGCATTGACAACCGAACTTGATTCAATGACAGAAGGATTAAATTCCGTAACCTTAATGACAATACACGGCTCCAAAGGGCTGGAATTTCCGGTTGTTTTCCTTGCAGGAATGGAAGAAAGCATTTTCCCGCATTTCAGAAGCTTTGACGACCCAGAGCAGATGTTTGAAGAAAGACGGCTATGCTACGTGGCAATTACGAGAGCAAAGGAATACCTTTGCCTTACACGATCAAAAAACAGAACAGTTTTCGGCCAATCCAAATATCTTGGGCCTTCGAGGTTTTTATCCGAAACTCCGGAGGAACTAATAAATGATGTAAGCCCTAATAAGCACACCACAAAAATAAAAAGCTATTCATTCGGCGACACATATATATCAGGCAATTTGTCCGTGGGAATTGAGCACATTAAGAAAAAAGAAGATTCCGAAAAAGGACCTGAAAGGCTTGAAAAGGGCGACAAAGTGCTGCACAAAACCTTTGGTGAAGGAATGGTGATAGCCTCAAGCGGAACCTATCCTAACAGAAACCTTACAATAGCGTTTCAATCAGGCGGCGCAAAAGAACTTTCTGAAAAATATGCGCCTTTAAAGAAAATATCAGGTGAATAATATGGATAACAAAGACTTGAATCGTATGAAGGATGTAGTGTCTCTGCTCAATGAATATGCGGCGATGTATTATGACAAAGACGCAATATTAGTAAGCGACGCAGAATATGATAAATTATATGATGAACTTATTGCCTTAGAAATCAAAACAGGCACCGTGCTTAACAATTCACCTACGCTGCGTGTGGGAGGCCAGCTAAAAGACGGATTTTCAAAGCACACGCACTTGTCGCGCCTGTGGAGCCTTGACAAATGCAAAAGCTATGATGAATTAAGGCAATGGGATGAACGAATAAAAAAACTGCTGCCGGATGATGCGGCGCTAAGCTACAGCCTGGAATACAAATTTGACGGATTGACAATCAACCTGACCTATAATAACGGTATACTTGAGCAGGCAGCCACCAGAGGCAACGGAACAGTGGGGGAGGGGATACTTTCTCAGGCCAGGACAATTTCATCAATTCCTCTTGCAATTCCGTTTAAGGGTAGATTTGAAGTGCAAGGAGAGGGAATAATGCGGCTTTCTACCTTTGAAAAATATAATGAAACTGCGGATGTACCGTTAAAAAACGCCAGGAATGCGGCAGCCGGGGCATTAAGAAACCTGGACCCTAAAGTAACAAAATCAAGGCATCTTGACGCGTTTTTCTATCAGATAGGCTACCATGAAGATGATATAAGCTTTACTAATCATGGAGAGATGATAAAATTTATTAAAGAGCAGAAAATTCAGGTAAATGATTATTTCATTGAATGTAAAAATATTGAGCAGGTAATATCTGAAATTGAAAAGGTAACAGAAACAAGAGACAATCTTGATTACCTGATTGACGGCATGGTAATCAAAGTCTGGCAGTACAATTTAAGAGATATATTGGGCTATACACACAAATTCCCCAGATGGGCTATTGCATACAAGTTTGAAGCACAGGAAATAACCACAATTATCAAAGATATTACATGGCAGGTAGGAAGAACAGGAAGAATTACTCCCGTTGCGGAGCTTGAGGCCGTGGATATCGGCGGAGTCACAGTGCAGCGGGCAACATTGAATAATTTTGACGACATTCAGCGTAAAAATGTAAAAATTGGCTCCCGAGCCATAGTTAGAAGATCAAATGATGTAATCCCTGAGGTAGTCGGCGTGGTTGACCAGGAAGGTCAAGAGGTGAAAATAATAGAAAACTGTCCGGCATGCGGCACAAAAACCCTAATGATAGGGGCGCATTTATACTGCACGAACACCGAAAACTGTCCGCCGCAGGTAAGTAATAAATTAACACACTGTGCAGGCAGGGATGCCATGAACATTGAAACATGTATTCGCAGTAGCAACCCACGGAGAAATTG
>CAZDZB010000001.1:24763-51231 GCA_964509795.1 uncultured Christensenellaceae bacterium | reverse complement strand
GTCCTTTTTTAATCTGTCTGCCAGAATACTGTTTGTGAAAAAGTGGCAATGAGCATCTATCAGCATATTTCCCCCATAAGAACATACAATAAATCGAAAGTTTGAATAATAACTTTTATATATTATAACATTAAACCTCTAAACGTTGTATAATATATTTTTTTATAAAACAGGTAGAAGTTTACTGATTTGATGTTATAATAAATAAGCAAGGGAGAGTAGACAATATGAAGATAGAACATATAGCTATATGGTCAAATAATATTGAAAGACTTAAAAAGTTTTACGAGAAATATTTCCATGCAGTAAGCAGCAAAAAATATATAAATGAAGCAAAACAATTCCAATCGTATTTTTTGAGTTTTGATTCAGGGTGCAGGCTGGAACTGATGCAGACACCTTCAATAAAAGCAAATGAAAATTGTGAAGTGCCGCTTTCGGGAATGGCTCATTTTGCCGTGTCAGTGGGTTCAAATAAAAATGTCGACCGCATTACAAATATTTTAAGAAATGGCGGATGTAAAATATTGAGGGAACCTAGGTATACAGGCGATGGGTATTATGAAAGTGTGGCCATAGACCCTGACGGAAATAAAATTGAAATAACAGCATAAAAATAAAACAAGAGAGGTAAACTATGAGTAAACAAGAACTTTTAGCAAAATTTGACGAACTGCAAAAGAGACTATACGCGATAGGCCACGCAATGATGCTGATGAACTGGGACGGTTCCACATTCGCTCCTGAAAAATCAGTTGAAGGCAGAGGGATTGCTTCATCTGTATTGGGCGGCGAAATGCACAAGCTTATGACAGGCGAAGAAACAGGAAAGCTGCTGGCAGAACTTGACAAACTGGAAGGCCTGGACAAAAAAGAAAAAAGAAACATTGAAGTTTTCGCGAAAGAATACAAAAAAATGGCATGCATTCCCAAAGAAGAATTGATGGAATACATGAAACTTCGCGCAGAGGCTGAGCCTGTATGGATAAAGGCCAAAGCCGAAAATGATTACAAATCTTTTGCGCCGTATCTAAAAAAGCTTATTGAATTCCAAATAAAATTTGCAAAGCACACAAAGCCTGATGAAAAAGTATACAACACACTGCTTGATGATTATCAAGAAGGCCTAACAATGGATACTTTGGATGCGTTCTTCGAAGAGGTGGAAAAAACAGTGGTGCCTCTTAACGCAATGGTGGCCAAAAGCAAAATGCTGAGCAGGGCAAAGGAGATAAAGGAACGCATCGACGCAAAAGGCTTTGATAGGAAAGGGCAGGAGGAACTTATTAAAAAGCTGTTCAAGCTCCAGGGGCTCCCGGAGGACAGATGCAAAATAGCAGAGAGCGTACACCCTTTCACATCGGGGGCAAACACAAACGATGTCAGATTCACAGTTGCATACCACGAAGACAACATAGGCTCAGCAATTTTTGCCGCGCTTCATGAGGGCGGGCATGCCATGTATAATCTGAGTATAAACAGCGAATATAACTACACATCATTAGGCGACGGAACATCAATGACCATGCATGAATCCCAGTCCAGAATTTACGAGAATAATATAAGCAGGTCAAAAGCCTTCAATAAGCATATTTACAATGCTGCAAAGGAAGTTTTCCTCAAACAGTTTGAAGACATTACAGAGGAAGATTTTTATATTTACTGCAACTATTCATCACCATCACTTATAAGAATAGAGGCAGACGAGCTCACCTACTCACTGCATATTATGGTAAGGTACCATATTGAAAGAATGATTTTTGAAGAGGGCGTCGACGTGATGGAGCTGCCTGCTATATGGAACAAAAAATATGAAGAGTTCCTAGGCATACTTCCTCCCGATGACACAAACGGAATACTTCAGGATGTCCACTGGTCATTCGGGCTTTTCGGATATTTCCCGACATATGCTTTAGGCACAGCTTATTCTGCGCAGTTTGAAGCGAAAATGCGCGAAAAATTCGATTATGAAGCAGCCCTGGAAAAAGGGGACCTGACCGAAATAACAAAATGGCTCAATGAGAATGTTCATAAATACGGTAAGCTTCTGATAGATGACGAAATAGTAAAGAAAGCAACCGGCGAGGCGTTCAACCCGAAATACTATGCGCAGTATTTAAAAGAAAAATACACATCAATATACGGATAAAATTATTTGATGTTAATTTAAGAGTTTTAACCCCTGTTTTTGCAGGGGTTAGTTTTTTATAAATATGCTATTTGGTAACTTTAAAGAAAGTGATATCACCAGTGCCATCAGCTGAATCTGAAATGACATTGCTGTCAGAGTGCACCTTAGCAAACCCTGCAGGCAGAAATAAGCTTTTTATGTCAGTGTCGTCAAAAAAGTGATTCCAGAAGCGGTAAACTTCAAATTCGCCATTTTGCTCTATTACTATATGCTGGGCTAGAATAGCTTTAATTTCCTCGAAATATATGTTTTCAGAAAGGCATATGTAAGGGTTGTTTCTCCAAAAGCCTGTTTTTGAATATTCCCAGTTTTTTGTGAACGATATGGCATGCAGTGCATTTTCATTCAATGAATCAAAAATGAAAACGCCTCCCGGCCGCAGTGCTTCATATACTTTATTGACCAGCAAATTTCTTTCTTTGTCTGAAAGCACGCCGAAGTCGCAGTATATCATCACTACAGCATCGAACTTACCTTTATAACCTATTTCGATGTAATCGCCGCATATGTATTCGATGTCAAGTGATTTTTCCTTTGCACTCTTTTTTGCATAATCAATGGAATTTTGCGAAAAATCAATGCCTGTTACCTTGAAGCCAAGGCCGGCCAGGCGTTCAGCATAAAGCCCCGGGCCGCATCCCAAATCCAAAATTGCCGCTCCCTGCGCATTGATATTTTCAATTATGTAATTAATTGTTTTGTTTATTTTGTAAGGGGTCCTGCTTGCGGAGTTAATATTTTCATTCAGGTGCGCATCAAGAAGGCGGGGCGTAATTCTTTGGTCAGTCCACATTACAGATGTGCCTTTATCATAGGGTTTTGGATTGCCTGATATATCTATGATTTTTTTAATGTCCATATTCTGCTCCTAATATTTCTTACTTGATAATGCTTTTTTTATAACAGACATAATAAAGCCTGATTTCGCAGATGTGTATCCGTCCCTGTCATATTCATATTTTTCTTTTAAGGAAAGTTTCAGCGATTCATATTCTGCAGCGGTGTCGGGATGGGCAATGAGATAATCTCTGAAAACTAAATCCTCCTGCAGGCCTTCATAATGTACATGTACATGGAATACTTTCTCTGCAAAGCCGTTTACAGTGTAGCCCTTCACAAACATCATGCTTGGAGGTTTGCCGAAATTCATGTAATTATACCCTAAATCTAAAAAAGACTGCTTCAATCTTGAAAGGTCTGTGTCTTTTTCCACCTCAATTAATATGTCTACTATAGGCTTTGCAGCAATGCTGGGTATTGACGTGCTGCCATAATGATGTATAACCTTAATGTCTTCAACGTTTTTCAGTATAGACTGCTTTTCTTTCTCATACCATATTTTCCAATTCAGATTGTGTTTTTCAATAGTAATGGGAAACAGTGCTGCTCTTTGCGCATCTGTTAATTTGCTGACATCGTTTTTCATATAACACCTTAGACAGTTATTGTATCTCCCAGATAAAAATACCTGATTTGGTTGTATAAATCTTTTTTTATCATAGTGTAGGCATGCCGGCCCGTGCAGTGGCAGGTATAAAGCCGTGGTATGTTCTCCTCTTTCAAATAATCGACAAGAGTGTTGTAATATTCAGCAGTGCAGTTGATGTCCGTGCCGCCCTTAGCTGCCAAGTGAAAGCCTCCGATAAAGCTGTGTACAGGCAGGTTGAATTTGCTTTTTGCCGACTCAATTATGTTTATAACCCCCCTGTGGCTGCATCCGGAAATAATATTTATTTTATTGTTCTTTACGAATGTCAGGAACATTTCATGGCTGAAATCATCAGGCACAATTTCACCGTTTTTTTCCATCAGAAATTTTGCACCCATTGCAAAGTGCTTTTTCTCGCCTTTTGTATCGGAAAGCAGGTAAAAATCATCAACCTGCATATCACCTTTCACGAATATTACTCTTTTGTTTTCTGCAAGCTCATTATAAAATTTCCCCAAAGGGCATCTTACATAGTCTCTTAAATAAAAGGTTTCGTTTAAGGCGTCTTCTTTTATATAAATTTTGGCTTTTTTATTAATTTCCATGAAATATGTAAGCCCGCCGATATGGTCATAATGATTGTGAGATATAAAAAGAGCGTCTACTTTCCGCAAATTAATTCTCATCCTGTTTGCGTTATGAATAAAAGAGACTGTTGCTCCCGTGTCAAAAAGGTATCTTTTTATGTCATTTTCAATATAAAATGATAATCCGTGCTCGCTGAGAAGATCGTTAGCGGATTTTAAATCATCTACTAAACTTGTAATTCTCACATAATCACCTCAATGCTTAATTATAGCACACAGGGCAATGAAATTACAGGTGAAATGGGAAGCATAGCAGTGGAATATTGTTTTAAATGCATAACCTGCCATAAAATTGCCAGATTTATGACATAAAATGGCGATACTTTTATAGTGAAATGAATTATAATAAAAAAGAGGTGAAAACATGACAGTGCAATCAAGTGAAATAAAAAAAGATAAAAGCATTAAAAGTAATCTTCCTATTATTTTAATTCTCACTGTTTCGGCTTTTCTCAATATAATGAATATATGGAACGCAGAGTTTGCCAACAAATACTATGCAGCGGGGGTGTATTCAATGGGGCAGAACCTTCATGCGTTTTTATTTAATTCATTTGATTCAGCCGGATATATCACCATTGACAAGCCGCCCTTAGGGTTTTGGATACAGGTCCTTTTTACAAAAATATTTGGTTTCAGCGGCACTGTTCTTATTCTGCCTGAAGCCATTGCATCGGTTATTTCGGTCTATGTGCTCTACAGAATAATAAGCAAAAGGTTTTCGCAGGTTGCGGGGCTTATTGGAGCCGCTGTTTTGGCACTAACGCCAATATACGCAGCAGTATCACGAAACAACACAATTGACAGCATACTTATTCTGCTTTTGCTGCTTGCCGCCGTTCAGGCTATACTTGCGACGGAAAAATCCAGCATGAAGCATTTGATTTTTGAAGGTATTTTCATAGGACTCGGCTTCAATGTGAAGATGCTGCAGGCTTTTGTGATTGTCCCTGCTATTTACCTTACCTTTTTAGTTTTTGCAAAGCAGAAGTTTATAAAGAAAATACTTATCTGCGCATTATCTGTGGTGATTATGCTTACTGTCTCGCTTTCGTGGGTGCTGGCGGTTGATGCAGTTCCGGAGGAAAACAGGCCCTACATTGGAAGCAGCGACACAAACAGCGCCCTTAACCTAGCATTGGGATACAATGGAATAAGCAGGGTAATCAATTTAAGGACACTTCTTAATAAAACCACGGATGATGTACCCGGAAATATCACTCAGAACAGCGACGGTTTTCCGGAGGACGATGCAAGGCTGAATCAGCAGCCTGCCCGTGTCAGCGGCGCTACATCAGGCGAGTTGGGTGATGCCGGAATATTAAGGATGTTTAATTATGAAAACGCAGGACAGATAGCATGGTTTATATTGCCTTGTGGATTTTCAATCATTTTGATGCTGTGGCTTATGTTTAAAAGAAAATTCAAAGCAAATCCGAAAAATATTGCATTTTTCTTTTTCGCATTGAGTTTTATACCTATATTTATATATTTTAGCTTTTCCAGCGGCGTTTCACACAGATATTACTTTGCCACTCTTGCTCCATTTATGGCTGGGCTGGCAGGCATCGGGTATTATTATCTGGCAAATTCAAAAAAATACTGGTTTGTCTTGATCTTCATTCCCGCAGCACTGGCGCAGCTTTACATCCAATGGCTGTATAAGGACTGGTTCTCCTGGCTTTTGCTTGCAGCTGCAGTGGCTTTTGCAGCAGCGGCGGTCATTATGACAGCCTTATCCTTTAGCAAAGGACGGCATAAAAAATCCCTTACAATTCTTTTATGCGCTCTTTTGATTTTGCCTGCTGTGTGGTCTGCAACGCCGTTGATTTACAGCGACAATTCACAGCTGCCTATAGCCGGGCCTGAGCTCACAGAAGAAAATGATAGATTTGACAAGGAGTCTGATTTATCAGGATTGATTGAATACCTGGAGCAAAACAGAGACGGAGCCTTGTACCTTGCCATGACACCAAGCTCAATGAATTTAGGCGCTGAGTTGATTTTGCAGTCAGGCGAGCCAGTGATGGCGCTTGGCGGATTCAACGGAGGAGACAGCCCGTTGACTGTTGAGGAGTTTGCGCAGATGGTTGAGGACGGTGAAGTGAAATATGTGGTAATGCGCGGCGGCCAAAACGCAAACCAGGAGATATTCAGGTGGATAAAAAACCACAGCAGAATTGTAAGGCCTATTGAATATGACGGATTCGGAATGAACATTACTGTGGTTGAGCTGGGATAGATATCTGTCGGCGGTTATTTGATTTTATAGCTTATTCTTCTTGCCAGCCTGCCGACCGACTCAAGAACGTTCAGCTTATAGGCAACATAAGATATGGGCTTGCCAAACTTGCGGTAGAGGAAATTAAACAGCAGGTATTCTGTTTTGCGCTTGGCGTCGCCTTTTGGAATCCGCTTAATGATGTTTTTTGCTGAATAAAATTTTCTATATACATTTAGATATGATTTATATAACTCTTCTGATGTAATGTTTTTAGGCTTGAAAACAACATTTGCGGTATTATATTTGCTTATGTCGCAGTCCAAAAGCCTACCTGCTGACTTCATCTCCGAAAATAATTTAGTGCCGGGGTAGGGCGTAAGGATGTGCGTTGTAAGGGTGTCCACTTTGTTTTTAATGAGCCAGTTTATTGTATCTTCTATGGACTGCCTTGTGTCGCCGTCTATGCCCAGCATAATGCTTGCATTAATCATCATTTTTCTTTTATGTATTTCCTTTATCAGATATTCATACTCTTCAATTTTATTTTGTCCTTTTTTGAGATATTTTAACGATTCAGGGTTAATGGTTTCGAGCCCTATAAACAGGCTTTGGCATCCGGCTTGAGCCATTTTATCCAACAGGGCGGGGTGGTCAATGATGTTGCAGCTGACAGCGCAGGACCATGTCAAATTCATATCTTGTATTTTTATCAGGAATTCTTCTGTCCAGGCGATATTTGAGATGAAATTATCATCCACAAAAAACACATGAGATGTATTCAGCAGTTTTATTTCTTCTATGACATCATCAAAGTTCCTGTTTACCAATGGCTGACAGGATGCGCTGTTGTAGCAGAAACTGCATCTGAAATTGCATCCTCTGCTTGTGGTTATCACATTGTTAAAAAGGTACCTTTTTTCAGAGGACATAATATTAAGTACAGGAATATCAGTGGCTGATAATTGATTTTGGCTTTTATAAATTTTTTTCAGGCTTTCAGCCTGGGCGTCATTTAGTATGTTCTGCCAGTTAAGTTCGGCGGGGCCGATGCATATGCTGTCAAAATGCTCATAAAAATGCTGAGGGCAGCTTGTCGCGTGTATGCCTCCTACAACAGTTTTCGCGCCCATCCTTTTAAATTTTTTCGCAAGTTCTATTGCAATGTCGGCCACGTCAACTGTCGATGTGATGGCGGCGATGTCGGGCGTTTCATTGGGCAGCTTTACTTTGAAGTTATAATCTATTATTGTAACGTTATGTTCTTTAGGCGTGATTTGCTTTATTAGAATAAGTGCCAGGGGCGGCGACATACACAGTTTGAAATATGAATCCATAGGCCGTGGTATCATTTTGGGGCGTATTAACCAGATATTCATCGATTGCTCCTTGATTTTCAATAAATTGCAGCATAATAATAAATTTTTTATAATAATACTAGTAAAATTATTGTATGTCAAGAAAAATATATTGAAAAACAATATATAATTAATATATTTCAATAACAATAATTTGGGATACAGATTGCGGAGTGCAAAGTATACACTGGAAAGCAGGCAAAAACAAGTGTATAATAACAACATGGAAAATAAACTTAAATGGTACAAGCTGGATACTTCCGCTAAGATTTATCCAGCGATTGAATCAATAAGGAATCCCTCTAATTTCAGGGTTTCAGCGGTTTTAAAGCAGCCGATTAATCCTAATATCCTGATTGAAGCACTGGAAAACGTCAGGGGCAGGTTTCCGTATTATTTTGTTCACCTGAAAAGAGGGCTTTTTTGGAGTTACTTGGAAGAAAACAAAGCCAAGAAAATAATCTGGAAGGACACCCAGTCTCCATGCAGCAGAATCCGCCCTTCTTTTAACAATGGTTATCTTTTTAAAGTAAGGTATTTTAACAGGCGGATTTCACTTGATGTTTTTCACGTATTAACCGATGGATACGGAGGCATGGAGTTTTTGAAATGCCTTTTGGCAGAATACCTTTGGTTGAAAGGTGAAATAAAAAGCATTGACACTGATTTTATAATGGACAAAAATGAACAGCCCCAAAAAGAAGAATGTGAGGATGCTTTTTTGAATGTCCTTGAAAGCAAAAAAGACATGCTTCCCGAAGAGAAAAAGAGATCTCTTTTGGGTAAAAAGTCATATTTTAAGCTTAATGACAGACAGATTTCAGTAGGAAAATATAAGGTGGTTACCGGGATTGTATCAATAAGTGATTTGAAAAAAATAAGCAAGGCTCATAACGCTACAATTACCCAGCTTATAGCTTCTTTATATTTGGAGGCTCTTATACACCTGCAGGCCATACAGGTCAAGGACATCAAAAAGCACAAGAATGTGTCAGTTCAGATCCCGGTTAATATGAGAAATTTCTACCCAAATAAGTGTATGAGAAATTTTTCATTGTTTGTAATACCTTTTGTAGACCCAAGAAACATGAAAAATCTCGATGATATAATAGTTGAAGTAAAAAAGTTTATGGCGGAGCACGTGACAGAAGAACACCTTCTTACAATGATTGAAGATAACTGTTCAATAGCGCAAAATTTTGTTATACGCCATGTTCCCAGGTTTTTTAAGGACTATGTTATAAGGTTTATGAACAATACCACAGGTTCAACTCAGTTTTCGGGAACGCTGTCGAATTTAGGGGCAGTAAAGCTGCCGGAAGAAATGAAAGATAAAGTTGATTATTTTGATTTTATTCTTGGGCCTTCCAGCCATGAAAAATGCGCCTGCTCTGTTGCAAGTTACAAAGATAAGGCAGCGATTACATTCGGAAGAACAATAAAAAGTGCCTTTATTCCTGAATACATTTTCGCCAAACTGGTTGATATGGGTGCTGCCGTGGAAATAAAGAGTAATTACTAGTTTATCAGATGCTTTTAGCGAGGAGAATATTATGTCATACTGTGTGCAATGCGGAGTAAAATTATCCGATTATCACGAAAAATGCCCTCTGTGCGGAACGGAGGTTGCAAACCCAAACAATCCTGCAGTCAGGGCTAATTCGGATTATCCTGACTATCATGTAATAAATGAAGATGAAAAACGGCCCATCAGGCACTATGTTACGGGAATTATCTTGACTATACAGGCATTTGTCTATTCAGTGGTTGTTTTCATTGTGGACGCACTTACAGGCGGCGGGATTACATGGTCAGTCATACCTATATTGTCACTTGTTTTGCTGTGGGTAACAGTGGCGTATCCTTTTTTTAGGAAAAAGAATACTTTTTTCAGGCTATTTACCTATGATTCTATTGCCACGATAATTTATATACTGTTGCTCAATTTGATAATATCAGGCAATTTTCTGTGGGCCCGCTATGTGGTGGTAGGCATTGTGTTTGTATGGATAATAATAGCCGGGATATTTTTGACCGAAAAAATCAGAAAAGTTTTTCCGATAACGATATATTATATTCTAAGTGCAGTTTTGCTTTCGTTTTTGGCCCTTGCGTTTGTTGAGCAAAAAATAATGATACTAAGGCTTGGCCTGCCCATAATGATAAGTTTTTTTGTGATTTCCCTTATTTCTTATTTCATAATAAAATCAACTGCAGACAGCATTTTGTCCATATTTACTGTGCTTTTAGTTGCTGTAACGCTGCAGTGCGTTATTGTGGATTTATCCATGCAATATAACATAAACAATGTTTTTGAATTGACGTGGTCATTAATAGTAATTGTCGTAACCATACCTTCCGCTGCCACATTGCTGGGCATAAAAAAGAGCAACGAATTATACGCCGCAATATCCAGAAAGCTGCACAGGTGATTATTTAGATTGTTTTTTACTGGCGTGAAATAGTAAACCTGACACCGTCATCAATATTTTCAGCTGCTATATTATACCCAAATAAGTTAACTGTTCTTTTAACTATCGATAATCCCAGCCCGAAGTTGCCGTTGGGGCCTTTTTCATAGGCATTAAAAATATCGCCTATTTTCTCCTGAGGAATTTGAAGCCCGTCATTAAAAACGGATAGAGTATTTTCACCCAGTAATATTATTATTCTTTTTTGGGCGTATCTTATTGTGTTGTCCAGGAGGTTTTCCAGAACGATTCTCCAAGACTCTTCATCGCCTAAAAAGATGTAAGAGGGAGAGTTGAATGTTATTTCGGCGGGAGACTTGTTTGAGTACAGCTGGATTTCATCTTCTATCAATTTACGCATATCAGTGTACCCAAATTCAATATCGTACATATCCAGATAACCAATGCGCGTAAGAGCAAGAAGCTTTTTTACTTTGGCATTCAGCCGAGCGCATTGTTTCAAGGTGATATCAGAGACTTTTTCCGGTGAATATATACCATCCTGCAGAGCTTCTGCATGCGATTGAATGATTGCAATAGGTGTTTTTAAATCGTGGCTTACGCCCTGTATTATCTCCTGCTTGCTTTTTTCATTATTTATTATTTTTTTTCGCATCGTTTCAATGCTCTCTACAAGGTCGCCGATTTCATCCGTGCGGTTTGTTGTAATTTTGGTTTTATAGTGGTTCTTTCCCATTTTATTGAGTGATTTTGCAATATTTTTTGTCGTGCTTACCAACCTGCTTATCCAAAGGTATATCAGCAGGTAACCAAGAAGATAGGCGAGTAGACAGGCGACTAATATCTGCATGGCAGTTTCTTTCACCATATCGCTTTTAAGAGTTTCATCTGTGAGAACTATAAAAATATTGTTGTCATAAACTCCAAAAAAACTTTCGTAGTTTACAATTACATAATATATTTGTTTGTCATTTATAAGGTTTTTGTACCGGGATACACTGTTTGACTGTAGGACAGCTTTATTTATAAGAAGCTCAGCGTAATCATCCGAAATAAATTCGCTGATATTAGCAGAAGCGCCATATACATTAGAACTGCTGGAATATGTGATATATGCAAACAAATCCGGGATATCTGCCTGCTGCGAAGCAGCGGAGGCTGCAAGCTCCTTTGCTGAGGACTCCAGCTGGTCAAAAACATTTATTTCAAATATCTCATCAAGCCTGCTTACTATGTTAATTGCAAGCAGGGCGTAGGTCATTATAAAAGCTATTAGAAAAATAACAGCAATCTGAACAGATAAATTGATTCTTTTCATTATATAAGCCTGTATCCATATCCATATATTGTTTCAATATTTAGAAGCGGCATTTTTTTTCTGATTCTTTTTACCAGGTCATCCACAACTCTGTCTGAACCAAAATAATCATCTCCCCAGATTTTGTTTAGCAGCTGGTCTCTCGTGAAAGAAGTTCCTTTGTTTTGGAGTAATATTATAAGCAAATCCAATTCTTTTGAAGTGAGGGAAATTTTATTTTCGCCTTCCGTTACCAGTCTTTTGTCCTGGCTTACAATATAAGAGGAGTATTCTATAGTTGTTTCTTTTTCATTTTGAGCGCTTCGCTTAAGCACATTTTTAACTCTTAATATCATTTCGCGCATTGAAAAAGGCTTAGTAATATAATCTTCACTGCCCATTTCCAGCCCAAGTATCCGGTCAAATTCCTGGTCTCTGGCTGACATAAAAATAACCGGTACCGGATTTTTATCTTTTATCTCTTTTATTATGTCGTAACCGCTGATTTCGCCGCCAAGCATAATGTCAAGCAGCCATAAATCCACGTCTTGATTCACTGCCTTTATTGCGCTGGCGCCGTCGGAAAAGGTTATGACTTCATATTGTTCTTTTTCCAGATATGATTTTATTACGTTGACTAATTCTTTTTCATCGTCTACAACAAAAATTTTACTCACAGCAGTATCTCCGTTTATTAATAGTAGTATTATATCACATAAGAGAAAATCAAAAAAAATAATTACACAATTTCACATAATTTTCTCATCTTTATAATAAAATCATCTTGTATTATAATAATATCAAAAGGGTAAATAACCAGAAAGGTAGTGTATACAATGAAAAAGATATTAATAATTGTTCTGACATTAACAATATTAACAAGCATATTTGCCGGAACAGTGTTGGCAGATCCTACTGATAATACTGACAAGTTAGCAGAAAAGCAGGAAGAGCGCGACGCTGCAAAAGCCGAACGTGAAGCCGCGAAAGAAGAGCGTGAAGCATTGAAAGAAGAATGGAAAGCTGAATTTGAACTAAATAAGCTTGAGCGCACAGAACTTCGCATTGCAACAAAAGAGCAAATAAAAGAACAGCGTGAAGTAGTAGCTGAATATAAACTGCAGTTAAGAACTCTTATGCAGGAAATTGAAAATTTGCCTGAAGAAGAAAGAGCGCTTTATGAAGACCAGATTTCAGAACTTCGCAATCAGGTAAAGGAAGCTCAGGGATATGTTCTTCAAATAAGATTTGAAGGACAGGATGCTAAATCACTTCTTTCACCAAGTTATGTTACTCCGGCACAAAGGCCAGTACCTGAGGTCGAAGAGGTTGAAGAGGTAGTTGAGGAAGTTTTTGACGATTTGGAAGGCTAAATCCTCAGCTAAAACAGCATAAAACTAAAAATACAAATACTCGATGGAGAGTTATCTCCATCGAGTTGTTTGATTGTCTAGGAGATATTTAATGAAAAGATATATAATACTTATTTTTAGCATCGTATTTGTTTTGACGACGCTTACAGGGTGCTTCGGAAATGATATAAACGACATTAATGATGAAATTATAGAGACATTTGAAGTGATAAAATCGGAAGAAGAAAACAACGGGTCTTCACCGATTATCGACGAGATACTAGGAAACAATAATGAAAACAGTACTGTTGACACGGCGCTCAATGATAAATTTGCCTCAATTGATTTTTATCAAATTGCAGGAATATACACAAGAAATGTACAGCAGGATGATATAGAGGTTATGGAGATGTTTGCCCAAGACAAAAACAGCTTTTTAAGGATAGCTTCAAATGATTTGGAAAAGGAAGTATATGCTTATAATTATGTCATGGACGAATTTACATACCTTTATTATTTTGACAGCGAACTGATATCAAAAACTGTAATTAATGTAACCACAGGTAAAATTGAAAGGGATGATGCAGGATATGCTTCCTTGATTGCGGATGATGCCACCGCACTGAAAGATTATTTTTATGAATTAATAAACACAGCCGGAATAATATTGGATGAACTGGCAGTGTAAGCGAATAATAATCTAATAAAACAAGTCCCCTGATTGATTTCGGGGGATATTTTTATGTATTAAATTGAATGAGTGGATTTTGGCGAAATAACTTACGGGTAGATTATCTTGACATAAAGATAATATGATGTTATAATTATCTTCATATCAAGATAAAGGAAGGAAGATTGCCATGTCAATCATTTTAAATAAATATAGAGCAAAACAAGTTGTAGAAGGAGGCGGTGTTACAGTAAACCGCATTTTTGGAAACAATGAGACAAAAGAATTTGACCCGTTTTTAATGCTGGATTATTTCAGCGAGGATAAAAGCAGGCAGCTGCCGGGCTTCCCGTGGCATCCGCACAAGGGAATGGAAACAATAACCTATCTGTTGAAAGGCTCAAGTGAGCACGAAGACAGCATTGGAAACAAAGGAGTAATTCGCGCAGGTGAACTCCAGTGGATGAGCGCAGGGAAAGGCATAATGCACCAGGAAATGCTTAAAACTGATAAAGACGGAATACAGGGGTTTCAGTTTTGGATTAACCTTAAGAGCACAGAAAAACTGAAAGAACCGGAATATCAATATATTAAAAACGGAGAAATGGAGCAGTTCATTGGTGATGGAGTCGCTGTTAATATAATTTCGGGAGAATATAAAGGCCAGAAAGGGCCCATTGATAAGTCCGACAAAGGCGTTACACTTATTCATATTGTTCTGGAAAAAAATGAAGAAATAGAGCTTTTGCGAAATGAAAACAAGCAGGGATATATATTTGTATTTGAAGGAACTGGATTAGTTGACGGAAAAGAAACAGACAAAATGACGGCATATACCTTGGCAGGCGGGCAGTTCAGAGTTAAGGCAAATGAAAAAATGCAGTTCATATTTGCGGAGGGAACTCCTTTGAATGAACCTATAGCCTGGTACGGTCCTGTGGTTATGAACACAAGAGATGAGCTTGCCAAGGCATTTAACGACATCAAAACAAATAATTTTGTATAGGAGCAGGTAATGACAACTAATGTGAAGCTGATGGTTGTTTTAAACAAACTAAACTATGCGTTTATGAATGGGCTATCCAAAAACTTGGAACAGCTTGGCATGACAGCAAGTGAATATCCGATGCTTGCACACCTTAACGAAGCAGGCAGGGCAAAAACTCAAAAACTTGGCGAGGTTGCCGTAATAACCAGCGGTACAATTACGCATATCGTAAACAAGCTGATAAACAAAGGCTATGTTGTGAAAACGCAGGATAAAAAAGACAAAAGAATATTTTGGATTGAAATAACTGACGAAGGCAGGAAGGAATTCCTTTGTGTACACTCAGAGCATATGAAATACCTTGACAGCTTGCTTTCAGGATTTTCGGAGCAGGATAAGCTAAACTTTATCGAAGAGATAAAAAAATTCGGGAAGAAAATTGAGAAGAAAAGAATTGAACTAAAATAAAGAAGGGGCTATCACAGGAGAATGTTGGAAAATTTGAAAGATAAACTGTTTCAACGTCAACACTTTTCTCTCATAACTTTTGCCTTTTTTATCAGTGGATAAACGTACATTATAGTCAAAAGGAAAAAGTAACTGCCGAAAAGTGTATCCCCAAAGTACATATATAAGATAAATAAAGGTAATGGGCAGTTCCAGAATTCTGCTGGAACTGCCCATTTATAAGTATTTTATTTTACTACAATGTTTACTATACGCCCTTTGATTACAATAATTTTTAATATTGTTTTTCCTTCTAAATAATTTTTAACATTGTCTTGCTCAACTGCCATTTTTTCAATGGTTTTTTCGTCTGCATCAGCTGGAATGATAATTGTTCCGCGTACTTTACCGTTTACCTGTACAGCGATTTCTTTTGTGGCGTCAACGCATTTTTCCTCATCCCAAGTGGGCCAGGATTTAACAGAGAGCATTCCTTCCCCGCCTAAATTCTCGTAAATTTCCTCAGTTATGTGAGGAGCCGCCGGATTGAGCAGGGTGATGAGGGTGACATATTCCTTTTTTGTTATAGTACCCTTGGAGTTTATATCGTTGATGTAGCTCATCATTGTGGCAATTGCGGTGTTGTATTTCATTGCTTCATAATCAAGGCTTACTTTTTTTATCATCTTATGGGTTGCGGATTCCATATCCTTGCTTATTTCATCGCCCACAATATTATCCTGCAGCTTCCATACTCTTTCAAGGAACCTTTTGCAGCCCTTAACGCCCTGGGTTGACCATGGAATGGGCTGGTCGAATGCTCCCATAAACATCTCATAAAGCCTGAATGCATCCGCCCCGTATTCGTCGACCATATCGTCAGGGTTCACTACGTTGCCTCGGGATTTGCTCATTTTTTCGCCGTTCTCACCCAATATCATGCCGTGGCTTGTGCGCTTTTGGTAAGGCTCAGGAGTTGTGACAACGCCGATATCATAGAGGAACTTATGCCAGAACCTGGAGTACAACAGGTGAAGTGTGGTGTGCTCCATTCCGCCGTTGTACCAGTCCACAGGCAGCCAATACTGAAGCTTTTTCTTTGCTGCCAGTTCATCATCATTGTGCGGGTCAATGTAGCGCAAAAAGTACCATGATGAACCTGCCCACTGGGGCATGGTGTCGGTTTCTCTTACTGCCTTTTTGCCGCATTTAGGGCAGGTAGTGTTTACCCAGTCATCTACATCAGCAAGAGGGGATTCACCGTCTTCGCCGGGTTTAAACTCATCAACTTCAGGAAGAGTGAGGGGCAGCTCTTCAAATGGAAGAGGCACCCATCCGCAGTCGTCGCAGTGAACCAAAGGTATGGGTTCACCCCAATAGCGCTGACGGGAAAAAACCCAGTCACGCAGTTTGTAGTTTACTGTTTTTTCTCCGGCATTTTTATCCTCTAGGAATTTTATTATTTTCTTTTTGGCTTGCGGCACTTTCAGGCCATTTAGCAGCCCTGAGTTTACAAGGATTCCGTTTTCACTGTCCGTATATGCTTCCTCTTCAATGTTTCCGCCTGAAACCACCTCAATTATCGGCAAGTTAAATTTTTTGGCGAACTCATAGTCACGGGAGTCATGCCCCGGAACGGCCATAATAGCCCCGGTACCATAGCTCATGAGAACATAGTCAGAAACAAATATCGGGATTTCTTCGTTATTTACAGGATTTATGGCCTTGATGCCTTTTAGTTCAACACCGCTTTTTTCTTTGTTAAGCTCAGTACGCTCCATGTCTGATTTTAAAGCAGTTACGTCTTTATATTTTATTACATCATCCAGATTTGTAATATCTGACGCAAACTCATCGACAATTGGATGCTCCGGCGAAATTACCATGTAAGTAGCGCCGAAAAGAGTGTCAGGCCTGGTTGTAAAAACTCTTAGTTTATAATCTTTTCCTGTGATGCCGAAGTCAACTTCTGCGCCTTCACTCCGGCCTATCCAGTTGCGCTGCTGTATCTTGACTCTTTCAATAAAGTCAACTGTGTCAAGGCCGTCAAGCAGCTTTTGCGCGTAATCTGTTATTTTGAGCATCCACTGTTCTTTTGTTCTTCTTACTACTTTGTTGTGGCATCTTTCGCATTCGCCGTCAACCACTTCTTCGTTTGCCAGGCCGACTTTGCAGCTTGGGCAATAATTAATATTTATTTTATCTTTATAAGCAAGCCCGTGCTCAAAAAGTTTTATGAAAATCCATTGTGTCCATTTATAGTATTTTGGGTCGGTTGTGTTTACTTCCCTGGAATAATCAAAAGAGAATCCTAATCTTTTAAGCTGGCCCCTGAAATGGTTAATGTTGTTTTGCGTAACTACAGACGGATGAATATTGTTTTCAATCGCGAAATTTTCGGTCGGCAGCCCAAACGCGTCCCAGCCTATAGGATACAGTACATTGTAGCCTTCCATGCGGCGCTTTCTGGAAATTATATCAAGAGCCGTGTTGGACCTCGGGTGTCCAACGTGCAGACCTGCGCCTGAGGGGTAGGGGAACTCAATCAAACAGTAATATTTAGGTTTTTCAAAGTCATCAGTTGCGTTGAAAACTTTTTTATCATCCCATATTTTCTGCCATTTTTCCTCAATTTCTTTGTAATTATAATCCGATACTGACATTACTCAATCCTTGTATCTAAGTCAAAAACCTAGCCTTTCATATGTTATTTTCTTTAAACTATTAGACTACATTTTAATAGGGAATTGTTTTTTAGTCAAGAATTTAAAAAATGCAGTATTACTCGTTAAAAACTTAGTGATTGTGATATTTTTTTAAATTTGTTTTTAAGAGTGCTATTGAAAATTAACTATTAAGGTATTAGAATGATATATAAGCAAAAAATTGATTTTGGAGATAAAAATGAATTCTGTAAAAGAGCGTTATATTCATGCAAAAATAAAATACAAGGAAATCGGTATAGACACAGATACAGCGCTGCAAGAGCTAAGGGAAATAATATTTTCATTAAAATGCTGTGATATAGTCGACATATATAATCGCAGTGAAACATCGGATTACAAAAACGAGAAAGAAAACTCTCCCAAACTGCGGGCAGCTTTGGGAAAAGCGCTGAGCTTAATTCCGGGGAAGCATAGGATAAGCCTGAATGCTGTGCATATGGATTCAGAAGAAATTGTTGAACTTGATGAAATTGAAGCCTGTCATTACGATAAATGGATAGAATGGGCTAAAAAGAACACTTCGGGATTAGATTTTTACACTTCAATGGTCAGGCATGAAAAGTCAGACGGTGGGTTCGCACTTTCAAACAGGAACAAGGATTTCAGGTATTTTTGGATTGAACACTGCCAAAGATGCCGAATCGTCGGGCAGCACATCGGAAAAGAGATGAAAGGCCCGTGCAGGACTACCATAAATATAAATGATTTCTATGAAAGCATTCCAGTAGAAACAATGCCTGCCTTGCAGCTTTTGACAGACTCACTGAATAAAATTTACTCCGAAAAAATAAACAAAAACTATAATCAGGATTCTGTGTTCACAGGGCTTGAAGGCAAGAAAGAGGGCTATATGCCAGTGGCTGATGAAGATTTTTGCTCGAAATATGCGGTTGAAAATAATATTTACATTAATTTAAGTTCAAGGAATTTTAAAAGCGAAGGGGATATTTATCAACAGATATGCACGGCCCAGCTTTTTTCAGAGAAAATAGTTGTAAATATTCAACCTGAACACTCGGAGACAATGATACTGCTCAATGATAAATTAAAGAACATGGCAAGATGCATAGTAAATAACAGCCTTTTAGAAAAAACTTATATCTGCCTTGATTTTAAAACTTCTGTTGACGACTTATCAAAAATTAAAAAATGGGTTTTGGGTACCAGAGCTGTTGAAAAAGCTTTTTTGCTTGCTTTGCTGGAGCCTAGTGAGTACCTTAAAAGATGCTATGAGGCGGGAGATTACAACAGCCAAAAAGCACTTGAAGAAGAGTTTAAAACTTATCCGTTCGGCGCAGTTTGGGATTATTTCTGTGAAATGATGAATGTGCCTGTTGGCCTTGAATGGCTGGAAGCAGGCAGTCATTTAAGCTAATAAGCTTGTTTTCAATAGATATATAAACCAAATTGTGAGGAGCAAAAGCAAGAATTTGACACGGCATATATGATGATGTTTAATTTTGCTAAAAAGAATAAGGCTTTTGTTTAAAAAATAAAATGGCCTGTCCATCGGAATGATGGACAGACCATTTTTGAAACTTTATTTTCTGTCGACAACTGAAATAGCGCCTTTGCCGATATCTGAAAGGTATTCGAGCGCCTGGCGTTCAAGTTCATCTTCAAAGGTTGTTATGTCTTTAAGGTCTTCCAGGGCTTTTTGGGTATCCAAAAACGGGAGGATTTTTCTAATATCCTCTTCAGCAAAATTGTTATAGCTTGTTTCGTCGGCGAATTTCATTTCCGTTAATGCCCAAAATTCACCTTCTACCCAGGAATATATAAGCTGGCATGGAGTGACTTCACCGTACCTTGGCCAGAATGTGTCATCCACATAGTCATATCCTTCATATGCTATAAGAGTATAAAGCTTGTATTGCCTGTCCAATTCAAGGGTTGAATATATTTTGCAGCTGACAAACACAGCGTCAGAATACCCATACATCATATAAAGCATTGTCTTTATGTCGTGGTCTAACCTCAGTTCCAAAAGATCAGGACCCATGGAGGGAGACCAGTCAGAAAGGGGTGAAATAAGCGAATTACATGTTTCTGTTATGTCTGCGTCAGCGTCGCCTATTTTCCATAATGAGCCTTCAATGGCATAGTACACATACTCGGGAAACCTGAAAACAGGGCTGTTTTTGTCTTCCCTTGCATAGATTGTTCCGTCCGATGTGACTTCAAGTTCAAGTTCAACTTGATTAGAGTCATTATATACAGTTATTTTGTTGGTGAACTTTTGTTTGAATTCATCATCTACAATGTTGTCTGCGTTCTTATAGGCTTCCATAATGAGCTGGGGCAGAATTTCAACTTGTGAAATTCTCAGTTTTTCGCCATAAGCAGGGTCAATGTCAATATAATATTCGGCATAGTCACTAACTAAATCCGGGTCTTCACCCCAAAACCTGTCTTCTACATTTTTTACTATCGGAATAGTATAGTCCATTGGCTTTTCCATCAGCCTGGATACGTCTATTTGACCGTCAAGGCATCCTGAAAAAACAGAAGAAACCACCAAAACTAAAAGAATGAACACAGATTTTTTTATTTGAATTTTTTTGTTTTTGTATTCCATGCTAGTAATTCTATATTGTTATTATTTCAATGTCAAGCGCATAGAATAAATGGTTATTTTATAAATTGAAAACAAACTGTTAACACAAGCGTAATAATTACTTAATCCTTGAAAAAAACAATAAAATGTACTACAATATATTTTGCGTGCAGGGGGATTGTATGTCCCCCTGACATTTTGCAGGAGAATAATCATGCCGGTACTTAAATTTAGATGTAAAGATTGTGACAGTGTGTTTGAAGAGCTTGTACTTAATTCAAATGAAAAAGTTGTCTGTAAAAATTGCAAAAGCACAAATATAGTAAGGCACTATCAGGGAAAATGCTACACTTCACCGTTATCAGGCGGGTCATGCAGCGGTAGCTGCTCGAGCTGTTCAGGATGCTCATAGCATTTTATTAAGAATGTAAAGGAGAACTGGCTTTTGGAAAGCAAAATTATAATAAAAGGCGGAAAACCGCTGAAAGGGGAAGTGACAGTAAGCGGCGGCAAAAACTCCGCTGTTGCAATCATTCCCGCTGCTTTAATGTGTGATGAGGTATGCTATATTGAGAATATACCTTTAATAGAAGACGTTATGGTGCTGAAAAAGATGATGGAAAAACTCGGTGCCGAAGTGAAAATTAAAGGCAATACAATGAGAGTGGACCCAAGCGGGGTTTCGAACTGGATAGTACCTGATGATTTGGCGCGCGAGATGCGAGCCAGTTATTATCTTATGGGAACTTTGCTTGCCAAATTCGGCAAAGCGCAGGTTGCGTTTCCGGGCGGCTGCAACATAGGCTCGCGACCGATGGACCAGCACCTTAAAGGCCTGACGGCCATGGGAGCTTCTATTCAACTTAAAAACGGTGTATACATTTGTGAAGCGGACAAACTCATTGGCCGCGAAATATATATGGATATATCAAGTGTAGGCGCAACAGTTAATGTTATGCTTGCTGCGGCACGAGCGGAGGGAACAACCACCATTGTTAACGCTGCCAGAGAACCGCATATCGTTGATTTAGCAAACTTTTTATCGGCAATGGGAGCCACTGTAAAAGGCGCGGGAACCCCTACAATCAGAATAAAAGGCGCGTCTAGGCTTAAAGGATGCAGGTATTCTATTCTTCCGGACCAGATTGAAACAGGAACATGGATGGCAATTGCCGCTGCAACAAGAGGCGACATAACAATAAAAGGATGTGTGCCATACCACATGGAGTCAGCGGCCGTTAAATTGGCAGAGATGGGTGTTGAAGTGGTCGAAGGCGAGGATTACATACGCATAAAGACAAACGACAGGCCAAAGGCTGTTCATATTCAGACACTGCCATACCCAGGGTTTCCCACTGACTTGCAGCAGCCATTCACCGTGATTTTGTCAACCGCAAAAGGAACATCAATGGTTATTGAAACAATATTTGAATCCCGATTCAGGCATGTAGATGAGCTGAGAAGAATGGGGGCAAACATTCAAATCAGCGGGGATATTGCAGTCATCACAGGTGTAGAATCCATTTCAGGCGCTGATGTAATCGCTTCTGATTTGCGTGCAGGGGCGGCGCTGATAGTAGCCGGAGTAATGGCAAAGGGAACAACCGTAATTTCAAATACAAAGTATATTGACAGAGGCTATGAAGACATAGTTAAAAAGTTAAAAAGTGTTGGAGCCGACGTTAGCAGAACATAAACATCAATAGAATAATTAAGTTGAAGTTGACAGAAATCGTGATATAATATAAATATATGGAATGGATGCAAGGAGATTAATCTGTGAACAAAAAAGGCTTTACATTAATTGAGTTAATTATAGTAATTGCAATAATTGTTATTGTAGTTTCAATTGGTGCACCTAATTTTTTTAATACAGTGACAAAGAAAGCTTTGGAAGCAGATGAGATGACTGCGTTTCAGCTTAATGATTCCACTGAATCGTACGCGTTGGTTACAGGGGCAAGCATGGATTACAACTCGACTAATTTTGTTTTCAGTGATTGTGAAGTGAACGGGGAATATGACGCTGACCTGATGATAGGAAAACTAATGGAGAATGGATTTTTGATTTCTGCGCCTGAAGTCCAGTCGAAAAATGCTGTATTTATGTGGGATAAAGTCGCACGAGAATGGATTGTATACTTTCCGGAGTGATTATTTATCATCTGCTTAACGCACAAGTCAATATCGAATAATTAATGTTAATATCACCTACTTTTTGGTGATTTTTTATTACTTTATTAACAAACGAACAAAAGTTATCCACAATTATTGTTGATAACCAGGTGTAAAACATGTTAAAATACGGTCAAAGTTATTAAGGTTTTTTGTTTTTTTTATTGTCTACTATTTTTTTTACTTTTAAATAAGCGAACACGGCTAAAATAGCCAACGAAAAAATGGCGGCCCATCCCCATATAGGCATCCTGAAACCCATTGAACCGACTAATGAAGAGACAATAAGCCCCGGCGGGCGGGCAATGAGCATAGTTAGCAAAAAGAATCCCCAGGACATTCCTGAAATTCCTGCTATAAAACAGATGATATCATCTGGGAAAAAGGGCAGCAGTATAATTAATACAAAGATAATTTTTGTGTTGCTGGTAATTGTGTCTAAATGTATGTTTACGTTTTTTTTCCCTATTATCCATTCTACAAACGGCCTGCCGAAGATCCTTGCTAGAGCGAAAGCACATGCTGAACCTAAAAAAATTGCTGTCATAGAAATTATGAAACTTTGCCAAAATCCGAATAGAGCGCCTCCTACAACAGTGGTCAGATTGCCTGGAATGGGAGAAATAATAACCTGCAGAAACTGGATTATTCCGAAAAAAACAGGAGCGAGTTTTCCATAGCTCAATATGTATTCTTTTAGTTTTTCCGTGTCTTTAAAAAGGTTCACAAAATCATAATCCTTTTTTATAACAATAACTAAAAATATCATTCCCAGAATAATAAGCGGAAAAAGGATTTTCTTGATTGTATTTTTTTTCATATCTATATTTTACAGTAAAATTTTGATTTTAAAACAAAAACTTTTTTGCACCAAGTGTTTTTATGTAGTATAATATGCTTTGACAAAATTAAATTTGAATAGTAAGAATAATTACTTATATATAAAAGTAACAAAGCTAAGGAGAAAAATAGTTGCGTTATACAACCAAAAGAAAAATAACTAAATATTTAATATGGCTTGGAGCTGCTGCTGTAATAGTTTTAGTTAATATATGGCTGATTTTTGTAGTGCAGCCTGTAACAAGGCTGGAAAAGGACTTAGTCGAGCTGAATGTTTCAATTTATGCTAATGTTTTTCCATATGATGAGGGAGTGGTAGTGGTTGACCAGCGGGAACTTATTAGTTTCGATTTAAAGGGAAGGGAAGAGTTCAGGGTGGACCTTTCTGAATTTGACATGCAGGCTTACCGTAATGGAAACGTTACTGTGGTTTGGGATGATAATACCGCACAGATTTATAACGAAGAAGGCGTTTTGATTCTTGCCAAAGAGATGGAAAACGATGATGTTGAAATTTTATTCGGAAGAACAGGCACCAACTATTTTGCGTTGGCAACAATTGAAGAAGGGCAGTACAGAGCGAGGATATATGATTATGAGGCAAATGACATAACAAATATGCTGTTTTCCTATCAAAGCATGCTGGATTTGGGATTTTTCGGTGATTCAGGCGACCAGCTTTGGGCTTTGCTTTTGGATTCCCATGGCACCATACCAATAACAAAGGTAAGGACGGACCATCCCGGTAAATCGATGACCGGCTCAATTACAGTACTTAACCAGGTATGTTACGGCATAATGCCTCTGGATAATATAGTATATGTCGTAGGATCGAAACACATTGAATCATATACATATACAGGAGTCGAGCAAAGCGAAGTTTTAGTTTACGGCTGGACCATGCAGGATTATCTTGTTGAAGGAAATAAAGTATCTTTTTTAATGGGTACAAATCAAAGTGACGAATATGAGTCTCCCGTGTCTGCACTTTGGTATATCGGTGCCGATGACAGCCAGTTCAGATTATCGTTGCCTACAGGAATAATAAAAGCTTATATGTCCGAAAATTATGTTTACGCGTTTACATCACAAGGAATTTATGTATATGAAATAGGTAAATCTGACAAAAACTTTCAAAAGTTTTCCTTTGAAATTGTAGATATACCCGCAGTAGTGAGCGGCAAGGCCATTATTATACAAAGTGAAGAAAACTTTTATATTCTGCCGATGGAATAGCAAGGAAGGCTCTGATGAATTATATTGATTTATTTGCATTGCTTATTATCTTTTTAGGAATACTTGTGGGATATAACCAAGGGTTTTTGAAAAGTGTTTTTAATGTTGCAAATATAATTTTATCTTTATTAATCGGCCTCGCCTTTTACGGAATGGTTTCGAAAGACATCATAGAAAATGAGCAGATTATCCCTACAGTTATACATTTCAGCGAGGCATCGGAGATGCTTGGTGGGATTGAGAACGAGTCAATTTCAGTTTATGAAAAATCATACAGTGAGCTGGAAATACTCATTGAAAACTCAGACCTGCCTTATCCCATCGGAAGACTGGTTTTGAAAAATATAGAAAACCAGGCTTTTGCGAAAGACGGAATAGAAACACTGGGAGATTATCTGGGGCTGACTATTGGCAATATGACAGTCAATTATGTAAGCTTTACAATAGTTTTTCTTATTTCTTTTTCAGTTTTAATGATACTTATCAGCCTTGCGGATTATGTCTTTGAATTTCCTATATTGCACAGTATGGATTCCGTTGCCGGGGCAATCGGCGGATTTTTGCAGGGTCTGCTATTTTTGAATATGATATTTTTAATTGTTCCGCTGGTTCTTGCGTTTTTGCCGTTTGACGAACTCATGCACTTTGTCGATGGCTCATCGATTTCGAGATTTTACTATGAACATAATATACTCATTAAAATTATAAAGGGTATTATATAATTTATCCCACTTCAATTACATTGTGATTGGCAGCCTTCAGCAGGCGGTTCATGATGGCAGTGTTTATGCCTTCAGTGCCGAGGTACTGAACATAGGCTTTGTCATAATTTTTTTTATCAATTTCTCTTAAAGCGTTGAATAAATTTTCAGCTATGGTTTCAGGATGGTATTTGGAACCTAATATTATTTTATCAAAAGGATAGTTTTTTGCCTGCTCCTGGCAGCACAGCACCACGGAACGGACGCCGTTTACATTGTCATTGAGTATTTGGCGGTTAATATATCTTGATATTGAAACTTCAACGCCTTTTACTATTTGAATTTCTGCGTTGGGGGCGTAATGTTTGTGCTTAACACCGGGGGATTTCGCCAGCTCGCCCTCCTTTAAAGGCTCAAGTATGGAATTATCATCAGCTACTTCGCCTATTGCATCTTCCAGCATTTTTTTTGTAACGGCTCCGGGGCGCAGAATACATGGAGGGTCAACGCTTACATCAATTACAGTGGATTCCAGACCGATTTCGCATGTGCCGCCGTCAACTATTGCCGGGATTTTCCCCAGCATGTCCTCATAAACCTGCTGCGCACTGGTTGGTGAGGGCTTGCCCGATATATTTGCGCTGGGAGCGGCCAAGGGGATATTGCACTGCTCGAGTATGCTGAAGGCCACAGGGTGGGAGGGCATTCTTACGGCCACCGTGTCAAGATTGGCAGTGACAACGGAAGACACCTGTTTTTTTTTGGTCATAACTAAAGTTAAAGGTCCAGGCCAAAATGTTTCCATCAGAATTTTTGCTTTTTTGCTTATATTTTTTGCCAGCAGACCCACCTGGTCAATGCTGTATATATGCACAATCAAAGGGTTGTCACTGGGACGGCCCTTTGCTGTGAATATTTTTTTTATAGCCCGGTCGCTTAAGGCGCTGGCAGCCAGGCCGTACACTGTTTCAGTAGGTATGGCTACAACTTCGCCTTTTTTCAAAAGCTCCGCTGCTTTAATTATAGTATCATATCCGATAGTAAGTATTTCAGTCTGGTATTTCATTATTTAGAAATCTGCAGTTTTTACTGTTCTTGGGAAGGAAATAACGTCGCGAATGTTGCTCATGCCTGTTAAATACATTATGGCTCTTTCAAAGCCCAGGCCATAGCCTGCGTGGCGGGTTGTGCCGTATTTTCT
>CAZDZB010000001.1:0-24753 GCA_964509795.1 uncultured Christensenellaceae bacterium | reverse complement strand
GATTGGTCACGTCGACCACGGTAAGACGACGCTGACGGCGGCGATCACGAAGGTGTTGTCGAGTCGCGGTCTTGCGAAGGCGCAGGCGTTTGATGAGATCGATAACGCGCCGGAAGAGCGTGCTCGTGGCGTGACGATCAACGTGCACCAGGCTCTTTCAAAGCCCAGGCCATAGCCTGCGTGGCGGGTTGTGCCGTATTTTCTTAAGTCCATATACCACCAGTAAGGAGCTTCTTCAAGGCCCATTTCCTTCATCCGGCTTTCAAGAACATCCAGGCGCTCTTCACGCTGTGAGCCGCCGATTATTTCGCCGACGCCCGGCACAAGCAAGTCCATGGCTGCAACTGTTTTTCCGTCGTCGTTGAGCCTCATGTAGAATGCCTTGATTTCCTTTGGATAGTCTGTAACAAATACCGGGCATTTGTAGACTTGTTCTGTGATATATCTTTCGTGCTCTGTCTGAAGGTCGCCGCCCCATTTAACCGGGTATTTAAACTCAACCTCTGCTTTTTCAAGTATCTCAATAGCCTTTGTGTAAGTTATTCTTACGAAATCGGAGGTTGCGACGTTTTTGAGGCGGTCCAGCAAGCCTTTATCAATGAAATTATTAAAGAATGCTATTTCCTGGGGCGCATTTTCCAAAACATAGTTGATAATGTATTTCATCATTTCCTCGGCCAGCTGCATGTCATCAGTAAGGTCAGCAAAGGCAATCTCCGGCTCAATCATCCAAAACTCTGCCACGTGGCGTGCAGTGTTGGAGTTTTCAGCCCTGAATGTAGGCCCGAATGTATATATGTCTCCGAAAGCCATAGCGTATGTTTCGCCGTTTAGCTGTCCGCTTACAGTCAAATTTGTTTCCTTGCCGAAAAAGTCCTGAGAATAGTCAACTTTTCCGTTCTCTTTTGGCGGGTTTTCCATGTCAAGAGTTGTTACCCTGAACATTTCTCCCGCGCCTTCGCAGTCGCTTCCTGTTATTATCGGAGTATGCACATATACAAAGCCTTTTTGCTGGAAAAACTGGTGAATGGCAAAGGCTGCAAGTGACCTCACTCTGAAAACAGCATTAAAAGTGTTTGAACGTGGGCGAAGGTGGGCAATTGAGCGAAGATACTCAAAAGTATGGCGCTTTTTCTGCAGGGGGTATGAGGGGTCGCTTACGCCTTCTATCTCCGCTTTTTCGGCTTTTATTTCATACGGCTGCTTTGCCCCGGGAGTGAGAACCACTTTGCCTTGGACTATAACCGCAGAGCCAATATTTAGCTTTACTATCGTATCATAATTATCCACAAAAGCAGGTTCCAGCACAATTTGGACACCGTCAAAAACAGAACCGTCGCTGATTACCATAAAAGAAAAGTTTTTTGATTCGCGAAGGGTTTTTATCCATCCTGCCACTGTTATAGTTTTGTCTGCATATTCATTTGTGTTTTTGCTTAACGCGGATAACTTGATTATATCTTTCATAAATTCACCTCATGTTTTTATAATAATACACATGAAAAGATTATAACATACTTTTTTAAAAATTCGACAGCATATTCAGATATTTTTCTTTTCAGGAATACGCAATCATTTGGCAGTACAATAAAGTACATACGAAAATTTTTTAATTAACTTTTTACGCGCAAAAATATACAAGATTTTGTGTTTTGAGTAAACATTGACTAAATTAAAGTATAATCATATAATCATTAGTAACTTAAAATTGAAGGAGCATATTATGGTATATGATTTGATTATAATCGGCGGCGGCCCTGCAGGGTATATAGCGGCGGAAAGAGCCGGAGCTGTAGGCAAAAAAGTTATTCTTTTTGAAAAGAGTAATTTGGGCGGAGTTTGCCTGAACGAAGGCTGCATTCCAACTAAGACATTATTATGCTCAGCAAAGCTTAAAAACCACGCACAGGACGCAAAAAGATATGGGGTTGACATTTCAGAGGCTGTGCTTAATCATAAAAAAGCCATGCAAAGAAAAAGCAAAACAATAAAAAAACTGGTTGCGGGCATAAAAAGCAAAATGGAAAAGTACGATGTCGAAACCATATATTCAAATGCAGTAATTAAGGAAAAAACTGATGAAGGTTTTTGGGTAACAGCTGATGGGAATGATTACATCGGGGCAAAGATGCTGATAGCGACAGGCTCAAGCCCAATGATAGTGCCTATTGATGGCGTTGCTGAAGCAATCGAATCCGGTTTTGTGATGACTAACAGAGAGGTTTTGGAGCTAACTGAAATTCCGGAGAAAATGGTCATAATAGGCGGAGGAGTAATAGGCCTGGAAATAGCCACTTATTTCAAAAGTGCAGGCTCAGAAGTTACCGTAATTGAAATGCTTAATAAAATAGGCGGAAGTATTGACGATGATATATCCGAAATTCTTAAAAAAGAATGCGAGAAATCAGGGATAAAATTTATTCTTGAAGCTAAGGTAAACAAAATAGAACAGGGATTAATAAGCTACGAAAAGGACGGGGAAAACCATGCAGAAGAATGTGATAAAGCATTACTTTCAGTAGGAAGAAAAGCAAATATTAAAGAAATAGGGCTGGAAGCAATAGAAGTAAAAACAGACAGAGGAATTATCGTCGATGAACGCATGAAAACCAACATTGATGGAGTGTATGCGGCAGGAGATGCAACGGCTGTTTCCATGCTGGCTCACACAGCTTATCGTCAGGCGGAGGTTGCAGTAAATAACATTTTGGGCAGAGGCGATGTAATGAGCTACAGAGCTGTGCCGTCAGTCATTTATACTGACCCTGAAGTGGCAGGTGCAGGACTTACGCTAAAAGAATCGCAGCAAAGGGGAATTGACGCAGTTGAGCAGGCTATATCCATGAACTACTCGGGCAGATATATGGCGGAAAATGAAGCAGGGCAGGGCATAGCTAAGATAGTGGTGGATAAGAAAACAAAAAAATTAATCGGCGTTCATATGATTGGCACATACGCTTCGGAGATAGTATACGGTGCAGGAATAATGATTGAGCAGGAGATGACGCTGGATGAAATAAAAAAGCAAATTTTCCCGCATCCTACAGTGTCTGAAATAATCAGGGAAGCCGTGTTTGAAATTGAAATATAATCAGAGGTAAATTATGATAGAAAAAATAACCAATAAAAAAGCAAATGATGTGCTTGAGATATTGAAAAAGGAGCCTGCATTCAATTTGTTTGCGATAGGGGACATTGAAGTGTATGGCTGCGAGAGCGAAACGGTGGAAGTGTGGGCACAGATAGAAAGCAATGAAATTGCCGGGATATTATTACGGTATCTTAATGCATTTATTCCTTATTATATTGATGAAAATAATTGTGATGTAGAAGAATTCGTTGAAATAATTAAAAACCACCCTGTAAAAGCGGGGATATTAAGCGGGAAAGACGCGGTGATTGAAAAAATACATGAATATTTTGATTATAAGCAGTATAAAAAGCTCTTTTTCTGTGAGCTTAATAAAAACATAAGCAAAGAAGAAGCAGACGCTGGCGATGTTGAAATAGCCAAGCCTGATGACGCTGAAATGATATGCGATCTGCAGAATGATATTGATGAATTTACATCCACTGTGGTTATTGACAGGGTGCGGGATAATATCAAAAACGGATTCAGCAGGGTTTACAGCATAAAAAATGAGCAAGGTAAAATAATCAGTATGGCTCAGACATCAGCTGAAAATTCAACTGCGGCTATGATAGTGGGAGTATGCACTCATGTTAACTACAGGCGCCGCGGATACATGAGAAGAGTAATGACTAAACTATGCTATGACCTGCAGCAGGAAAACAAACTGACATGCCTTTTTTATGATAATAAAGATGCAGGCAGAATATACCACAGCATAGGCTTTGAAACCATAGGAATGTGGCATATGCTGGTTTTAAATTGATAATCAAAACATCATATTATTAATAAATAAATCTTTAAAATCTTTGTCAAAAGAAAGCTCAATGTATTCTACATTTTCCGTAAGCCCAGACAGGGAATTAAGTACGTTGTCTGAAAGCAGTGACTTAATGCTGCCCATGCCCGAGGTGTTCCCCGAAGATATGCATTTGGATTCAAGCTTTTTATCGATTAGTCCAATTGTGACGGCACTTTTCACGTTAATAAATGACCCGAAACCCCCTGAAAGGTAAACAGTGTCTATTTGGTCATAGGTTATGCCGGCTTTGCTGATTAGAACCTCTATGCCCGCCGCAACTGCTGCCTTGGCAAGCTGAATTTCCCGGATGTCTTTTTGGCTTATGTATATGTCTTTTGTTATGTAATAGATTGCTTCATCATCTATTTTGTCGCATTTGCTCTCGTCAAGTGCGCCGGTTTTATCCAGAATGCTTTTTTCCAAAAGAAGCGCAGTGATGTCCAGCAGTCCCGCTCCGCATATTCCAACGGGTGCAGCAGAATTGATTGTTTTGCATTGCAGGCGGTTATCTTCAAAATACACTTTGTTTATCGCCCCAGGTATTCCGCTGACGCCGAATTTAATATGCTCGCCCTCAAATGCGGGGCCCGCTGCGACAGAGCATGAATATATTTTCCCATCGCAGGAAAGAGCCATTTCCCCGTTTGTACCTATGTCAATAAGCATTGCAGGAGATTCGCTTTCATTCAGCGAGACGGCGCTTATTCCGGAAACAATATCTCCGCCAATATATCCGGAGATAGAATTGGTGATAAAGCAGTTTGCCTCTGATGCAATATTAATGCCGAGCGCTGAAGCTTTTACTTTTTTCTGATCGGTAAATACAGGAGTGTATGGAGCCGTTGAGATACTATACGGGTCAATTCCTGCTATTATGTGCTGCATGATTGTGTTGCCAGACAATACACATCTTAAAATATTTTTATTCGGAATATTATGCTTATTTGTTAAATCCGAAACTAACTCATTAATTTTATTCAGCGCTGCTGCTTTTAGCTCATTAAGCCCATTTTCATGGGAATGTATATATTCGCACCTTGTAATTACGTTGTCGCCGTACTGCCTTTGTGGGTTTGCCGATGAAGTTACGCCTATTAAATTCCCGTCAGATAAGGAAATCAGATATACTACAATGGTAGTTGTGCCAAGGTCTATTGCAATACCATAACCTAAAGCGAGGGATTTGTCATTAAAAAATATTTCATTATTGTGAGCAAAACCGTATTCGACAGTATAGTGGGACTCTTTATTTGGCAGTATGATTTCCGCGTCAGAAGAAATTATCGTTCTGCAGGATAGCCTCCATCCATGCTGCAGCTCCTCAGCCGAAAAATAGTTTTTATCAGCCTGGGTTGCCTGCGGCGCCGGAGACAAAAATCTTATCGCGCATTTGCCGCATGTTCCTTTCCCGCCGCATGCTCTGTCCACAAAAGTGTCGTTGTCGATCAAAAGCTGAGACAGGTTATACTCGCAGGAAAAATGTATTTCCTTTTTTGAAGTTTCTGTTTGTACTTTTAGTGTATACATATATTTCTCATTTCCAATTCAAGGCAGAAGTTGTGATATCAAATATAGTTTAATAAATACCTTTAGTAATAATGAAATTATACAATTAGCAGGCGGAATATACAACAAAAACGATAAAAATACGTAAAATACATATAAAACATAAAAATTAGTTGCATTATATACAATAATATGTATAAATATTTATAACGTTGAATGATTATTCAATACGGAGGGGATAATGGCAAAAGAAAAAGTAATATTAGCATATTCGGGCGGACTGGATACATCCATAATAATACCATGGCTTAAAGAAAACTACGACATGGAAGTGGTCGCAATGGCCGCGGATGTCGGCCAGGGCGAGGAATTGGAGCCTTTAAATGAAAAAGCGATTAAGTCCGGCGCCAGCAAGCTTTACATTGAAGATTTAACAAAGGTTTTTGTTGAAGATTACATAATACCTACAATAAAGGCCGGAGCAAAATATGAGGGCAAGTATTTGCTCGGCACTTCATTTTCCCGTCCGATTATTGCGAAAAGATTGGTTGAGATAGCTGAAAAAGAATGTGCGACGACAATATGCCACGGCTGCACAGGCAAAGGCAACGACCAGGTGCGTTTTGAGCTTTCTATAATGGCTCTTAATCCTCATATTAAAATAATAGCGCCATGGCGCATATGGGACATAAAATCCCGTGAACAGGCCATTGACTACGCCAAAGAGCGCGGCATTCCTTTGCCTGTTACAAAAAAGCGCCCATACAGCATGGACAGGAACATATGGCACCTAAGCCATGAGGGGTCTGACCTGGAAGACCCGTGGAACGAGCCCCATAGCGACCTTAATTTAGTTTGCAAAAATCCTGAGGATGCTCCCGGCGAGGCAGAGTATGTGGAAATAGAATTTGACAAGGGTGTGCCAGTGGCAGTTAACGGCGAAGCGATGCAGCCAGTTGAAATAATAACCACATTAAATAAAATAGGCGCAAAGCATGGAGTAGGTGTGCTGGACATGGTGGAAAACCGTCTTGTCGGCATGAAATCCCGCGGCGTTTACGAAACACCTGCAGGCACTATTCTTTTTGACGCACATGAAAATTTGGAGTCAATAACTTTGGATAAAGATACTCTTCATTATAAACAGAAGATGGCATTGGAATTTGCCGACTTAGTTTATAACGGAAAATGGTTCACACCTTTGCGCGAGGCATTATCAGCCTTTGTGGACGAGACTCAAAAAAATGTAAGTGGAACTGTTAAATTGAAACTTTACAAGGGCAATATTATTCCTGCAGGAGTAAAATCAAAGTACAGCCTTTATTCAGAGGAATTTGCCACATTTGGAGAGGACGAAGTATACAACCAGAAAGACAGCGAAGGATTCATTAATCTTTACGGGCTGCCGCTGAAGGTAGAAGCTTTGATGAAAGAAAAACTGGGCGAATAGAATGCATTGATAAAATAAAACTATTATGGGGCTGTCCTAAGCAGAATGCTTAGGACAGCCCCCTTCACAATAATTTCACATAAAAAGTAAAATCAAATATATCTATTTGATTATTTGGACAAAGCTAAAAAAACTGCAAACATTGCGGGTTGGAAAATAAGAGCTGTTCTGATAGAATAAACTATATAAATAAAATGATGTATCAAAAGGGAGGCATAAATGGGCGATAAAAAACTCTGGGGAGGCAGGTTCACCAAAAAGACAAATGATGCCGTGGATGATTTCCATTCATCAATAAGGTTTGACCAAAGGCTTTATGCTCAGGATATTAGCGGCTCAATTGCTCATGCGAATATGCTGGCAAAGCAGAAAATAATAACTTCCGAAGACGCAGAAAGAATAGTTGATGGACTAAATGAAATAAAAAAAGATATTGAAAGCGGAAACATTGAATTTGACATCTCCGCCGAAGATATACATATGAATATTGAAAAACTGCTGACTGAAAGAATCGGCGAGCCTGCCAAAAGGCTGCACACCGCCCGCTCGAGGAATGACCAGGTGGCAGTGGACAGCAAGATGTACACCAAAGAGAGCGCTCAAAAGGTTGTTTTACAGCTTAGTGATTTGATAAAAGCGTTGATAGTAATCGCGGAAAACAACCTGCATACAGCAATGCCGGGCTATACGCACCTGCAGAAGGCGCAGCCTGTATCATTGGCATTTCATATGATGGCGTATGCTGAGATGTTCAAGCGCGATATAGTGAGAATGAAGCAGGTTGAAACAGCTTGCGGCACTATGCCCTTAGGGAGCGGAGCGCTGGCAGGGGTGACATATGATATTGACAGAAATTACACTGCAAAAGAATTAGGCTTTGAAAGTCCTACATTGAATGCAATGGACGGAGTATCTGACAGGGACTTTATGCTGGATTTTATATACGCCGCAAGCGTTGCCATGATGCACCTTTCCAGATTCTGCGAAGAAGTTATTTTGTGGTCATCTGACGAGTTTTCGTTTATCATATTAGATGACGCATACTCCACAGGGTCAAGCATAATGCCCCAAAAGAAAAATCCCGATGTGGCGGAACTGATACGAGGAAAAACAGGTCGAGTGTACGGAGACCTTATTGGACTGCTTACCGTAATGAAAGGGCTGCCTTTGGCATATAACAAAGACATGCAGGAGGACAAGGAAAGCATGTTTGACGCATTCGATACAGTATCGTCCTGCTTATCTATGTTTACAAAAATGATAGAAACTGCCAAGTTCAACAAAAAAGTAATGGCAGAAGGCGCAGAGGGCGGATATACTAATGCGACAGATGTCGCCGATTATCTTGCCAAAAAGGGTGTACCGTTCAGAAGTGCGCATGAAATAGTGGGAAAGCTTGTGCTTTTCTGCATAGAAAACAAAATAAAACTCTCGGAAGTTACAATGGAGCAGTACAAAAGCATGTCAGAATATTTTGAAGATGATATTTATGATGCAATTGACACGCTTAACTGCGTGAAACAGAGAAAGTCCTTCGGCGGGCCTGCGCCTGAAAGTGTCGAAGAGATGTTAAAACAAACACAAAAGTTTTTGGAGGATAATAAATGAAGCTGCCAAAAAGCGAAATTGAAAGCAGGGTAAATAAATTTTATTTGCTAATGAATGAGAAACACCCCGAGTGGGATATTGCTGTAGTTTTCGACAGGGTAAATCAATATTACTTTACAGGCACAATGCAAAACAGCGTGCTTATATTCACGAAAGATAGCGGTGCGCATTATTTTGTGAAGAAAAGCTATAAAAGGGCGCTGGATGAATCTCAGTTTTCTGATATTCACCCAATGAAGTCGTTCAGAGATATTATTTCTGTGCTTGGAGATAAGAAATATGCAACAGGGTACATTGAAAAGAGCAAATTGCCAATAGGGCTTTTTGAAATGATAAATAAATACCTTAAGATAGATAATGCAGAATCATTGGATGAAGTAATAAGCTATCAGAGATCCATAAAATCATCGTATGAAATAAAAATAATGAAAGAAGTAGGTTCAAGACACGCTGAATTTGTGCGTGAAATTGTGCCTGGCCTTTTAAAAGACGGCATGACCGAGCTGGAGTTTGCCGCATTGTCTGGATATGAAATGATTAAAGCTGGGCACCAGGGAATGCATCGTTTTAATATGTTTCAGGCCAACGCTGCCTCCGGTGACATAGCCTTCGGAGAAAATTCCATATACCCCACATCATTTGACGGCCCGGGTGGGGCAATGGGGATGCACCCTTCGCAGCCGAAGCTGGGCAGTGCGCAAAGAAAGCTAAGCCCTGGAGATTTGGTTTTCGCCGATTGGGATTTTACAATGCAGGGCTATCATACGGATATCACACAGGTATATATGTTTAAAGGACACATTACCGACGAGATGAAAGCAGCTCAGCATGAATGCGCTAAAATCAAAAATATTGCTTCCAGGATGCTTAAGCCGGGAGCCATACCAAGCGGGATTTATCAGGTAGTAATTACTGCTCTGGATAAAAAATATATTAATAATTTTATGGGCGCAAATAACGAAAATGTTAAATTTATTGGGCACGGCCTGGGATTGTGCGTTGATGAACTGCCTGTGATTGCGCCTAAATACAATGTACCTCTGGAAAAAGACATGATTATTGCTATTGAACCTAAAATTTCAATAGAAGGCGTTGGGCTTGTGGGTGTTGAAGACACATACATAGTGAGCGAAAATGGAGGAGTATGCATAACGGGAGGCAATGACGACATAATAGAGGTGAAGTAAAATGTATAGAGACGCAGTGAAAGACATTGAGAATGCCATACGAACAAATAAGTTCAACGGAGCAATAAGAATTGAATACAATTCTGAGGCTATTTTGTCAGAAGGCTATGGCTTTGCTAATTTTGAGCATGATGTTTTGAATACGCCAAGCACGAAATTCAGAATTGCTTCAATAACGAAGCCTTTTACAGCTGCTGCAATACTTCAGCTTTATGACAAAAAGCTTCTTAAACTGGATGATACAATTGATAAGTACATACCTGATTATCCGCGCGGCAGGGATATAACAATTCACCATATTTTAACTCACACATCAGGAATAAACGATTTTAGCCTTGAGCATGATTTTTATGATGTTTTGCACGCTGACTCAATGCAGGAAGCACTAATTGATTTATTTAAATATAAGCCATTGCAGTTTGAGCCCGGCAAAAAATTCTCTTATTCGATATCAGGATTTTTGATTCTAGGATATATTATTGAGTTTATTTCAAAAGTTAATTATGAAGACTATCTTAAAGAATGCATTTTAAATCCTTTAGGCATGTATAATACAGGTTTTGACCACTGGAGAAATGTTGTTAAGAATCGTGCTAATTGCTATGAAATTAAAGACGGCGTAATAGAAAATTCTGAACCTTTTGACATGAGAATTGCCGGGGCTGGCGGCGGGCTTTATTCAACTGTTGAGGATTTAAGCATCTTTAACCATGCACTCAAGTCATATGAAATTATCAGCAAAGAGTCTGCTGAGCGTATGTTTGAAAATCAATTTGAAATATCTGAGGGTGCTTATTCAGGGTATGGAATAATATTGGAACATAAAGAATACTGCGGGAAATTGCGGCGGATTAACTACCATCCGGGCGGAGGCCCGGGCGTTCGTGCTTTGAATGCTTATTACCCTGATGATAATATAGACATAACCGCCATTTCAAACATAAATGACAGAGATACTTTTAACACTGTTATTAAAGAGATTGAATGCATTCTTTTAACAAAGTAAAAATAGATGGATAGAAAAAGTTAACGTCCACTTATAGAGGCAATTAGATGATAAATAACGAAATAGTTAAGTTATTAGCGGAAAAATATGGCTTTGATGAATGCGAAATTACAAATGCAGAGCCGTTTTTAAAATACAAGGAAGATTTAGATTATAATAATTATGGTGAGGATTTCAACATAAAGCATGACCCAAAAGAGTGCATGGCCGACACCAAAAATATTATTGTCTTGATAAAGCCATATAAGCCTTATGATAAAAAGTATTTTTCACCTGATCATATTTATGTGGATTCATACTACACTGCGGCAAACGAAAGCTATTTCAATGCCAAAAAGATGACAAATGATATTAATGAGCTGGCGGCGGATGATGGTTTTAAGGCGATGTTTTCACCTGATATCCCGTTCCGGCACTGCGCAATAAGGGCTGGCCTTGGAAAAAGGGGAATAAACGGGCTCTTAATAAGCGAAAAATATGGCTCATATATGCATATACAATGTATATTAACAAACATACCTTTGGAGATTACAGCAAATAATAAAAAAGATTCTGTATGCAATGACTGTGAAAACTGCGTGGCTGCCTGCAGCACAAAAGCATTGGACGGAACAGGAAAAGTTGAGCTAAAAAAATGTATCAGGCACTATATGCCCGGGAAAAGATATGTGCCCATAGAAATGCGGAGCATTATTGGCAACAGCTTTATTGGATGTATGCTGTGCAGAGAGGCTTGCGTATATAATCGCAATATTGAGCACATTAAGCCGCCTGATGACCTGCTGGATGCCTGCTATATACCGACGCTTGCCGATACAAACAACATTCTTTACAGAGAGCATCTTAAAACTTTGCAGCAGTATTTAGGAAAAAACGAAGTGCGCCCTTTAAAGCTGATGAAATCAATTGTTATTGTAATAGGAAACACAAAAGATAAAAAATATATTGATGTTTTAGGAAAAATAAGAAAAGAAACAGATAGTCAGGAATTGATAGAATATATTGATTGGGCGGCCGGCAAAATAAGCATAGGTGACACCTAATGATAAACTGCTTTTTTGCAATATTTAAGTTCAAATAAAGGAACATAATATATGATGTGTATTATCATAATAAAACAGGAAAAAAGTGACTGAAAATAATTTTGGAATTTGAAAAAAAACTGTTTTTTTTTCAATACAAACAGTGTATATTATATGTAGAATATTTTTGGAGGTAACGTAATGGCCATAGAACTATGTCCCCGCTGCAAGTTAAACTATGTCAAGCCTGGAATGAAATATTGTAAAGTGTGTATGAACAATTTCAAAGATATTGAAGATGACGGGGAAGTATGTCCGGTGTGCGGCGAAAACATTTTAGAAGAAGGTGAAGATATCTGTGCATCATGCCTGGAAGACAGGATAGAAATGAGTGGATATACTGCGGATGATGAGGAATCAAATGAAGAATCAGAATCCGAAGACGAAGAATTCGATGGAATGAGACTCGTTGACTTGGACGACAGCGCACCAGACGATGTAAAGGAAGATTTTGATTCTGAAGAGGAATAAAAAATCAAAAGTTTATGCTATTGCAGATTTACACCTTGCGGGCAGGCAGAATAAACCGATGGGTGTGTTTGGAGAACACTGGGAAAATCACTGGAATAAAATAAAAGAAAATTGGGAAAGAAATATAACAGATAATGATATTGTTGTAATACCGGGAGATATATCCTGGGCAATGGACATAAAGGACGCTGAATTTGACTTAAAGGAGATAGCGGCTCTTCCGGGAAAGCAGGTATTTGTAAAGGGTAATCATGATTACTGGTGGTCGTCTTATTCAAAAGTGTGTGATGTTCTTTCAGACAACCAGGCGGTAATTCAAAATAATAGTTATAAAATTTTCAATACAGTAATTGCCGGAGCCAGAGGATGGCTGTGCCCCAATTCACCTGATTTCAAAGAGGCCGACCAGAAAATATATAAGCGTGAGGCAATAAGGCTGGAACTTTCTCTGGAAGATGCAGTAAAAAAAGCGGATAAGAAATCCGCTTTAATTGTCGCCATGCATTTTCCGCCTTTTGCATTTGACAAAAAGCCGACCTTTTTCACTGAAATACTTGAGAAGTATTCACCTGATTGCGTGGTTTTCGGGCATATACATTCGCCAAAAGCGGCCAAGGCGCTTAATGCCAAAATAAACGGAATAAGGTATGTTATGAGTGCGTGCGACAGCATAAATTTCGAGCCTATAAGAATCTTATAAGCTTTTAATTTGATTATTCTAAGTTTTTTGAATTTAAATCTTTATGTGTAAATTCCTTATCACCTGATTTATACGGCTTGATATAATGATAGTTCCCTTTTAAAACATATTTATAAGTCATAAGGCCTTCAATCCCAACAGGGCCTCTTGCATGTATTTTAGATGTTGATATGCCGACTTCCGCTCCGAATCCGTAAACGTAGCCGTCGGCGAACCTTGAGGACGCATTTACATATACTCCCGCGCTGTCAACCGATGAAATAAAAAAATCAGCATTTTTCATATCATTTGTTAAAATAACATCTGTATGCCCGGAACTGTGGGTATTTATATGGTTTATAGCTTCGCTGATGTTATTCACGGTTTTTATTGAGAGCACATAGTCCAAGTATTCAGTGTCCCAGTCAGCGTCAGAGGCCTTTTCAATGCTGATATATTTTTTTGTTTGGCTGCAGCCTAAAAGGCGCACATTTTTTTTATCCATAGATTCTTTTAGCTTTGGAAGAAATTTTTCTGCGATATTTTGGTGTACTAGGAGGGTTTCCATTGCGTTACATACTGCAACATACTGGGTTTTCGCGTCTACGCAAACAGGAATTGATTTTTCGATATCAGCACTTTCATCAACAAACACGTGGCATATTCCATCTGCGTGTCCAAGCACAGGGATGTTGGAATTATCCATTATGTGCTTTACAAAGCTGTTTGACCCACGCGGAATAATAAGGTCAATGTATTTATCAAGAGAAAGAATATTTGCAACATCATCCCTTGTTTCCATCAGGGCTATCCATTCTGTGGGCATTCCGCACTCTGCAGAAGCATTCCGGATTATTTCAAAGAGTATTCTGTTTGTATGCCTGGCTTCGCTTCCGCCTTTTAAAAGAACAGCATTTGCGCTTTTAAGGCAAAGTGCTGAAATTTGAACAAGCGCGTCAGGACGCGACTCGAAAATTATAGCCGTAACTCCAATTGGAACGGACACTCTGTAAAGATTAAGGCCTTCATCCAATTCCCGCGACAACAGCACTTTGCCCAGAGGGTCAGGCATGTCCGCGAGGGAGTAGAGCCCGGAGACTGTTTCGTTCAGCTTGGCTTCGTCAAATGCCAGCCTTTTAAGCAAAGGTTTTTCTAGTTTATCTTCTTCTGCTTTATTAAGGTCTTTTTGATTGGCCTCAAAAATAGCATTTTTTCTGCTTTGCAATTCTTCTGCAATGGCAATAAGTGCATTTTTACGGATATTGTCTGGCAGTGCAGCAATGCGCAGAGAAGCTTTTTTAGCATCGGATGCCTTTTTTGTGATATTATTGCTCAATTGTATTTCTCCGTTTGCTTATAATATTGATTATAGTGAATATTATCACATTATTTGTTTTTTTTCAAATGTCTAAAAGGCGATATGCAAAAGAAATTAAAATACTTAAAATACTTAATAGTTTTTCAGCTTTAAGAGGTTACCTATTTTACATTGAAAATTGATATAAAATAATGTAAAATGTGTTGATAAGTATTTTATAATAATATTATATGCTTGCTAAAAGATTACAAACGTTTTATAATATTATTAATTAATTGTTACATAGAAAAGAAAATGATATGCAGAAAAAGAAAATAATCCTTGCTTCCGGCTCACCCAGAAGGAAGGAACTATTGGCGCGAATGGGGTTAGAATTTGATTTAATGCCATGCGACGCGGATGAAAAATATGATAAAAACTTAAGCCCGGTGGAAATTGTTGAGCACCTTGCGAAGCTCAAGGCAGGAATAACAAACAAAATGGTCAAAGACTGCATTGTAATCGGAGCGGATACAATTGTTGCTGTTGACCAGCTGATTTTGGGGAAACCCGCAGACAAAGCTGAAGCTTATGAGATGATTAAAAAACTAAGCGGCAGATGGCATGATGTGATTACCGGGATTTGCATGTATGAGAATGATGAATATATCATAGAGCACGAAATTACAAAAGTCCATTTTGTGAAAATGAGCGATAATGAAATTGAAAAGTACATAAACACAGATGAACCCTATGACAAAGCAGGAGCTTACGGAGTGCAGGGGCTGGCAGGAATGTATATTGATTCAATAGAGGGAGACTATTACAATATTATGGGGTTTCCTATGGCAAAGATAAGAAATATGCTTAAAAGCTTATCTGTCATAGACGGCATGAAAGGATAATTTGAAGGCAGAATGAGATATAATCTGGCGGTAGATTTAGGGACAGCTAATGTCATAATAAACATAGTTGGGGAAGGCATCGTATTAAGGGAGCCTTCAGTGGCTGCAGTGAGCACAAGAGGCAGAAGAAAAGTGCTGGCAGTGGGACTTGAGGCCTCAAGAATGCTGGGGAAAACCACAGATGAGGTGAGGGCGGTAAGGCCGCTGAGAGATGGAGTCATTGCGGACTTCAGGGTCACCGAAGAGATGCTGAAATTTTATGTAGAAAAAGCACTGCTTAACAAAAATGCCTCTAGAAAGGGGTACACTATGGTAATATGTGTTCCGTGCGATGTAAACACCATGGAACAGCAGGCAGTGAGGGACTCAGCAAAAAGAGCAGGCGCAAGGCGAGTGCTTATTGCAGAGGAGCCCATAGCGGCCGCCATTGGGGCGGGTATGGACATAAGCGAGCCCAAAGGCAATATGTTGGTGGATATCGGCGGCGGAACAAGCGACATAGCTGTAATATCAATAGGCGGCATTGTGTGCGCAACGTCTCTTCGCACCGGCGGAGTAAAGATGGATGATGCCATAGTATCATATATGCGCAAAACCTATAACATGATTATTGGGGATAAGACTGCTGAAAGGATAAAAATTGAAATTGGTACAGCGATGCCGGAAAGCAGCGTTAAATCAATGATGGTAAGGGGGCGGGATAACATTTCAGGAATGCCGATGAGCGTTGAGGTGACATCCCGGGAAATATGCCAGGCAATGGACCGTTGCTTAACAGACATTTTTGCCGCAATTAAAAATGTTTTGCAGGAGACACCGCCGGAATTAATATCAGATATAATGGAAGATGGAATCATGCTGGCCGGAGGCGGAAATTTGCTGGATGGTATGGCGGAGAGAATAACATATGAAACAGGTGTTAAAACAGTAATGGCTGAAAATCCTATGGATTGCGTGGCCTTAGGCGCTGGAATAATTGCGCAGAGAATTGCAGGCAGCAAATAGATGCCTGATTTATGACGGAGGAAACTTGTGAGAAGAAATAAAAATATACTGCCTTGGGCTTTGTTTGGTGTTGTATTGATAGCAGGGTTAATAATATATACAAATACTTATGGGGGCAAAAGGTATCCTGCACAGCTTACAGAAGAAGAAGCATATAATATGCTTATCAACGAAGAAGATGTAAGCGCATACCTTGCAGAAGGAACAACAGGCTTTGAAGACGCTGTTAATATAGTGGCAGCAGGAGCGGCAGAAGGTACATATTACGCGGCAGAAGGCGTTAAAGGTTTTTTTCAAAGGCTTTTTAATCCGGGTGCGTTGGAAGATGAAATTGATTATTTAAACGAGCAGGTTATGAGGCTTGAAACTGAGCTGGCCTTTGCTGAGTCAACAAAAGAGGAAAACGAGAGGCTGCAGGCTCTTTTGGGTTTCACAGAAGAGTATCCGCAGTATGAGTATGTATATGCCAAAATAATTGCCAGCGATCCAAACAGCTGGTTTATGGAGTTTACAATAAACAGGGGTGCAAATCAGGGAATTGTTGTTAACTCGGCTGTAGTTAATGAAGATGGACTAGTTGGACGGATAATTGAAGTTTATCCCAACTCATCTAAAGTTTTAGCTATAATTGACGCGCAGAGCGCAGTCCCTGTTATAGCCGAAAGGTCCAGGGACAACGGCATCGCAGGCGGCGCTACGGACCCATACACAAATGAACCCGAAATAAAAATGAGCTATCTGCAGACTGACGCGGACCTTGTGCCTGGTGATACAGTTGTATCTTCATCACTTCTTGGCATTTTCCCTACGGGGATTGTGGTCGGAGAAGTAAAAGAGGTGGTAAAGGAAGACAGTTCAGAAAAATACGCGATAATTGAGCCTGCGGTAGATTTTGCTCACCTTGAAGATCTGCTTATTATTGTGGGAAGAACAAATGCTCAAATTATAGATGAAGCAGTAATAACTGAAGATACCGAAGAAGCTGAAGGCGGTCAAACTGAGCAGGAAACAGAGGACACAAATGGGTAAGGTCAGATTACTTAGCATAGGTCAGATGCTTTTTGGACTGCTTATTCAGATATCCGCACTTCACGTATTTGGCATGAATCAATTTGTTCCTAATTTGTTTGTAGCTGCGCTGATACCTTCATCTTTGCTTTTTGGCCCGATTTATGGACTGTTAAGCGGCTTTATAGGCGGAATTATAATTGACATTGTTACCGGCTACGGACTTGGCCTTTCAGCCATTCCATTTTGTATAGGCGGGTTTTTGGCAGGCATATTTAAAGAATATATAAATAGTGAAAACTATATGTCATCAATACTTTTTTGCATGATTACTCTTGTTATATATGACCTTTTCATGTTTTTAGCGCTTTATTTTTCAAGAAGCGTTATTGTGGTTAATTTAAGCTTGATTTTCCAAAGTATGCTTGTAATTTTGCTGACCAGCGGCATAACGGTGTTGGATTATCTATGGCTGCACAAAACTAATGAGGCTCAGCAGCGAAGAACCCGTATGAGGTCCGGTTTAGGCAATTAAAGGTGATTTATAATGAATAGAGAATTTAAAAACAGATATAAAATAATTATGATAATCGTCGGAGTTATTTTCCTGATTCTGATTGTCCAGCTTCTCAATCTTCAGTGGCGACAGGGCGATGAATACGCTGCAGAGGCCGTGTCAGGACTTGACAAAGAGCTGCGCTTAACAGGAAACAGGGGCATGATTTTAGACTGCAACGGAGTACCTTTGGCTTATGACCAGAACAGCTATAATGTGGTTTTTTATAAAGACCCTAATAAATCGACCGGTACATATGGGGCAGAATACACAGATATTATAAGAAGAACCATAACAATTATTGAAGAAAACGGCGGGACTTGCATTACTAACTTTAATATTAAAGTTGATGTTACAGATAATGAAGTAGCCTATGAGTTTTACTTTGCCGGAATTGACCCGGAAGATATGTATGACAGAATTAACAAGTGGTTTGATAACATGTCAATTTATGATTCTGTTCAGGAATCCTATAATAACGGCGAGAAAACTACAGAAGATATTTATTGGTATTTAAGGGAGTGGTATTCTATTCCTGATGATGTTTCATACGAGGAAGCTGAAAAATTACTTTCCGTATGGCAGGAAGTTCAGAAGTCATCATACAGGTCTTATTCTCCTGTTACAATTGCCGAGGATGTAAGCTTTGAGACTGTAGCGACGATTGAAATGCTTAGCATTGAACTTGAAGGCATGGATATTGAAGAAGACAGCATAAGAATATATCCCAAAAACGAACTAGCGGCTCATATTATCGGATACATGGGCAGGATGCAGAATGAGGCTACCCAGCTGGAATATGAGGAAATCGGATATTCTCGTGACGACTTGATTGGAATCTCCGGCATAGAGTCGGAAATGGAATTTGAGCTTTCGGCGAATATTGAAGGAAAGACAGGCACAAGGGTTGTTGAGGTGGACTCAAGAGGCAAAGTTGTAAGCGAGCTTTCCGTTGTGGAACCAACGGACGGAAATAACGTAATGCTTACCATTGATGTCAACATGCAAAAAAAACTTGAAGACGCCCTGGAAGAGAATATTAACCAAATCAACGCTATTCAAGTCGGTGAATACAACGATAACCATGCAGAAAAATACGATATGTACGTTAAAAGCATTGATGAAATAGACCTGGCGGAAATCGGAGCGGCGGTTGTAATGCAGGTGCAGACAGGGGCTATTTTGGCAATGGCGTCCTATCCTTCATATGACCCTAATATGTTTACCGGAGGGCTTTCTCAGGAAAATGCTGATCTATTATATCTGGACGAGAGGCATCCGCTTTTTAATAATGCAATAGCTTCAACCTCGACGCCGGGGTCAATATTTAAAATGGTTACTGCAGTAGCAGGACTGATGGAAGAGGAAATTACTCTTGAAACCCGAATAGACGACGAAGGTGAATGGGACAAAGGCATTACATCGGGTAAAAAACCTACATGCTGGGTTTACCCGAACACCTATCTGCACCAGAATCAAACCGTTGTAGAAGGGCTTAAAAACTCATGCAACTATTTCTTTTTTACGGTTGCTGATTATTTGGGAAATGAAAAACTTAATGACTGGGCGAAAAAGCTGGGCTTAGACAGCAAGACGAATGTTGAACTGACAGGTGAAATTGCAGGGCAGATAGCCAGCCAGGAAGTTCTGTATCAAAGCGGCGCAACACCCACGGGGCGTACTGCAGTTGTCTATTCATCAATTAAGGCAACTTTAAAAAGAGCCTGCGAGGCACAGGGCTATGTATATGAAGACGAACTTTACAGCGAAGTAACAGAGACAATGATGGATCTTGTATTATCAAATACTACTGAGTGGGGACCCGACGTTCGCGGTATACTCAAGAACGAGCTGGGGCTTAATACGAAGGCTATAAAAAACTTCCCGCGTCAATCCTATGATTCGCAGATTATAGCATATCTTTTGGAAATCAAATGGACAGATACTGAAAACATATTGACTGGAATAGGGCAGTCAGTTACGCTTTTGACACCAATCGGCGTGGCGAGATACCTGTCGGCAGTTGTAAATGGCGGTTATGTGTACGATGCAACATTAATTAAGTCAATAATATCACCGGACGGCAAAATAACGAATGAAGGGCGGCCTAAGCTGGTGCGTGAGCTAAACATAAATGCTGAATTCGTTGACGCTATAAAAGAAGGAATGGCGGAAGTTGTTTCACAGGAAGATGGCGGAACAGCAGGCCGGTACTTTACTAACTTTAAATACCTTGATGAAATCGGCGGAAAAACGGGAACGGCGGAAATCAGCGACATTGATCTTGAGAACAACGCCTGGTTTATTGCTTTTGCTCCGTTTGACCAGCCGGAAATTGCAGTGGTTGTTATGATACCGAATGGGTATTCAGGCGGATTGGCTTCCTATACAGCCAGAGAAATTATAGAATATTATTTGGATGAGAAATATTCCGAGGAAGAGGCTCCCAAGCTGCCTGCCGCATATGAAATTACTCCATGATTTCGGAGTAAAGAACATATTGATGCATATAATAAAGGAAATTATAGATGGAACAATTAAGCAGAAGAAAAAAAATACAGTTTGACTTTGTTCTTGCCTTCATAATCATAGCTCTTATGATTATGGGGCTTTTGATGCTTGCAAACGCGACAGGCAAACCCGATTTGGAATACGGTTCAAACTGGCTTGATTATATTCAGGCGATGAACAAGTCGTTTTTTACAAGGCACCTTATATGGTTTGCGTTAGGATGTGCAATTGCAGCTGGAATAATGGCTGTGGATTACAAAGCGTATGGCCGGTTCATAGGCATAGCATACTTTGTAATTATTGGTCTTTTGATTGCAGTTTTGGTTTTTGGAGTTGATGTTTACGGGCAAAAACGGTTGGTTATCGGGGGCGAGAGCGGCACAGAGCTTCAGCCGTCAGAAATGGCAAAACTTGTTTTAATTATAATGATGGCAAAGGATTTGTCAAAGTATGAACATGGAGTAACAACAATAAAGCAGCTGATGATTATCTTGTTGAAGGCAGCAATACCACTGGCTTTGATGCTGCAGGATATAGGTACCAGCGTTGTATATATATTTATTATGGGTGTTATGCTATTTGTCGGAGGAACAAGAATGTGGATGTTATACTCCATTCTTGGGGGAGCGCTTGTTTCAATTGTTCCTATATGGAATGCGCTGGGTGACCCGCAGAAGCTGCGTATTCTTACTTTCCTTGATCCGACACTTGACCCTACGGGCACAGGATATAACGTTATACACTCTAAGATGGCCATAGGCTCAGGGCAGATGCTGGGAAAGGGTTTTTTTAATCCCATAGCGATGAGCCAGCTTAACTACATTCCGGTTCAGGAGAGTGACTTTATATTTGCCGTAACGGGTGAAACCTTGGGATTTTGGGGCACATCTTTTATAGTTTTGTTATTTGCGGCGCTTATATTCAGGCTGGTATACATGGCGACAAAGGTGGAAGACAAATTCGGTTCTTTGCTAATAATCGGCGTAGCGGCAATGATGTTTATACATATTTTTGAAAACATAGGAATGTCAATTGGAATAATGCCGGTTACTGGAATACCTCTTCCGTTTTTCTCGTACGGCGGTTCGTCAATGATTACAAACATGATGGGAATCGGGCTGGTTGAATGCGTGTGGATGAGGAGAAAATCAGCCGCTAAAGCCAATACGCTGACGTTTCGGTAGTTAAATATTATTGTTTTTAGAAAAGAGGAGAAAATGAATATTGCACTTATAGCGCATGACAAAAAGAAAGAAGATATGGTGAATTTCTGCGTTGCGTATAAAAAGATACTGCAGAATCACCATTTATGTGCGACAGGAACTACCGGACTGAAGATAAGCGAAGCAACCAATCTTGAAATACACAGGTTTTTATCCGGGCCATTGGGAGGCGACCAGCAAATCGGATCAAGAATAGCATATGATGAAATTGACCTGGTGGTTTTTCTGCGTGACCCATTGACAGCCCAGCCGCATGAACCGGATGTTTCTGCTTTGTTACGGCTGTGCGACGTTCATAATATTCCTCTGGCTACTAACCTGGCATCCGCCGAAGTTCTTATTAAAGGGCTGGAAAGAGGAGACTTGGACTGGCGGATTGTCGTAAATCCGCCGGAAAAAGCGGAAAAGGCATTTTAAGGAGGCTATGTTGGATAAACTTGAAAAAATATTTGATATGCAGAAGCAGCTGAATTCTGATATAGTAACTCGAAGGAATCTGCACGATATAAAAAAAGAAGAGTGGATACAAAAGCAGACATTGGCAATGATTTCTGAATTGGCAGAGCTTTTAGATGAGGTTAATTTCAAGTGGTGGAAAAATAAAAAAGAAGTCGATGAACGCCTTGTTAAAGAAGAACTGGTGGACATACTTCATTTTTTTGTTAGCATGTGCCTGGTTTACGATATGAGTGCTGAGGAGTTATTCGCAATGTACATGGATAAAAACAAAGAAAACTTCGACAGACAGGAAGGGCTTTCTTCAAAAGAGGGATATGACGCACGGTTGCAAAAATGATATTTTGAGAAAAAAGCTGTAAAACAGTTTTTAATAAATTTTAAGTAAACTGACAAAAAGTTTAGTCGGGAGAAATTATGAACATAATAGTCCAGAAATTCGGAGGGACTTCTGTAAGGACTGAAGACAGCAGGAGGCTCTGCGGACAAAAAATAATAAACGAGATTAAAAAAGGAAATAAAGTTGTTGCTGTAGTGTCTGCGATGGGAAGATTAGGTGACCCATATGCGACTGATACCTTGCTTGAACTTGTAAACGGAAGTAAAGCCCAAAAGAGAGATATGGATTTATTGATGTCTTGCGGGGAAATAATTTCTTCTGTAGTTTTATCGTCGCTTCTTAATACTATGGGTTACAAGGCAAGTGCCGTTACGGGATTCCAGGCGGGGATTGTGACAAACGGTGAATGCGGAAATGCTATGTGTGAATACATTGACGGTAATTATATTCATACACTGCTGAAAAACAATATTATACCTGTAGTTACCGGGTTTCAGGGACTGCATGATGGCATAGAGATAACTACATTGGGCAGGGGAGGAAGCGACACTTCCGCTGTGTTGATTGCCTCAGCGCTTAAGGCAGAGAGGGTTGATATATTTACCGATGTCGACGGAATAATGACTGCTGACCCCAGAATAGTGAAGGATGCCCAAATTATTGGTGAAATGTACGCAGGCGAAGTTCTGCAGATGGCTCAGCAGGGAGCCAAAGTGATACACCCCAGAGCGGTTGAGGCGGCATTGAGAGGAGAAGTTGATATGTATATTAAAAATACGTTTAATGAGACACCGGGAACTAAAATCGGGCATGATGTATCTGTTAATGAAACGAGGAATAATTTCAGCGTGATTACTTCTGTTGCCAGCATGAAGAACAGAGCACAGGTAAAAATAAACAAGATTAAAGAAAATGAAGATTCACTTATATTAAACGAGATGGCGAAAAAAGGAATAAGTATCGATTTAATTAACATATTTGTTGACAGCTTTGTTTTTACAATAGATATGAATGACATAAAAAAAGCAAAAGAGATTTTTGAAAGCAAAAGTCTGGATTATTTAATAATCGAGAATTTGTGCAAGATTACTGCAATAGGAACCAAGATGCACGGCGTTCCCGGCGTAATGGCAACGATTGTGAGGTCATTGCTGGATGCTGGATGTGAAATACTCCAGTCTGCTGACTCCAATATGCACATTTCATGCCTTGTAAGAGAAGAGGATGAGAAAAAGGCGGTAAATGCGCTGCACAGCACATTCCGGCTTGGTGAAAATAAATAAACTTTAAGTAAGCTGTTTTCGATAAGCAGCTTATTTTATTCAGCATATAATTTTTTTATCTAATAATGTGTTTTTTTACCGTAATAAAAGGCATGAATATGAAGCTCACTTGAATATAATGTTTAATATTACGAATAAATGTTCACATTTTTATGATTATATGTTATAATACCACCTGTAATCTTTTTGCTGTATTTAAGGAATTATTATGAACGAATTTAAAATAAAAGCTGACTTTAAACCCTCAGGTGACCAGCCGGAGGCAATAAAGCAGCTGACCGCCGGCATTAATGACGGCCTGGCATCTCAGATACTTTTGGGGGTGACAGGATCAGGAAAGACATTTACTATTGCTAATGTAATTGAAAATGTTCAAAGGCCTGCTTTGGTTATAGCTCACAACAAAACACTTGCGGCCCAGCTTTGCAGTGAACTAAGGCAGTTTTTCCCTGAAAATGCTGTTGAATACTTCGTAAGCTATTATGATTATTACCAGCCGGAAGCGTACGTCCCGTCAAGTGATACATATATAGAAAAGGATGCTTCAATAAACGATGAAATAGATAAACTTCGCCATTCGGCTACATCCTCTTTGCAGGAAAGGCGGGATGTAATTGTAGTTGCGAGCGTGTCCTGCATTTATTCTCTTGGTGATCCAAAAGAATATCTTGACATGAGCATATCTTTGCGCCCGGGAATGAACAAATCAAGGGATGAAGTGGTGCACAAGCTTATTGACATTCAATACGAAAGAAACGATATAGATTTTCAGAGAGGGACTTTCAGGGTGCGCGGCGATGTGCTGGAAATTTATCAATCATATTCCACAGAAAAAGCTGTAAGGGTTGAATTTTTTGGGGATGAAATCGAGAGGATTTCAGACATTGAAGTGGTTACTGGCAAGGTGCTGAACCAAAGAAAACATGTTGCTATCTTTCCGGCTTCACACTATGTGATGAATAAAGAGAGCATGGCAGAAGCCATTGAAAACATCGAACGGGATTTAAAGATACAGGTGCAGGAATTCGAGGAGCAGGGTAAGCTCATTGAAGCACAGAGGATACAGCAGCGCACTATGTTTGACATTGAAATGATGCGTGAGCTTGGATACTGCAGCGGCATTGAAAACTATTCGCGATATTTCGATAAAAGGCAGATAGGCGAGCCTTCATTTACTTTACTTGATTATTTTCCGGATGATTTTTTGCTTATAATAGATGAATCCCATATGACCGTTTCACAAATCGG